>DASRWV010000068.1:0-11005 GCA_035687505.1 Nitrosotalea sp.
ACTGGATCCGGTGAAGGACGTCGACGGCTTCCATCCCATCAACGCGGGCCTCGTGGCGCTCGGATTGCCTGGAGGAGTCCAGCCCTGCACACCCGCCGGCATCATCGAGCTGCTCGATCGCGCGGGCATCGAGATCGAAGGCGCGAATGCTGTCGTGGTCGGTCGGAGCAACCTCGTGGGCAAGCCCACCGCGCTATTGATGCTGAAGCGCAACGCGACAGTGACGATCTGCCACACGCGGACCAGGGACCTTGTGAGCCATACGCGGACCGCTGACATCCTGGTCGCGGCAGCGGGAAAAGCAAACTTGATCACCAAGGAAATGGTCAAGCCGGGCGCGGCGGTCATCGATGTCAGCACCAATTGGTCCGGTGGCCGCCAGGTCGGGGATCTTGGACCAGGCGTCGATGGGGTGGCAGGGTGGCTGACTCCGAATCCTGGCGGAGTGGGTCCGATGACCCGCGCGATGCTGATCAAGAACACCTACGAAGCCGAGGTCCGTCGCCGGCCCCTTTGACCTACGAGGAGGCGCTCTCCTACATTTCGAAGCACGGCCGCTTCGGCATGAAATTGGGCACCGAGCGGACGCGAGCTATCCTCGATCGCATCGGCGGGCCTGATCGCGGTCTGAAGGGCGCGCTGATTGCGGGGACCAACGGAAAGGGCTCGACCGGTGCCTGCCTGACGTCGATCCTCGAAGCGGCCGGCCAGAAGGTCGGTTTCATGCCCAAGCCTCACCTGATCTCCTACACGGAACGCATCGAGTTGAATGGCCGGCCGATCAGTGAAGCCGAGTTCGTCGAGACACTCGAAGCGTTGATGCCCGCATTCGACGCTGTCACTGCGGAGGTGGGACAGGCCACGGAGTTCGAGATGCTGACGGCGATGGCGCTGGCCTACCTGGCGCCGCGCATCGACCGGCTTGTCTGCGAGGTCGGGCTCGGTGGCCGCCTCGACGCCACCAACGCCCTGGACCTCGGCGTGGCGGTGATCACCAATGTTGACCTCGACCACCAGAAATACCTTGGGGACACAATCGAGAAGATCGCTCACGAGAAGGCGGCGATCATCAAACCGGGCGACCGTGTCGTCACCGGCTGCGAGGGCGTGGCACTTTCAATCGTCGAGGAGCACGCACGCGCCGCGGGTGATCTTGTGTGGGTTCTTGGTCGTGACATACACGTCGAGTCCACGTCACGGGGTTGGAGCGGACATGAGCTTCGCGTGACCGGTCCGGGCTTCGAGCACGCGGACCTGAAGCTGCCGCTGGTAGGCGACTATCAACCCGCCAACGCCGCCCTCGCGGTCGGTGCCGCGCACCTCCTGGACAAGGTCACCGACGATGAGGTCCGCGAGGGTCTCGGGTCTACGCGTTGGCCGGGACGTCTCCAAGTGACCGCGACTCAGCCGCGAGTCATCCTGGACGGCGGTCACAATCCAGCCGCAATGCTGAAGGCCGGTACTACTCTGCGTCGCCTCATCGGCACCGAGCGATTGATCGCGGTCTTCGCGATGCTCAGCGAGCGCGACCCCGCCCAGCTTCTCGCCGCGCTGCGAACCATGAGACCGGACGCAGCCGTTTTCACCGAGCCGGCCAGCGCCGCGGGGCACGCGGTCTCAGCGAACGTACTGGCTGAGATGTATGGCGCCGATGGCCGTGCAGTCCGGCCGGCCGGCGCGGCTCTGGAGCAAGCCAGAGAGCTGGCCGGGCCGCACGGCAATGTGCTGGTCTGCGGATCGCTCTACCTGGTGGGAGAGATCCTCGCGCTGAGCTCGTGACCTAGCGCGCGCGCAGGTACCGAATACACAGGACAGCGCTGCCCACGATCATCGGTAGGAGCACCACCACGCTCAAGGCGGCCCACTGCCAACCTGCCGAAACTCCCCAGCCGCCGATGAGGATCACCGCCAGCCCAAGACCGGCGCCCCCGAGGGCAAAGTCTCTGGTGGATGGCGGCCGTGCCGGCGCCTGTGGCCGCGGCACCGAGGGTCGCGTTGCAGGTCGGGCGCCTGAAAAAAGACCAAAGAAGACGAGGGTCATGCCGGCCAGGCCTGCCAGCAGGGTGATGACCTCGGCGATGAGGCCCTCGCGCGTGTTGGCGACTCGAGTCGCAGCCCCGAACGCGATTGCGATCAGGACCACGCCTGCGAAAACGGACAGCCGGCGCACTCAGCCGGAGGCGGAAATGATGTTGGCTCGAAGCCTCCGCATTCCTTTCAGCCAGCGGTCGTAGTCATCCGCCTTGCGATGGAAGTACTCGCCGACCTCCGGGTGCGGAAGAATGAGGAAGCGTTCGTCCCGCAAGCCCTGCTGAACGATTTCGGCGACTGTCTCGGGCTCGAGAGCGTCGGCAGTGAGGAACTCGCGGCCCTCCCTTTCCTCAGCCGCCAGCATGTCTGTCTTGACGCCCAGCGGGCAGAGGCATGAAATCCGAATCCCCTGAGCGCCATGCGCGATCGACAGCCATTCGAACAGCGAAAGGGCCGCAGCTTTGGTCACGCCGTACGGCGCGGCGAAGATGTGGTTGAGCAGGCCTGCCGCGGAAACGGTGCCGAGGATGTAGCCCTCGCCTCGCTGAAGCATTGCCGGGAGCGCATACCGCGCGACGAAGACGTGACTCATGAGATTCACGTCCCAGATGCGCTGCCACTGATCGGTCGGCGTCTCGGGACCACCGCCGACCGCGATCCCTGCATTGGAGCAAAAGATGTCGATGCGACCGTGTTCCGACTGCACGCGATTGACGAGCTGTTCGACCTCGGACTCGCGGGAAACATCGCAACGAACAGCCGAGCCGCCGATCGCTTTGGCGACTTCGGACGCCCCGTCGAGGTCGACGTCGACTACCACCACAACCTCCGCGCGCTCGCGGGCAAACCTCGTCGCCAGGGCACGACCGATGCCCCGGGCCCCACCGGTGACCACGATTACTCTGCCGTCAACGTCCATCGACGACCACTATCCCAGACTGAAAAAATGCCAACAAGAAAATTTCTTGTGGAAAACACCTCGCGCTTGCTTTCGGAGACGTCCGATAGCGCATAGAATCTCTCCCCATGGTCGGAGGGGGGCTCGACTACAGCGCATCCTTTCAGAAGGCAATCGAACTGATTGGTAAGCGCTGGACTGGAGCCGTGGTTAAAGCGTTGCTTCCAGGTCCGGCACGTTTCAACCAATTGCTCGCCGGGATACCGGGCATCAGCGACCGCGTCCTCACCGAACGACTGCGAGAGCTCGAGACCGAAAGCATCGTCGAGAGGCTTGTCGATCCAGGCCCGCCTGTGCGTGTGAGCTATCGACTGACGTCACGCGGCCGAGCTCTCGAGCCAGTGTTGGACGCTGTGTCCGATTGGGCGGAGAGCTGGCTTATAACCGCCGCAGCGGCGGTGGGCTGACCGAAACTCGCAGACCCCTGGCGGGCCCTCCCTTCTTTCCGGCCCCTCCCCCAACCGGCACGCCTGCGCCAAAGCTAGTTCTCGAACGAAGCGAAGTCAACCCTGGTTGTAAAGGGCCCGCAAGGCGCGGATTAACGTGACTGATAGGCTTTACCGAATGCCGATTGGCGACTTCCTCCGCCGCCGGCCGGAGGGGCAGACGTGCCAGGCCTGCGGTTCACCCCTGCCCCACGGCGCCGTGTTCTGCCCGTCCTGTGGTGTCAAGGTCGACGACCCACAGGCCGAGCCGCTTCACATCGTCGATCGCACGACTGGCCTGTTCAACGATCGCTTCGTGCGCCCCGTGCTCGAGGACGAGCTCGCTCGCGCGCACCGCTACCAGCGCAACCTCGGCGTCCTTTTGATCGAGGCCGATGGCGCAGGCACCCCCGACGAGGCGCTGAAGCTCATGGCCGCCGCGCTCGCGGGAACGGTGAGAGATGTCGACACGCCCGGCGTGATCGGACGCAATCCTCCACAGCTCCTCGCCATCCTTCCCGACACTGACGTAGCCGGAACTGCGCACGCCGCCAACCGTGTGCTCTCGGCGGTGAACGAGGCTCTGAAGCAGCACGGCGGCCAGGCTGCAGTCGGCCTTGTCTGCGTGAGGCCGGGTCAGCGCGTCCGCGCCGGCGCCGTCATCGAAAGCGCCAGTCGATCGCTTCGCTCGGGCCGGCCCGAGATGATGGGCAAGCCCGCCTGACGCTCGAGATCTACCTCGTCCGCCATGGCGAAACCGAATGGAGCGCCAATGGACGCCACACCGGCAACACGGACCTGCCCCTGACACCCCGCGGTGAAGAGAAAGCAAAGGCCCTCCGTCCGCGCCTCGCATCGCTAACCTTCGACACCGTCTATGCGAGCCCGATGCAGCGCGCGCGGCGCACGGCCGAGCTCGCGGGGTTCTCCAGTCCCCAGATCACCGACCTCTTGAGAGAGGTGGACTACGGCGACTACGAAGGCCTCACGTCTAAGCAAATTCACGAAGCAAACCCCAGCTGGGAGCTCTACATGGACGGCTCTCCGGGCGGCGAGACGCCCACACAGATCTACACGCGGGTGCAGGCATTCATCGCCCTCGCGGGCAAGTCGGGCGGGCGCGTGCTCGCCTTTTCCCATGGGCACACACTTCGCGCGGTGGGCGCAGCGTGGATCCGCGCCGACCTCACCGTTGCGTCGGGCCTGATGCTTGACGTGGCTACGGTGAGCGTCCTTCGCGATGACGGCCGCCGCCTCATCGCCCTGTGGAACTCGGCCTAGGAGCTCACTCTTTGCGCCGCAAGCTCCACGTCCTGCTCCTGACGCCCGGCAGTCCCGCAAAGACCAGGTAGGCGGAGGTCCCGATATCGGCGCGGTAGGTGTGCCTCTCGCCCGGATTGATCAAGAGCATCTCGCCGGCCCCAACCTCGCCAGTCTTGGCGCCGTCGTCGAAGTGCAGCCGCCCTTCGGTCACGATGAGGGCGACCGGGATCGCATTGCGGTGCTCGGGCACTTTCTGACCCGGCTCGAGCCGCAAACCGACGACGCGCATCGATCCACAGTCCGCGATCTGCTCAAAGCCAAAAGGACGGCGCGGCTCATCCGGCGATGACACTTTCGCCCGATATCATGCTCGCGCCCTCGAATAGCCCTCACGATCTACTCGTGGAAGTCATCCACGCGACGGGCATCGACGGCGCGCGACAGGCACGCGGCATCGCCGTCGTCATCGACGTGCTCCGGTCTTTCACCGTCAGCGCGTACGCGCTCGCAGGCGGGGCTCGAGAGTGCCGCCTCGTGACAACCACACACGCAGCGCTCGCGCTGGCGGCGACCATTCCCGACGCTCTGGTTTCCGCCGAAGAGGAAGGGCTGCCGATCCCCGGCATCGCGATCAGCAACTCGCCGACGCAGATCAAAGCGGCCGACCTGAAAGGCAGAGTCCTGGTCCAGCGCTCATCGGCCGGGACGCAGGTGGCTGCAGCGGTCGCGGAAGGGATCGACATCTTTACGGCCAGTCTCGTCGTGGCGCGCGCGACAGTTCAAGCCTGCCTGTTAAGGCGCCCAACCCCACAGCACATCACCCTCATCGCTTCCGCCGACGACCCCGAGGACCACGCCTGCGCGCGCTACATGGAAGCGATCATCCGCGGCGAGGAGCCGGACGCCGAGCAACTGCTAAAGCCTCTGAGAAACAGCGAGCGATATGCGCGCCTGATGAGCGGCGCATGGCCCGGCTTCCCGCCCACCGACCTCGAGCTCGCCCTCACCCCCGACCGCTTCAACTTCGCGATGCCCGCGGCGCGCGAAGCCGGCTACCTCAAGCTGACCCGAGCCGACCAGACGATTACAAAAAACACAAGAAGCTAAGATCTCCTCAGGGCACCAAGGGAATCCGGTACGAAGCCGGAGCTGTCGCGCAACTGTGAGCGGGGAGCCTTCGTCCAGACAACGCCACTGAAAGTCCGGCAAGGATTTTTGGGAAGGCGAGACGGAGGCGGCGATCCGCGAGCCAGGAGACCTGAACGCCCGCAAGGCAAACCCGTCCGCGCGAAACGGCACGGAAGCTCCTGGCGGTCAGCTTTCAAGCGTCGCGTTCGGGAAAGGCATGACCGCCTGGAGGAAACACCGTGCGTACGCACCTCATCCGGACCAGCGCGAAACTGGCCCTCGCCCTCGTCCCTCTTATCGCCTTAGCGGCGATGCTGGCATGCGGCAGCTCTCCGTCAACGTCGACCACATCGCCAACAAGCACCTGCGTTAACGCGTCTGCGCCTCACCGCGCTTACGTAATCGTCCAGCACAGCTCGGGCACAACTGTGCAGAAGTGCGTCGGTTTTGCCGGCGCCACGATCGACGGTCAATCTCTGATGGACCAATCCGGCGTCACTTTTCAGACCCAGACATTCAGCTTCGGCAAGGCCATCTGTTCGATCGACAACGAGCCCGCCCAGTACGAAAAATGTTTTGCCACCAGCGGACCCAACTGGTCCATGTTCATTGAGACCAACGGCTCCTGGACCGTGGCCCAAACCGGGTATGCGGACCCGCAGGTGATCCTTCACGACAAGGACGCGCTGGGTTGGCGCTACATCGCCTACGAGCCCTCTCCGTCTCCGCCACCCCTTCCCAAGGCGAGCTAGGCAAGAGATGAATGCTCGCTCCGTGGCCGCCTGGTCCGCCGCGTGCCTCTTCATCGTCTTGTTCACCACCAACCCCGCCTACAAGGTCCTCGTGCTGGCGGCGGCGATCGCATCGCTCGCCGCCGGCGCCGGCCTCAACCGCATGCGCGGCCTCTTCTCAGCGATCGTCCTCATCGCAGCCTTCGCCACAGCCCTCAACTTTGCCTCCGCCCACCTCGGTAGGACAACCCTCTTTACACTGCCGCAACAAATCCCCGCACTCGGCGGCCCCTACACCCTCGAGGCACTCGCCGCCGGCCTCTCCGGCGGTATCACAGTCGGAGCGGCCATAGTTGCGGCCGCACCTTTCTCTCTGATGCTCGCCTCGCACGACGTCATGGATGCGCTCCCGGCCGCCCTGTCAAGAACCGGCGCCGCCATCGCCGCCTCGCTCAACCTCGTGCCTTCGGTCGCCGCCTCCTTCGTCCAGGTCAGCGAAGCGCAACGACTTAGAGGATGGAAGCCCAGAGGCCCCCGCTCCTGGGCCGAGGTCGTCGTCCCCGTCGTGCTCACGAGCGTGGAAGGCTCGATCCAGCTCGCGGAATCCATGGAAGCGCGGGGCTTCGGTTCCGGACCTCGCACCTCGCTCAAGGCAACGCACATGCACCGCACCGACTGGATTCTCGTCGCCACCTCGGCGGCCGCCGTCATCGCGTTCATCGCCGGAAAAGCAGCCGACTGGTACCCATACCCGACCCTCCATGCGCCCGCAATAGAAACCGTTCCGCTCGCCGCCTGCCTCCTCCTCTTCACCCCGGTCATGACATGGCGATCGCGCGGATAACCCACCTCTCGTACTGGTACCCCAACGCACCGGACGCGGCACTCCAGGACGTGACGTTGCAAATCGAAGACGGCCTCACCGTCGTCGCCGGACCGTCCGGCGGCGGCAAGTCGACATTGCTGCGCGCGCTGAACGGCCTCGTCCCGCATTTCCACGGCGGCCGCATCGCCGGATCCATCGAGGTCAACGGGATGGACGTCATCAAGACGCCCACCCGCCGCCTCGCCCGCACCGTGGGCTTCGTCTTCCAGGACCCCGAGCTGCAGACCGTCTACGACGTGGTCGACCGCGAGGTCGCGTTTGGGCTCGAGAACATCGCCATGCCGCGCACCGAGATGGCCGCCCGCGTCGAAGAAGCGCTTCACGGCGCAGGCGTCTCGCACCTGGCCGGACGGCGCGTGAGAACCCTCAGCGGCGGCGAGCGCCAGCGCGTGGCACTTGCCTCGGCGCTCGTGATGCGGCCCCGCCTGGTGGTCCTCGACGAGCCCACGTCGCAACTGGACCCAGAAGGAGCCGCGATGGTGCTCGACGCGACCATGCGCCTGGTCCAGCAGGGTCGAGCCGCGGTGATCGCTGAGCACCGGCTCGAGCGGCTGCTGGCAGCGGCCGCCGCACTCGTCACAGTCGACAAGGGAAGCGTAATCACCGGCCCGCCGACCCTGCCCACCACCCACCCCATCGCAAGACCGGCGCCGTCCCAACCCGGTCCTCTCGCGTGGTCCCTGGCCGGCGTCACGGCTGGCTTCGGAAACCACACAGTGCTCGACGCGATCGATGCGGCAGGACACCAGGGCGAGGTGGTTGCCCTTTGCGGTCCCAACGGCGGCGGGAAGACGACGATGCTCCGACTCATCGCCGGCGCCCTCTCACCGACAAAAGGCACCGTCGAGCGAAGACCCGGCCGGATCGCCTACCTGCCCCAGAACCCAACCGCCCTGCTCCACCGCCCCACGCTCCGCGCCGAGGTGGCCATGACCCTCGAGCGCGCCGGCGAACCAGACGAGCCCGACGTCATCCTCACGCAGCTCGGCCTCGCCCACCTCGCCGGCCGCTACCCGCGCGACCTCTCGACCGGCGAACGACAAAGAGCCGCGCTCGCCGCAGTGCTGCCCGGAAAGCCGGCCCTCGTCCTTCTCGACGAGCCCACGCGCGGCATGGACGACGCCGCTCGCGATGCACTGACCCGCCTGATTGCCCACCTCAAAGAAAGCGGCTCAGCGATCGTGCTGGCGACTCACGACCAGGACCTCCGAAACGCCCTCGCCGACCGCGTGCTCAGGGTGTCGAGTGGCAAGGTCACATGAAGAAAGCACTTCCCGTCGGCCTCGTCTCGCTCGCAGGCCTCGCGCTCTTTGCCTGGCCCTTCATCGGCTCAGGCCTCCCGGCCAACACTCCCGCCTGGGCTCTCGCCATCGGCTGCATCGCGGCAGTGCTCCTCGTCGAGACCGGCACGCGCGAGCTGGACTCCCGCGCAGTCGCCCTCCTTGCCGCGATCGCCGCCATCGACACCGCCCTCCGCCTCGCCGTCATCGAGGGCATCGGGGGCTTCAACCCGATCTTCTTTCTGGTGCTCTGCTCCGGCTACGTCTTCGGCACCTCTTTCGGATTCCTCGCGGGCGCGTTATCCATCCTCGTCTCCGCCATCGCCGGAGGCGGAGTCGGCCCATGGGTCCCGTACCAGGTCTTCGGGCTGGGCTGGGTGGGCGTCGCGGCCGGCCTCGCTGGCCACTGGAGAAACACGACCCCGAGCTGGCGCGACCTCATCACGCTGGCGGGCGTCGGCGCGATCATGGGTTGGGTGTTCGGCGCGCTCCTCGACATTTCCGGCTGGGTGCCCGCCTATCGCGGCAACCCGACGCTCGGCTGGGATCCAGGCATGGCGCCCACCACCGCGCTGCTGAATTTCGGGCGCTACTACCTCCTCACCTCGCTCGCCTATGACACATTCCGCGCGGTAGGCAATGTCGTGATGGTGCTGGCGCTCGGCGTGCCAGTCCTGGCTGCGCTGACCAGGCTGAAAGCACGCCTCACGTTCGAGGTGGTCCCGCCCTGACCTTCAAACAATTCCGCCGCGTCTGTCTCTCCATGCCTCAGGCCGAGGAACGTGAGACCTGGGGCGAGGCAACCTTTCGCGTCAAAGAGCGCATCTTCGCCATGGGCTCTGCAGACGGAGAGTTCGTCTCGGTGAAAGCAACCCCAGACGACCAATCAGCGCTGGTGGAGATGGACCCGAAGACCTTCGCCCCTGCCGCCTACACCGGCCGCTACGGGTGGGTCAGGGTCCGGCTCGCCGGAGTCGGACCAGACCTAGCCCAACAGCTGGTGAAAAACGCCTGGGAGCGAACGGCTCAGAAAGCCCGCCGCCGGTAGCCGCTCCGCCCGCCGCCGAACACCCGGACGACAAGCAGCAGGATCGCCGCGCCGATGAGCGCCATCAGCATCTGCGTGAGCAGCGGATGTCCCGCAATACCGATGCTGATATGCAGCACCCCCAGCAGCAGGAACCCTCCGACGAAGGCGCCGATGATGCCGACGACGATGTCGCCCAACAAGCCGAGCCCGTGCCCGAGCGCGACGTGACTAGCGAGGAAACCGGCGACCAACCCGACCAGGCACCAGATGATGATGGTGTCCGCCTCCAGGGTGAAGGTCGCTCCATTGATCGTGATGACCATTCGAAACCCCTTTACAAACAATGAAAAGCGTCATTGGTAAAACGCCCAAAGGGCCCGATCTCCCGAAGTCATTTCAGCTTCGCAGCGAGCTCCCCAAGGACCGCTCCCAGCACGCGGTTGAACGCCGGAAACGGGTGAATCACGTCGGCCAGGTCTCGCACCGGCGTGCCCACCTTCACCGCCAGCACCAGCTCGCCCAGGATCTCGCCCGCCCGCGGCGTGACCATGGTCGCGCCCACCAGCACACCGCGCTTGCGATCCGCGACCAGCTTCAACGCGCCACCGTGGAAGTCGTGGATGTACCCTCGCGCCGCCTCCGCGGGATCGGCACCGGCAACCACGACGTCCAAGCCACGCTCGGTCGCAGCCGCCTCCGACAGACCCACCGATGCCACCTCCGGATCCGTGAACGTGACTCGCGGCACCGCCGAGTGATCGGCCCGCGCGTCCTCTCCACGCAGCCGTCGCGCGATCACCTGCCCGTGGTAGTACGCAAGATGCGTGAAGCCGCCGAGACCCGTCACGTCGCCCGCGCCGTAAACGTCCGCATGCGCCTCGAGCGTCGCGGGGTCGACCTTCAACCATCCGCGTTCGGTCTGCGCGAGGCCCGACTCCCGCCACGCTTCGACATTTGGCCGCCGCCCGGTCGCGACCAGCAGCCGGTCCGCATTCACTATCGCGCCCGACTTGAGGTGCAGCACCACGCTGGCGCCGTGACGTTCCACCGCCTCGCACGGGTCGCCCACCATCAATGTCATGCCGTCCTCCTCCAGGTGAGGACGCAAAGCGGCGCCAGCTTCGGGCTCCTCCAAGCCCAGAAAACGCGGTCCCGCCTCGATCACCGTGACCTTCGACCCAAGCCGCGCGAACGCCTGGCCCAGCTCCACCCCCACCGCGCCACCGCCCAACACAGCGAGCGAAGCGGGACGCTCGCGCGGCAGCGTCGCCTG
>DASRWV010000069.1:0-15970 GCA_035687505.1 Nitrosotalea sp.
TGCGATCCACATGAGCGCTCCCGCCGACCCCCGGCGCTGGTCGGCGCTCGCCATCATCGCGCTCGCCCAGCTCATGATCGCGCTCGATGCCACGATCGTGAGCATCGCCCTACCGTCGGCTCAGGCAGCCCTCGGTGCTTCCGATGCGGACCGGCAGTGGGTCATCACGGCCTACACGCTGGCCTTCGGAGGACTGCTCCTGTTAGGCGGCCGGATCGCAGATTCCATTGGGCGCAAACGCGCGTTTCTCCTCGGACTCGGCGGGTTCGCCGTGGCTTCAGTGATCGGCGGCGCCGCGCCGACCTTCGAGGTGCTCGTCGCGGCCCGGGCATTGCAGGGCGCGTTCGCGGCGCTGCTTGCCCCCACAGCGCTCTCCCTCATCGCAGTGACCTTCACCGAGCCGCGCGAGCGCGCGACAGCGTTCGCGGTCTACGGATCGATCGCCGGGAGCGGGGCGGTCGTCGGCCTGCTCCTGGGCGGTGCGCTCACCCAGTACTTTGCCTGGCGCTGGTGCCTCTACGTCAACCTTCCAGTAGCCCTGATTGCGGCGGTGGGAGGCTTGATGGTGTTGCCGAGCTCAGCTCCTCGCGCTCGCCCTCAATTCGATTTTCCGGGCGTGATCCTGGCCGGTGCCGGGCTGGTCGCCCTCGTCTATGGGTGCACGCAAGCTGTCACGGCGGGCTGGACTTCGACCACCGTGACGGGCCTGCTCGTAGGGAGTGCCGTGCTGCTGGCGCTGTTCGTGGCGCGCGAAGCGCGCACGTCGAATCCACTGCTGCCCCTGCGCATAGTCCTTGACCGCAATCGCGGTGGTGCATATCTCACCGTGGCGTCGGTCATCGCCGGCATGTTCGGCGCGTTCCTGTTTCTCACCTATTACTTGCAGGTCGTCCTTCACTACACACCTCTGCAGGCGGGCCTGGCCTTTCTCCCGATGACTCTTGCCTCGCAGGCCGGGTCGTGGCTGATCGCCAGCCGGCTGATGCCCCACGTGCCGCCACGAGCCCTGATGGCGCCGGGCGCCCTGGTCGCCGCCGCGGGCATGGCGCTGCTCACGCAACTTCAGCTGGACAGCGGATACCTGACGCTGGTCTTGCCGGCGGAGATCTTGCTTGGTCTCGGCATCTCGTGCGTCATGGTCCCGGCGTTCAGCACGGCGACGCAGAAAGTCGACCAGCGCGAGGCTGGCGTCGCGTCGGCCGTGGTCAACACTGCGCAGCAGATCGGCGGCTCTCTTGGCACCGCGCTGCTCAACACCGCCGCGACCGGCGCAACCGCGGGTTACCTCGCGCTCCACACCCTGGCTCCTCGGGCCGCGGGGCTGGTCTACGGCTTTTCGGTGGCGACCGCCTGGGGCGTGGCGATCCTGTTGTTGGGCGCGGTGGCGGCGGCGCTGCTGATCAACGCCCCACGTCCGGCAGCCGGCGCACGACTAGGGTGACGCGGTTGCCTTGGGACTCCCACTCGGGCTCGGGCTGGGCGGTGCGTTGCACAGCGTGTTAGACCCGAGGCCGAACGTCGACGCGGACGCCGGCACGCTGCCGGTGAGCACGACGCGATAGCGGAAGCATCCGCCGAGCAGCTGCCAGTTCACCGACGGCGCCCAGTGATGGAAGACGACAGCAGCGGGCAGCGGCGGATATTGAGTCAGCTGCGCCGCCGTCGGCTCGCCGATCGTCGCCAGCGGTGACGCCTTGCTCGAATCGAACTGCCACAGATAGACCTTGGTCGAAGCCCGCCCCGCAGGCGTGTCGGCCGCGGCCGGGAGCGCGGTGGTCGTCAGCAGCGCGTCGACGGCGGCCTGAGGCCCCGGCCCCGGCTTCAGCATCTCTGCGGTCTTTGCCGGTATCGGCTCCGACCAATCCGCTCCGGTGATGTTGCCCCCCGGGTATTTCTTGGTCGCCGCCGTGCCGTCGGAACCCGACGCCGCGTACACCTCGAGCCCGCCACTCACCGCCACCACGATCTGCTTGGCATCCGGGCTCCACGCAAGACTGTCGACGTGCGGCAGCTTCGAGTTCAGTTTCCACGGCCCGCGTGCCGGCGCTTGCGACGGCGACGGTGAGGCGCGCGGTGCAACCACGGACGTTGGAGAGCCGCTCGGCGAGGCCTCGGAGCTGGGGGAAGCCACCGGAAGCGCGGTGTTGATGGGCATGATCGTCGCCCCGTGGTCGGGCATCGACACCGCGGCCATCGTGCCGTCCTTCGAGATGGCGATCGGTCCGTCGTCCGGCCCAAGCTTCAGCGGGAACGGGTTGAGCACGCCTGCGTCAGCATTCAGCCAGTACCACGCGCCGGTGCCGAACGCGCGCACCGCGATCAATCCCGACTGGCCCGGCGCGACGCCCTCCGTGAAGAAGGCCGCCTGGTCCGGCGGCCTGGCGAGCACCTTCAATGGGGCGAGCGGTTTCGTCACGTCCAGCGCGTCGACCTCGTAGCTCGCGCAGCATCCGACCGTGAGCGCCACGTAATGCGCGTTGGCGACGAGCCCGATTGGACCCTCGCTCTGCGCATCCATCGAAGCGGCGAGCGGATCGATCGCCCCTGTGAACGGGTCCACGCGAAACAGCCAGTCGTACGGCACGACGCCCGTGCTGCGCAGCTTTTCGGCCGGCCTGTCGTCGTGGACAGTGAAGTACAGCACGGGGTACGTCAGGCCGGGCGCAGGTCCCCACACCGGCCCGGCCACCCGAAACGGCGCGCCGGGCGGCAGCGGCGCCAGGATGGTCGACTTGCCAGTCGCGGGGTCGACCACGCCCACGCCCTGGTCCCCGATGTAGCCGATCAAGCCCAGGGTGAGCCCCCCGGTGAGCGGGGTCGGCGACTTCACCGCAGCCGGCCCGCCGCTGCTGCAGGAAGCGATCAAGATCGCCAGGACCGACCCGAAGATCAGGTTCCGAAGCTCAGAATTCCGCACCAAGCTGCCGATGTTACGTGTGAAGGCTCAGGTTCGTTACGTAGGTGAAGTGAGAAGCCTGTTCGCCGTGGCCCTCGCGGCACTGGTCATTTCCGCCTGCGGCGCCTATCGAGAAGGTCCAGGGGCGGGCCCATCCCCGACCCCGAGCGAAGGCACCGGCCTCGGCTACGACCTGGTCGTCACCGAGAGGGACAAGACCGCGACGATGCGCGTCGGCCAAAAGGTCGAGGTCGTGCTTCACGCGGCCAGCAACATGGATAACTGGACGCAGGTGAGGTCGACCAACGAGGCGGTCCTCATCCCGATCGTCAACCCCGCCGCCACGGCCGTGCGCGGCGTCACCCTCGCGGCGTTCAAGGCAGTGGCCCCAGGTCATGCCGAGATCACCGCTTACGCCAGCCCGCACTGCCCGCCCGGTTCGGCCTGCCCGATGTACGTGCAGGTGGTGTCGATCAAGGTGACTGTCACGCCCTGATCGGTCGGGGGGAAAGTCCTTTTGGGAACGTTTGGAGCCAGACGCATCAAATCCGCGCTTTCAAAGGCACGTTCGGCGCCGGACGTGCCGAATCGGGCGAGCTCAGACCGCGGCCGCTTTGATCGCCTCCGCGATGGCCTCTAGCTCGGCCCGGCTCGGCGGCTGGCTGTACTTGGCCGGGAAGGTCAACCCGAAGCCGTCCTTCGGGTACCGCGGGATGACGTGCACGTGGAAATGCGGGACGTCTTGAAACGCCGCCTCACCATCGGCCACGAACAAATTCACTCCAGCCGCACCCAGCGTCTTGCGCGCGACCGACCCCAGCTGGCGCGCAACCCGAAAGCTCCGCATGGCGACGGAATCCTCGACCTCCGCCATCAACACCGCATGCGCACGCGGCACCACCAGCATGTGCCCGCGCGTGATCGGCTGGATGTCCATGAAGGCGACCACCGTGTCGTCCTGGTACGTGTAGCTCGCGGGCGAGTTCCCTTTCAGGATTTCGCAGAAGATGCAATCGCTCACTTGACAAGCGAGAGCTTAAGGCGATTGAACCCTATTCGAGCTTCGTAGCGGAATCGATCGGCGCCGGTTCCGCCTGACCCGAGCCGTTGGAAGTCTGCGGCACCTCCGCCTCGACGCCATCGGCCGCCGGCTCGGACCCGTTCGCCCCGACCGCGGCATCCCCGTTGGCGCCCATCTCGCCTGGGCGCTGACCGCGCCGCCGTCGGCGTCGCAACCGATCGCCGCCCCGGTGAGGCCTGGACAGGCGCTGGACCTGCGAGCGGATGCCGACGCGCTGGCACGCCGTGACCACCGCCCCGACGCCGGCCACCAGTCCTTCCTGCTTGCAGTGCTCGAACAGCGGCCCGAACAATTCGGGAGCGCCACCGATCACTGTCTTGGAGTCGCCGACGATGACGAGCAGCTTCTTCGCGCGTGAGATGGCCACGTTGACCCGGTTCGGGTCGTTCAGGAATCCGATCGCGGCGCGGTCGTTTGAACGCACCAGGGACAAGATCACGGCGTCGGACTCGCGACCTTCGAACGCGTCCACCGACTCGATGTCTTCCGGCGGCACGATGCCTTTCAAAGCCGAAGACAAACGGTTGACCTGCGAGGCGTACATCGCGATGACGGCGAGCTTTGCCTTGCGTACCCGGCGCCGGACGATCGACGTGATGTCCTTGCACAGCGCGACCTCGAACTCGTTCGCGACCGATCGCTGCGCGTCCCGGTACTCGTCCTGCGCGCCGGTGTCGACCCACACGAGCTCGCGGTCGAACGGCCACGGCAGCGGCATCCGCGGATGCGGCGCCTCGTGCATCAGCTTGCCTTCATAGAAGAGGTCGGAGACGACGCGGCCGATCGGCTCGCGCATGCGGTACTGGCGCGGCAGCATGATCTTCGAGGACGCGGGCACCTTGTCCCACATCCAGCCGTAGAAGCTGTCGTCGCGCACCAGCTCGTCCAGCGGCTGCTCGATCTTGAAGGTCGAAGCGGCCTCCTCCATCACCGGCGGCAGCTGCTTCAAGTCGCCGATCATCACCCAGCGCTTGGCGAGCGGCATGAGCGCGAGCGCCTCGTTGGCGCGCACCTTGTTCGCCTCGTCGAGGATCAGCCAGTCGAACACCTTGAACCGCAACCTCGAGTCGATGGCGAGCCTGTTGCACGTGCCGGCGACCAGGTTGTACGGCTCGAGGTCGTCGCTCTCGACCAGCGTCGGTCGCAAACGGCGCGGCACCTTGCCCGGCTCCGCGATGCGCGCTTGCCGCACATGTGAGAACCCGAGCAGTCTCTCCTGGCCCGTGTCGACCGCGTCGTTGGAGTGCGAGGACATGAGGATCGATGCGTTCGGGTTGCGGCCGAGAATGCGCCGGATGGACTCCACGATGGCCGTCGTCTTTCCGGTCCCCGGCGGGCCCTGGATGAGGTACATCTGGCCCGGCCGCATGCCCATCACGCGGGCGACCGCCTCCGCCTGCTCCTCGTTCGGGTCGGGCAGGTGGTGGGCCTTCTTGCCGTCAAGGGGCACCCGCGGCGGGCTGCCCAGCCATCCGGTGTCGGCCAGCTCGGCGGCGAGGGCGCCCGTGCGCGGGCTGCCGATCTGCAGCTGGCGGATGACCGAGCGCTGCGCTTCGAACATCTCGACGCTCGCGGTCGGCAGCACGATCCCCTCGTCCGGGAGCGGGTCGTAGCGCCGGAAGCTGACCCAGAGGTTCGAGCCCTGGATGCGGTCGAGCGACATGCCCCGGTACTCGGGAAAGCCGGCCGAGCGGACCGTCAGCGAGTCGATGCCCCGATAGATCCGCCCGTCGGCGTCGTCGACCAGGTGCAGGACCGCCCGCACATACTCGCCGCCGCGCATGTCCTCGCCGCATTCGGGGCAGTGGATGCCGTTCGACGTCGGGACCTCGGCCTCGCACTTGGGGCACTCCATCCACTGCTCGGTCGCCTCGTAGCGGCGAACCGCGGCCTCGGCGAGCTTCTCGCGGTAGTCGCGAAGGTGCTCGATGAAGCGCATGGTCGAGTCGAGGATCGGCAGCTTCTTGGCGTCTTCGCGCAGGACCAGGGCGGTGAACCCTTCGAGGTCGCCGTCCCACTCCTTGACGACGTGCAGCTCCTGGTACCGCAGCCGCAGACGGTTCTTCTCCATCTCGTAGTCGCCGTCCAGGTCCTGCCAGTCGGTGATCTCGAGCGCGAGGCCCATCGGCGTCCGGCCGAGCTTGCCCGTGAGGAGTGTGGTGCTCACCTGGCCCGTGAACTCGAGCGGCTTGTCGGGCTTGACCACGGTGTAGATGCCGTCGATGACGCGCTGCTCTTCGAGCACCTGGCGCAGCAATTCGGCGCCGCCGGCGGCCTCGAGGGCCAGCACCTTGGCGGCGGCGGGAGTGCCCGGACGCACGCGGATGCCGAGGCGGCCGGTCTGGATCTCCTCGCCGGGAATGTCAGGATTCCACAGCGGGAGAACGTCTCCTGGATTGGGCGTGCTCATATCAGGTAGACCTGTGTGTCCATACGCGGGCTGAGCGTGAAATGGGGATCAAGTGCGTTCAAAAAGGGGTCCCCAGGCGGGACCAAGCACCCCAACGGGCAAGGACTACGTTAGCACAGGCCGCGCCTGGCGCCCATCCGTCTTGGTCTGCTTGCAACGTCGGGCGGGCACGGAGCACCATAGCCACTGAACTTGAGGACACACGCTCGCGCGGTCGTCATCGGCGGGGGCGTGGGCGGCGCGTCGATCCTCTACTGGCTAGCTCGGCTGGGTTGGACCGACACCGTGTTGGTCGAGAGGTCGCGGATGACAAGCGGTTCGACCTTCCATTCGGCAGGGCTGGTCGGTCAGCTCCGGGGCTCACTGAGCCTGACGCACATGATGATGAGCTCGGTCGAGCTCTACCGAACGCTGGGTGCCGAGGTCGGCCTCGAGACAGGGTGGCACGAGGTGGGATCGCTCCGGCTGGCCTCCAGCCCGGAGCGCATGGAAGAGCTGGCGCGCCAGGCCGGCTGGGCGAAGACCTTCGGCCTGCCGCTGGAGCTTGTCTCCGCCCAGGATGCCCAGCGCATGTTCCCGCCGATGTCCGTCGACGGCGTGCTCGGGGCCGCCTACCTCCCCACAGACGGATACATCGACCCCAGCCAGCTCACCTTTGCGCTCGCGCAGGGTGCTCGCAAAAAAGGCGCAGAGATCTACGAGGACACGCGTGTCCTGGCCATCGAACTTTCCGGCGGGCGGGTGCGGCGGGTCGTCACCGACCGCGGAGCTATCGACACCGAGTTGGTCATCAACGCAGGCGGCATATTCGCTCCCGAGATCGGCCGTCTGGTGGGCGTCAACGTCCCCCTGATCCCGATGGCGCACGAGTATCTGATCACCAGACCGACGGGTTTGCCGCTGGACATGCCCACCATGCGCGATCCATCACTTCTCGTGTACTTCCGGCCGGAGTCGGGCGGCCTCGTCATGGGCGGTTACGAGCGCGAGCCGGCGCCATGGGGGATCGACGGCATCCCCCCGGACTTCAACGCCAAGCTTCTTGAAGAAGACTGGGATCGATTCGAGCCGCTCATGCACAACGCGATCGTCAGGGTCCCGTCCATCAAGGAGTCGGAGGTCGTCCGCCTCGTCAACGGACCGGAGGCGTTCACGCCCGACGGCGAGTTCATCCTGGGCCCGACGGAGGTAAGGGGTTTTTGGGTGGCGGCGGGCTTTTGCGCGCACGGTCTGGCGGGCGCGGGCGGCATGGGCCGCCTGGTCGCTGAATGGATCGTCGACGGGAGGCCAAGTCTCTCCGCCTGGGAGATGGACTCGCGCCGATTCGGGCGCAACTACCTGAGCCGGGAATACACGCTGGTCCGCACAAAAGAGGTCTACTCGACGTACTACGACGTCAAATACCCAGGTCACGAACGCGCCGCGGGGCGACCGCTGCTGGTCTCGGCCGCATATCCACGACTACGTGAGCTGGGGGCTGCCTTCGGTGAGAAATCCGGGTGGGAGCGCGTCAACTGGTTCGAGCCCAACGCAACCCGCGGCGACGAGTCGATGCGGCCGCGCGGCTGGGCAGGTCGCCTGTGGTCACCTGCCATCGAAACCGAGCATCGCGCCTGTCGCGAGACCGCCGCAGTCTTCGATTTCACCTCCTTCGCCAAGATCGAGGTCCGCGGTCCCGGCGCGGCCGAGTTCCTGGAGGGTCTCACAGACAATCGCGTAGCTCGCGGCGTGGGTGCGCTGACCTACACCCAGATGCTCAACGAGGGTGGCGGGATCGAGTGCGACTTCACCGTCACTCGACTTGCCGAAGAGCGTTTCCGAATCGTCACCGGCACCGCTTTCGGCCAGCACGACCTCTTCTGGATCAGGGACCATGCACCCGCGGATGGCTCGGTGCAAGTCGAGGACGTCACGTCGGCGTACTCGTGCATCGGCCTGTGGGGTCCGCTGGCGCGCGAGATCCTGCAACCACTCACCTCAGCTGACCTCGGGAATGCGGCCTTCCCGTTCATGAGCGCGCGGGACCTGAAGGTTGGCTCCGTCCCTTGCCTTGCGCTGCGCGTCACCTATGTTGGCGAGCTCGGATGGGAGCTCTACTGCTCATCGGAGCTCGGCCTTCGGCTCTGGGACACGATCTGGGAGGCCGGCCAAGCCCACGGGCTGGTGGCAGCCGGCTACAAGGCCGTCGATTCTCTGCGGCTGGAGAAGGGCTACCGGGTCTGGGGCGCCGACATCGGTCCGGAGGTCGATCCGTACAGCGCCGGCCTGGGTTTCTGCGTCAAGCTCGACAAAGGGGAATTCATCGGCCGCCAGGCCGTGCAAAAGGCCCGCGAGTCGCCGGCCGCGGCAAGGCTCGCCTGCATCGTGCTCGACGACCCACGCTCGGTCGCGCTCGGATCCGAGCCGGTCCGCATCGCCGGCGCTATCGCGGGCCGAGTCACCAGTGGGGGTTATGGGTGCTCGGTCGGCCGCTCGATCGCTTATGCGTTCGTGCCCGCAGGTTCACCTGCCGGGACGCCTGTCGAAGTCGAGATTTTCGGGACCTGGGTCAAAGGCGAGGTGACTAAAGACCCCCTCTACGACCCAACAGGGACGAGGGTGCGAGCTTAAGTGACCTCCCCGCGAGGGGCTGCGGATGAATTGGCGCAGAGCCTCAGGTAGCGCTCGAACTCGGGGTCGGCGCTGGTTCGGCGGAGGCGGTCGAAGTGTTGCGCGGCGTAGGCGGCGAAGTCGAAGTCGAGCTTGGAAAGCCCACTCTGCACCAGGCCCCACATCGCCTCACGGAAGTCGGACATGAATCGCATCAGCCTCACGGCGGCGACGTCAGCCGGCCTCTCCTCGCCGAAGTAGGCGGCCACCAGCGCCCGGTCCTGATCCAGGTCGAACTCCTGGTTGGCCGAAAAGTTGCCCAGATCGAAGAAGCGATCGCCCATGCCCGCGTACTCCCAATCCACGATCCGGATCTCGCCGTCGTCGAGGAAATTGGCGTTCAGGAGATCGTTGTGGCAGGGCACCTGAGGCTGAGGTCCCCGCGCCTTTCGGATCCGGTCCGATGTCGAATACGCCCCGGCGAAGTCCTTCGGGATGACCACGCCGTGCGCTTGGGCCACCTCGCGATACTCGTCGACCACGACGTGCGCGTCAAAACGCCCGGGGATCGTGCCTGCGTCGTGGACCCGCCGCAGCACTGCCGCGACACGCATGATGCCGGCCGGCTCTCGGAGCTCCTCCGCCGGCATCCTCCGGCCGTCGATGAAATGCGTGACCAGCCAGCCCTCCGGCTGCACCAGCGCGACCACGCCGGGACCCACGCCGACCTCGGCCGCACGCAGGCTCGCGGCATGCTCGGCGACACGATCGATGCCGAGTAGCTCGGTGTTCTGACCGCCTATCCGCAGTACGTAGGCGGTTCCGTCGACGTCGACCCTGAAGTTGCGATTGGTGATCCCACTCGTCAGCGCTTCGAACCGCGCCCGCCGGCCCGGCCAGACCCGCTCCACGGCGGTGGCGGCGTCCACGATGGGCGGGATCTTAGCAGCGGCCAGGAGCAGGCGCCGCTCCCTGACTAGAGTTTCCTGGATGGATCGCGCGAGGGCGGTGGTCGTCGGCGGCGGCATCACAGGGGCGAGCGTCGCCTATCACCTCGCCAAGGCGGGCTGGCGTGACACCGTCCTGGTCGAGAAGGACGAACTGACGAGCGGCTCGACGTGTCACGCGGCCGGACTCGTGACGCATTTCAACCCGTCCCCGACGATGATGCGGTTCCGCCGCTACAGCATCGAGCTCTACGAAGAGCTCGGCGTGTTCGAGCGAGTCGGAGGCGTGCGCTTTGCTTCGAGCGAAGAGCAGCTGAAGGAGCTACAGCGCGGCGTGAGCCGAGCACGCGGAATCGGGCTCGACGTAGAGCTCATCTCAGCCGACGAGTCGGCCCGCCTGATGCCATCGATCACCAAACGTTCTCTGTACGGGGCTGTATGGGTTCCCGGCGACGGCCACCTCGACCCGCACACCGCCACCTTTGCCCTCGCCGCGGCGGCCCGCGGGTTGGGCGCAAGCGTCCTCACCCAGCATCGGGTGACCCGCATCGAGCTGACCGATCGCGGCGCCGTCAAGGCGATCCAGACGGCCGCAGGCAGGATCGAGACGGAGGTGATCGTCATCGCCGGCGGCATCTGGGCTCCGCAGATCGCGGCGATGGCCGGCGCGTTCATTGTTTCCACGCCGGTCGATCACCAGCACGCCGCGCTGCTCGCGGTGCCTGGGCACGAGCTTCCGCACGATATGCCGTGCTTCCGCGACCCGGACAACCTGGTCTACGGAAAGTCCGAGGCGGGCGGCGTCGTTCTCGGCGGCTACGAAGCGGATCCCGTAGCGCGCTGGATCGACGGCGTCCCGTGGGACCACGCCGGAACATCGCTGCCGCCCGACCAGGCGCGGTTCGAGCCTCTGCTGGCAGGCGCCGCGCGGCGCTTCCCGTTCATTGGCGAGGCCGGAATCGTGAAGCTCGTCTGCCACCCCGACGCGATGACGCCGGACTCTAATCCGCTGGTCGGTCCCGTTCCCGGAGTGCACGGCCTCTACCTGGCGGCCGGCCTCTCGCTCAACGGCTTCGGCGGCGGCGGCGGCATCGGCCGGTCGCTCGCCGAGCTCATCACCACCGGCGAGACCGAGCTGGACCTCTACCCCTACCGGCCGTGGCGGTTTGGACCTGTGCATCGCGACTTCCGCTACGCAGCCGACCTCGCGCGCGAGGCCTACAAGTACTACTACTACCTTCGTTATCCGTACGACTCGGACGAATGGGGCCGGCCGAAACGGACGAGCGCGCTGCACACGCGCATGCAGGACCTCGGCGCGGTGTTCGGCGCGAAGCATGGATGGGAGCGACCGGATTACTTCCAGCCTGGACGCGCATGGCGCCGCGCCGGCGCCGATCAGCGCTCGTTCGGCTTCACACGTCCGCCGTACTTCGACCGGCTCGCCGAAGAGCACCGCGCCTTCCGGGACCGCGTCGGGATGATCGACATGAGCTCATTCGGCAAGGTCGAGATCACCGGCCCCGGGGCTCTGCCGCTGCTCGAGCGAGTCGCGGGCAACTTGATCGACAGACCGGTGGGATCGGTTGTGTACACGCAGCTGCTCGAGAAGAACGGGGGCATCGCGGCTGACGTGACGATCACTCGACTGGCACGCGATCATTTCCGCCTCGTCACGGGCGCCGGCTATGTGAACAGCGACCTGGGATGGCTGCGCCTGCAGATGCAGGATGGCGATCTAGAAGTCGAGCTTCGTGAGTCCTCAGACGACATGTCCGTGATTGGCATGTGGGGACCCCAGGCCCGCGCGGTGCTCGCACGCGTGACCGACGACGACGTTTCGGAAGAAGGATTCCCATTCATGCACGCGCGCAACATCCGCGCCGCCGGCGTTTCGGTGCTGGCGCAGCGCGTGACCTATGTCGGCGAGCTCGGGTGGGAGCTCTACGTCGACCCGGCGTGGGCCGGGCAGGTATGGGACCACCTGATGGCGGCGGGCCACGAGTTCGACATCACTCCGGGCGGCTATCGCGTGCTGGATTCGCTGCGCATGGAGAAGGGTTACCGCTATTACGGCACCGACATGGGTCTGCTCGACAACCCCTTCGAGGCGGGCCTTGGCTTCGCCGTGGGTCGCGACAAGTGGGCCTCCATACCTCGCGAGGTCACGCGCCGGCTGCGCACCCTCGCGATCGGAGAGGAGGAGTACCTACCGATCTACGGCGGCGAGGCGGTGCGCGATCAGAGTCGCATTTTGGGTCGCCTGCGCAGCTGCGCCTACGGATTCACTGTGCGCAAGAACCTCGCCTACGCCTACCTCCTGGTCGAGATGAGGCCTGGCGCCGAGGCGCAGGTCGAAGTCTTCGGCCGGCTGGTGCCCGCCGTCGTGATGCCTGACGCGGTGCTTTCCAAACTTGAAACCAAACAGTAAAGCGCACGACGCCGCGGCGCGCGTCTCGCTCTGGAAGGGCAAGGACGTGAAGGTTTCTCAGCTCTCGGGCGGGTTGACGAACGAGAACTACCTCGTCGAATCCGGCGGCCAGAAGTACGTGATGCGCATTCCCGGGCAGTCGACCGAGCTGCTAGCGATCGACCGGGCCAATGAGGTCCACAACACGCAGGCGGCGGCCACGACCGGAATCGGCCCGCGAGTGCTCGAGCACATCCCCGGTCTCGACGTGCTGGTCCTCGAGTTCATACCCGGCCCGACCATGTCGGCGAAAACGCTGCAGTCGAAAGAGATGGCGGGGCGCATGGCGGCGTCCTTCCGCCGCCTCCACAGGTCGCCTCGCTTTCTCGAGGACTTCAATATGTTCCGGCTCATCGAGCACTACCTCGGGATCGTGGATCAGCAGCAGGTCACCATCCCGGACGACTATCGCGAGTGGCTGCCGGCGGTCGCGCGGATCGAACAGGCCGTCGCCGCATGGGCGCTCCCTTCAGTGCCCTGCCACAACGACCTGCTGTGCGAGAACTTCATCGATGACGGCAGCGCGCTGCGCATCGTCGATTACGAGCTCAGCGGCAACAACGACCCGTGCTTCGACCTGGGCAACACGGCGCAGGAGGCCGAGTTCGACCAGGAGCTGCGCTCCGCCCTGTGCTCCGCGTACCTGGGTCGAGACGACGATCGCCAGCTGGCCCGGATGAACCTTTTCGCTTTGATGTCGGACGTCGGCTGGACGCTGTGGGGCGCCATCCAGGCCAGGATCTCGGCGGTCGTCTTCGACTTCCGCGGCTACTACACCGGCCGGTGGGAGCGGGCGCTCCAGGTGCTGCACTCCGAGGATTTCCCGCGTTGGCTCGAGGAGGCATCGGCCGAAGAATCTCTTTGACGCCACTCCGGGCCGGTGCTACGGTTCGTTCCGGTATATCGCTCGCATATCGGGTCGAGCGGCAAGCGAAGGGGTTGGACAGGGGATGGCTTCCGCGACGCCGGTGGCGGCGCCGGTTGAGGCGTTCGATGGGGCTCGCTCGCAGAGCGAGGAAGCCTACCTGCGAATCCGCGAGCGCATCGTCTCCCTGGGCATGCCCCCGGGCTCGGTCGTCCACGAGGGCCGCCTCCGCGAGGAGCTGAGGATCGGCCGGACTCCCATCCGCGAAGCGCTGCAGCGCTTGGCGCGGGAGAACCTGGTCCGCTCGATCCCCCATCGCGGCACCTTCGTCACCGACGTCAACATCACAGACCTCGCCCGGATCACCGAGGTGAGGGTGGTGCTCGAGGGCCACGCGGCCAGGCTGGCGGCGGAACGGCTGTCCGGCGCCGACCGGGAGTCGTTGAGCAGGCTGGTCGAGGTGCTGGAGGAGGGGCCGAGCCTGGACCAGCGCGAGCTGATGCGGCTCGACCAGCAGATCCACCGCCAGATCTATCGAGCGGCGCGCAACACGTTTCTCGAGGCGACCCTCGAGCAGTACTTCAACCTCAGCCTGAGACTGTGGTACCTGGTCCTCGACCGGCAGCACGGGCTGCGCGAGGCCGTCGAAGAGCACGCGAGCCTGCTGCGCGCCATCCTCGCCGGGGACGGGCCTGGCGCCGAGGAATCGATGCGCCGCCACGTGACGGGATTCGAGCGCGAGATCCGCAGGGTGCTGGTCGAGGCGTAAGAGAAATGCCAAAGGTCTTTTTCGCGACCGACCTTCACGGCTCCGAGATCTGCTGGCGGAAGTTCCTCAACGCCGGCCGCTTCTACGACGCTGAGATCCTGATCTGCGGCGGCGACATGACCGGCAAGGCGATCGTCCCGATCGTCCAGGAGAACGGGCACTACACCGTCTCGCTCGGGGCCGATCGCCAGCAGGTCGAGGCGGCGCAGGTGCCCGACGTCGAAGCGCAGATCCGCCGCAAGGGCTACTACCCGCTCCAGATGAGTCTCGAGCGGCTCCACGAGCTGGATGCGGACCCGGTGAAACGGGCGGAATGCTTCCAGCAGGTGATGCTCGACGGGGTCGACCGCTGGATGGGCATGGCCGCCGAAAAGCTGCGCGGCACCGGCATCCGGATTTTCGTCTGCCCGGGCAACGACGACGAGATGGAGGTGGACGATGTGATCCGCCGCTCCGACTTGGTCGAGCTGGGCGAAGGCCGGTTGGTCGAGATCGGCGACTTCACCATGATCTCGACGGGCTGGTCCAACCACACGCCGTGGAACACCCACCGAGAGGAAACCGAGGAAGCGCTCGGCGAGCGCATCGAGGCGATGGCGAAGCAGGTGCCCGACGCGTCCAAGGCTATCTTCAACCTCCACTGCCCGCCCTTCAAATCGGGTCTGGACGAGGCGCCCGCCATTGACGCCGACCTGAGGCTGATGCACGGCGGCCGGGCCCTTCGGCCGGTCGGCTCCACGGCTGTGCGCGAGGCGATCGAACGCCATCAGCCAATGATCTCTCTGCACGGCCACATTCACGAGAGCAAGGGCGCCATAAAGATTGGCAAGACGCTCTCGATCAACCCCGGGAGCTCATACGAGGAGGGAATGCTCATGGGGGCGATCGTCCAGCTTGATCCCAAGAAGGGCATCAAGAGCTACCAGCTGGTCAACGGATGAAGAGGTAAGGAGGAAGCAACATGGCGGATACCACGATGGGGGCGCCGGGGACAGCCGCAAGACCCGGTCTGTTCCTGCGCAACGCGACCGGGTTGGTCAAGTCCTGGTCGACATTCGACGCATTCATTTACTCGTTCTGGTCGATCAACCTGATCACGCTCGGTCTTTACGGCATGTCACTCGTGTACACGGTCCCGGACGGCCAGGTGCTCGCCGGGATTCTGCTGTTCGGCGTGCTCGTCACGTTCATCGTCATCACTTACGCGATGTTGGTGAGCGTCATGCCGCGCACGGGCGGCGACTACGCGTGGCAGAGCCGAGTGCTCGGCGGCGGACTTGGCTTCGTGCTCTCCATCACCGGCTGGTGGTTCACCCTGTTCCTCTGGGCGCCGATCTACGCCAACATCCTGGTCGTCCAGTTCTTCTCTCCGCTCGCCTACACGCTCGGCTGGACCGGCGTCGCCACTTTCTTCACGAGCCAGACCGGCATCTTCGTCTCCTGTTTGATCGTCCTCGCGTTCGCGAGCATCGTCGTCACGTTGGGCATGGAGACCTATGCGCGCATCCAGAAGGCCTGCTTCTGGATCGGTCTGGTGGGGCTTGCCGTCGTCTGCGTCCTGCTCCTGGTCTACAGCCAGAGTGACTTCCAGAACGCCTTCAACCGCGAGGCGACCAGCCTGTTCGGGGCGCCCGCCAACGCGTATCAGGGAACCATCGACGCTG
This sequence comes from Nitrosotalea sp., assembly GCA_035687505.1. Classification (GTDB taxonomy): domain Bacteria; phylum Chloroflexota; class Dormibacteria; order Dormibacterales; family Dormibacteraceae; genus Palsa-870. The sequence goes on from DASRWV010000069.1 coordinate 15,692, forward strand.
CGAGCAAGACTTTCGGCGGCTCGAACTTCGGATCGTTCTCATTCGGCCCGGTGCTTCTCCTACTGCCTTGGCTGGCTTTCTACTTGCTCTGGCCCAACTGGGGCGCCACCCTCTACGGCGAGGTCCGCGGCGCTAAGGACATCCGCAAGCCTTTCTGGAGCATGTTCGCCGGGCTGTGGGTCACCGTGGCCATGGTGGCGGCGGTCGTTCTCCTGATCAATAAGACCATCGGCTGGAACTTCTACCAGTCGGCCAACGCGGCTTACTGGAACAACCTGT
>DASRWV010000070.1:0-13845 GCA_035687505.1 Nitrosotalea sp.
AAAGCGGTTCTGTTCTTGGCGTTTGTAAACGCTGCGCTGTAACGCACACGCCTTCGGCTCGCAATCCCGAAGCTCAACTGCCCCGTCGAGACTAGACACCCCCACGAAGCCGAACTTGGTTGCCCTGTGATTCTACCCGCCTGCGCCCAGGCCTAAGCGCACGTGCCGGCCGGCACCACCGTGAGCTCCGAGACGAGGATCGCGCCGGTGTGAGGCGTCCAGAGATACACGCCGTCGAGGCTGCCAAACCACCACCCATTCGCATCGGCGATCGGGGCGCCGCCGCTCGAGGGGATCGGATCGTCGGTTTCAGGGACGGTGATGGGAACCGCTTTGCCCGGGGCGGTTACAACCACGAGGAAATTCCCGGCCACGTCATATCCGCTCACAACGATCGATCCGCCATAGGCAGCCGTCACATACAGGTTCGATCCGGGGCGATAGAGCCAGGTTGTCTTTTGCGAGGTCTTCAGATCGCGGCTCTGCACCTCGTTGGAATTCCCGCCGATTCCCGGTGGCCCAGGCAGGGTGTCGGTTTCGTTCCATGTTGCGATCCAGGCGACCTGGCCTGACACGAGGTGCACGGTCGAGTCGGCGAACACTACCCGTGTAGCTCCAGAGTCCGGATTGATGAGGGTGATGCCAGGGCCTATGCCTTCGTAACTGAAGCGGACGTAGATTCCTTCGTTTGTGAAGCCGGCGAGTCCCCACGGACCTTTTGCGAGGGGCAGCGTTCGGTCATGACCGGTCGCGATATCGACGACATGCAGCACGCCCTCAAAGGGTTGGGCATAGTCGATGTACGCATAGCGCAGACCGTCTGGCGAAATCGCGCTCCCTGGCACCCACCGAGCCGCTGGGCGGTCATAGGTCCCGGACACAGAGCCACGAAGGACGGGACTGGCCACAGACTTGGACTGCATCCCGTCCATCACAAACCGCCCGGCGGGATCTGCCACCACAGTTCCGTCGCGCAGACTGAGGAATTCTCCGGATAAGGCCGTGTAGTCGAACAACGGCAATTTGCATTCGAGAGGCTGCGCCACGAGCGACACCGCGTGAGGACTCCCGGTGGCGTTGTCCGTGATCGCCAGGCGAGCGGCTCGCACTCCCTGGTATGAGCCGGCAGTGAATGAAACCTCGATCTGGCATGACGCGTTGACCGCAACGGTGCGGCCGCTGCAGGTCTCCTTGGTCGCCGCGAACGCGTCTCGATCGGAGCCGACGATCGCGACGCCTGCGATCTTGAGGGCGGCGTCGCCGGTGTTTGTGATCTCCAAGGCGCGCAGATTCGGCGCCGCGCTTCGATTGAAGGTCAGGACACGCGAGCTGAGCTTCGCCTCGGGCACCGTGACTCCGATGCTGCCGATCCAGCTGCCTTCGCTGAACCACATGCGCCCGTCCGCCCCAGCCGCGATGGCGAGCGGCTGAGCATTGCGTCTTGGAAGCGCGAATTGACGGATGGCGCCTGCAGTGCTGATTCGTCCCACGGTATTTCCACCAGAGTCGGTGAACCAGATATTCCGATCGGGACCCGCGGCCAGGCCGTATGCCCGGCTGCCCTCAGGGAGAGCGAACGTCGTTATCACCCCGTTGGGCGTGATTCTGCCGATGGCCCCTTTAAGCGGCGAACCGCTCGTGGTCGATTGTGTAAACCACAGGTTGCCGTCAGGTCCGGCGACGATCGCGCTCAGTGAGAACTCGTCGAGCGCGCCATATCGATACTCGGTGATGACTCCGCTGGGCGTGACCTTTGCAATTGCACTAAACCGACCTGATTCGACAAACCAGAGATTGCCGTCAGGACCGGCCACGATTTCGCGGGGGCTGCTCTCCCGACCACTGGGGATCGGAAACTCGGTAAGGGCTCCGGCCGGGGTCATCCGTCCGATTCGTCCAACGCCGGCTTCGGTGAACCAGATGTTGCCATCGGGTCCTGCGGTAATGCCTTCAGGCGAGGTCCACATTCCGTCCGCTGACTGGGTGCCCGCTTGAAACTTCGTCACTTCGCCCGAAGGGCCGATTCTTCCGAGCCAGTCCGGGCGCCCTTGGCCAACTGCGGTGACTGTGATCCAGATGTTCTTGTCTGGCCCGACCGCAATCCCGTAAGGACTGCCACCGGTGTCTGGAAGCCCGAACTCAGTCATTGAACCCGCGGGCGTAATGCGTCCGACCTTGCGGTTACCGGAGTCGGTGAACCAGATGTTGCCATCCGCACCGGCCGTAATGCGAGAGGCACTCGCGCGCCCGCAATCGGAGCACGACGAACCAGGGGCCTGCGGGTCTGGGAGCGCGTATTCGATCACGCCGCCGGAAGTCAGGGACGCTGGACGTGGTGATGCCCCGAGCGAGGACGTGGGCGAGGAAGAGGCGGACCGCACCGCCGGCCCGTTGGCCGTGCAGCCGGCAACCAACAGCAGGCAGATCGCCAGCGCAGCGCGCATAACCGGTTCAAACGTAGCGGCCGCTCGGGAATTACGGGCTTCTGGTCTAATGACGGCATCTGAGATGGCCGTCACACAGAAACGAGAGCGGCTGGACCCCGATATGGAGAAGATCGCCCGCGCCGATCTCAAGCAGCTGGGCGACATCCGCATCGACGATGTCCTTGCCTTCATCGATCGGGGCATCGAGAAAATGCCGAGCTACATGGACCTGTACCGACGCTGGGAGTCACAGCAGTGGTCGGTGGGCGACCTGGACTTCACGCTCGACCGCGAGGATTGGTTGAAGTCATCCGACCTCGAGAAGAAGTCGACCCTGTGGTCGCACCGACTGTTTTTTAATGGAGAAGAGCGCGTCACCTCCACGTTGGCGCCGTTCGTCTGGGCCGCGCCCACGCCCGAGATCGAGATCTTCCTCTCCACGCAGATGGTCGACGAGGCGCGGCACACTGTGTTCTTCCAACGGTGGTGGCACGAGGTTGTCGGCACCGAAGCGAAGAGCCTGGGAGAGCTGCTGGCGGAGATCCGGCCGGACACCAACGAGGGCTACAACACGCTCTTCTACGACCGCCTACCCTCCACCGCCCAGCGACTCGCGAGCAACCCTAAAGACTTCGACGCCTTCATCGAAGGCATCACGATCTACCACATCATCATCGAGGCAACCATCGCGTTGACCGGGCAGCGCTTCGAGCTCGAGTCGATGCGCGAGTACGGGACCACCGACCGAGGCTTCTACCGCGGATTTACCGCGGTGGCCCGGGACGAATCGCGACACGTGAGCTTCGGGATCAAGGTGCTCCAGGAGGCCGTCCGCGAAAATCCCGAGCGCTTCGCACCGCTGATCCAGAAGACGCTGGTCGAGTGCCTGCCACTGGTCGCGGGCACGCTCGACCCGCCTGATCCTCGATACATCACCGAGTTCGGTCATACGGAGAGCGAGATACTCCAGTTTGCTTTTGATTCATTGAACAAGCGATTGCGAGCGATTGGAATCAACCTGGCCGCCTAGCCCCAAACATTCTCTGGACCTCAAGCCGATGGAAGCTGGCGACGAGGACCGGGTGATGGAGGCGGCGGAATTATTCGACAACCCGCTGCAGAAAGACGCAGTGAAAAAATTCCTGGACGACCCCACCCATCACCTGGTAATTGCGTACTCGCATGGCGTGCCCGTCGGATTCGTCTCAGGCGTTGAGGTGACACATCCGGACAAGGGGACCGAGATGTTCCTGTACGAGCTCTCTGTGGACCACGGCCATCGACATCACGGCATCGGCGGCGCGCTGGTGAAGGAACTTGGTGACCGGGCGCGCAAGAAAGGCTGTTACGGGATGTGGGTCCTCGCCGACGACGACAACGCCGCCGCCGCGGCGACCTATCGCAAGGCGGGCGGCGACGTCGAGAGCCAGCCGCTGATGTTCTCCTGGAAGTTCGGGGACGATTAAGCCGCCCAGCGCATCCCCGGCCCGCGCGCCCTTTTGTCCAGACGCATCACCCGCACCACCCAAGCCCCACCCCCGACTCCCCTTTCCCAGTCCCTGTTCCTGGTGCCTGTCACCCCACCGGATGGGACCCCGGCGACTCCCCAGCCGCCAGCTCCCGAAGATGCTCCGCCACGTCCCAGGTCCAGAACTCGACCACATGGCCGCCCGGGTCGGTGACGTAGGCGGCCCGCCCGCGACCATTGCCGTACTTCCCGTGGTCGTGGTCGAGCACCTCATATCCATGTTTGCGTAGCCGCTCGACCACCGAGTCGTAGGCCTCGGCCGGCAGTCCCATCGCGAAGTGGACATGAACGCCACCACGACCTCCGCCCAATCCAAGCTGGGGCTTCCACAGACCAATGCGGGTCCTGTCGCCGGCCATCACCCATACCGTCTCGCCGTTGCGGTGCCAGCGCTCGACCACCGGAAAGCCGAGAACATCTGCGTAGAACTTCTCCGCAGCGGCCAGGTCGTTCTGCTCGAGCGCGATCTCGACGACACCAATTACCGGAACCGATCGTTCGCCTGTCATGCGCATCCTCCTAGCCCCGACGATCTTGCAAGCGAGTGGCAGTACATCCCGGTTCGCCGACTCGAAGTATTCACCGAAGAGATGATGTAACAAGGCACCAAGTGGGCGGTGTTCGAGCCGAACGACGAGCCGGCAGTTTCATCGTCGTGATCCGATTCGGACCAATCAAGCCGGCTGAGTTCGTTGTTAGGTGGACCTGACCGTTGAATGTCAGCGGCGCATCGCGCGCTCAATCTCGCGCTTTGCATCGCGTTCGGCAATCGCCTCGCGCTTGTCGAATTCCCGCTTGCCGCGCGCCAAGCCCACCTCGACCTTCAGGTGGTTGCGTTTGAAATACAGGCGGAGCGGGACCAGCGTGTAGCCCTTCTGCCGAACCTTCCCGATCAAGCTCGCAATCTCCTTCCGGTGCAGCAGGAGCTTGCGGGGCCGGATGGGCTCGACATTCATGAGATTGGCCTGCTCGTATGGCGAGATGTGCACGTTTTCCAGCCACGCCTCGTTTCCGTTGACGCGCACGAATCCGTCACGAAGGTTGGTGCGGCCCCCGCGCACAGACTTGACCTCCGGCCCGGTGAGCATGATTCCCGCCTCGAGCTTCTCGTCGATGAAGTAGTCGTGGTACGCGCGGCGGTTGACCGCGATGTCGCGCTCGCGCTCGGAATCTTTTTCAGGCATCTGAGAGCACCTGCTTTGCCGGTGCAGGCCGTTTCCCCGGCAGCTGGACCACATCAGGCACGTAGCGGTCTCCTTCCACGTGGCCACTCAAGATCTTGACCCTTCCACGGTAGGTGGGCAGCGTCACCCCTGGCCAGGGGTGAAGCGCGCGCACGTGCCTGTCGATCTCCCCGGGTCCGATGTTCCATTCGAGCTCGCCATCCTCGCGACGCAATCTAGGCGCGAGGGTCGCGCGACTGTGATCCTGCTCGACCGGTTTGATGCTCTCGATGCGCTCCACGGTGGCGACCAGCAGCTCAGCGCCGATCGCGGCCAGTCGCGCAGTCAACGCCACCGCGTCCTCGCGGTGGGCGATTTCGGTCTTGCGCGTGGCCAGGATCGGGCCGTGGTCCAGCTGCTCGTCCATCCGCATGATGGTGACGCCTGTCTCACGATCGCCCGCGAGAATCGCACGGGCCACGGGCGCGGCACCGCGGTATCGAGGCAACAGCGACGCATGCACGTTCACTGCGCCAAGTTTGGGGATCGACAGCACCGACGGCGGGATGATCTGCCCGTACGCGACGACAACCAGGAGGTCAGGCGACAGGCTGCGAAGCTTCGCCACCGCTTCCGGTTCGCGAATCCGCTCCGGTTGATAGACCGACAGGCCGAGCTCCTGCGCAGCAACTTTGACGGGCGGCGGCGTCAACTTCAACCGATGCCCCGGCTTGTCCGGCTGCGTGATCACCAGCTGGATTTTGTGACCGGCTGCGTGGAGCGCGCGCAGCGAGGGCACGGCGAACTCGGCCGTGCCGGCGAAAACTATCTTCAGGAAGGCTCTGTCAACCGGAGGCCGCGGCGACGGCCTCTTCTCTTTCTTTTTCGTCCAACAGGTCCTCCACGCGACGCAGCGTGCCGAGGTTGGTCAGGCGGTCGGTGAAAAGCACGCCATCGAGATGGTCGAGCTCATGTTGAAAGGCTCGCGCGGTGAAACCGGATGCTTTGATGCGTACCTCTTTGCCCCTTCGGTTTCGCGCTTTGACCACGACCGTCTCGTGGCGCTCGACCTCGCCGACCCAACCTGGGTAGCTCAGGCAGCCCTCAGGGCCGACCTGGGTGCCCTCGAACTTGACGATCTCAGGGTTGACCAGTCCCCAGATCTGGTTGTCGTCGCCCTTGACGACGCAAACCCGCAGCGCCACCCCGATCTGGTTCGCGGCCAGGCCGGCGCCCGGCGCCGCGAGCATCGTCTCCGCCAGGTCGTCGATCAACCGCTGGATGGACATGTCCACGCGCGCGACTTTCTTCGCCCTTTCGCGCAGGACGGGGCTATCGAAGGTGAGGATAGGTCTGACGGCCACGTATTCGATTTTACCCATCACCCGCTCAGGCTCAATCGTCTTAAGCCAGTCAGTAGTGCTTTAAGTCACAGGATCGACGTCATAGCTCCAGCCCTTCCCCCTCGGGGCCAAGTGACGAGCCCGACCGAGCCCTTCTCCTTTTAATGTGACCTGCCAGCGGTATTCGCCCCGCAGGCGATGGATGAAGGCGGGTGCCGGGCCCATGACGCGGATGCCGTCGATCCCCTCTTTCAGAAGTCCTGCGGCGAGTGCCTCGGCGGCATCCCGCGCAGAATCCGCGGCGCGGGCGTCGTCATGGTCTGTCCGCGTGAGCACCACGAGATCCGCGTAGGGCGGAAAGGAAAACGCCTTGCGCGCCGGAAGGTCGGCCGCATAGAAACCCTCGTAATCCCCGGCCGCCGCGCAGCGAAGGCTGTAGTGCTCGGGGTTGCTGGTCTGCACCACGACGCGCGACTCTCTGCCGTCGCGTCCTGCCCGCCCCGCGACTTGTACGACTAGAGAGAAAGTGTTCTCCGCCGATCGATAGTCAGGAAAGTGGAGCGGGAGGTCCGCATCGACCACGCCGACGCACGTGACTGCCGGCAGGTCCAGGCCGCGCGCCACCATCTGCGTACCGACCAAAATGTCCGCCCGCCGCTCGCTGAACGTCTCCCAGATATCGAAGTACGAGTCGGGCCCGCGGGCGGCATCGCTGTCCAGCCGCAACACTCGCGCTTGCGGCCACAGCTTTTTCACCATCGTCTCCAAGCGCTGTGTGCCCATGCCCAAACCCTTGATGTTCCGGCTGCCACAGTGATCGCACACCTCAGGCATCGCGCGCGAATAGCCGCAGTAGTGACAGACGAGCCCATCGATCTCGGCGTGCTGCACCAGCGCCACCGAGCAGCCGAGGCACTGCACCGACTTGCCGCAGTCGCGGCACAGCACGAAGGTCGAAATGCCCCGGCGGTTCAAGTAGAGGATCACCTGCTCCTCGTTCGCGAGCGTCTTGTCGATCACGTCGACCAGGCGTTTGGAAAGCGGCTGGCGATTGCCTTGAGCGACTTCATCCCTCATGTCGACCAGGTCGACTTCGGCGGCGCGGCCGCGCACTCGCCGAGTCAGCTTGGCCAGCGCCATCTGACCCTCGGCGGCTTCGTGATACGTGACTACGCTCGGCGTCGCTGAGCCGGCCACCAGCCGTGCACCGGTGACGGTGGCCAGCCGGCGGGCAACCCAGCCCGCCTCGTAGCGCGGCGTCCGGTCCTGCTTGTAGGCCGCCGACCCTTCCTCGTCCAGGCAGATCAGGCCGAGGCGTGGAATCGGGGCGAACACCGCCGACCGGCTGCCGAGAACCACCTGGGCCTCACCTCGCCTCGTCCGCCACCACTGCTGGGCCCGCTCTAGCTCCGTGAGCTGGCTGTGCAGGACTGCGATCGGAGCGTTCAACCGCGCCCGCACGCGCTGGACGAGCTGCGGCGTGAGTGAGATGTCGGGCACGAGGAGCAGCACGCGCAGCCCTTCCGCGAGTGCTTTCTCCGCGGCCGTCAGGTAGACCTCCGTCTTGCCGCTCGCGATGACCCCGTGCAGCAGGGTGACCTGGTTCGAGCCGATCACTTCCAGCGCCCCTTGCTGCTCGGGCGTGAGCTCCGGTGCGGGTGATGGCGACGACGGGCCGGTGGCCAGCTCCACCAGCCGGCTGTGCCGTCGCTGCCGGGTGGACTCCAGCGAACCGGTTTTGCCGGTCGCCCGTACCCGGGGCGGAAGCATGGCCCGAAGGCACTCGATGATCGGCAGCCAGTAGTGGTCGGCCACGAGGCGAGCGAGCTCTACCTGGTGCGGCAGAAGAAGCGGCTCATTGCCGGCAGTCGCGATGCTTTTGACCTCAACCCCTGGGTCTTCGGTCCCGAGCGAGACCACGAAGCCGTACGTGGTCCGCCTTCCGAAGGGAACCGTGACGCGGTGCCCGGGCACGACGTCGACTCCCTCAGGGACTGCGTACGTATATGTCTCGCGGCCGGACCCACGCGCAGCCTCGACCGCCACCTCGGCGTACAGCAATCGCTATGTCTTTTTCAAGCGAGGGACCACCAGGTCCAGGATGTGATCCGCCATCTCGCGCTTGGTCATCTTCTCGAGCTCGTGGCGCGACCCGTCGGTGAAGAAGACGATCCCCGCGTTGTAGTCGCTCCCAAAGCCTGAGTCCTTCCGCGAGATGTCGTTGGCGACGATCGCGTGAAGCCCTTTGCGCTTCATCTTCTCCACAGCCTTGTCGGACAGGTCCGAGCCCTCCGCCGCGAATCCGACGCGAAAGACACCTGCTGATTCCTTCTCAGCACCGAGCGTTGCGACGAGGTCGGGGATGGACTCCAGCTCGAGCGACAGCTTGGCAGTGTCCTCGCGCCGGATCTTTGCCTCCGCCAGCCTGGCCGGGCGAAAGTCGGCGACCGCCGCAGCCATCACGAGCAGGTCCGCGCCTCTGAGCGCCGGCCGCAGCTCCGCGAGCATCTCGTCCGCGGTCGCAACCTCCCTGACCTGCACCCCGTGATGTGCGGGGTGGCTCGCGGCGCTGACGAGCGTGACCTGCGCGCCGCGGTCGGCTGCCGCGGCGGCGATGGCAAAGCCCATCTTGCCGCTCGAATAGTTGCTGATGAACCGCACAGGGTCGATGGGCTCGCGCGTCCCCCCGGCGCTCACCACAACCCGCCGGCCCGCGAGGTCGTAGCGGGATCGCACCGCGTCCGACATCGCCTTGAGCATCTTGGCCGCCTCGGCCAGCCGGCCGGTGCCGACGTGGCCGCTGGCCAGGTGTCCGGTCTCGGGCTCGACGACGACGATTCCACGCCGCCGGAGCAAGTCGATGTTCTCCTGGACGGCTGGCTTCGACCACATCGCGTCGTTCATCGCGGGCGCCACCACGACGGGACATCGCGCCGCGAGCAGGGTGGCAGTGACGATGTCGTCGGAGCGGCCGTCCGCAACGCGCCCGATGATGTTCGCCGTCGCCGGCGCGAGCAGGATCAGCTGCGCCCAGTCGCCAAGCGCGACGTGCGGTTCCGGCGATCCATCCCCTGACCACAGCCCGGTCAGCACCGGGTTGCCGGTCACGCCCTGGAATGAAGGGGCGCCGACGAATCGCGTCGCCGAGGGCGTCATCGCGACCCGCACCTGGCAGCCCGCCTGCGTGAGCGCCGAGGCCAGGTCGACGACCTTGTAGGCGGCGATGCCTCCGGAAATGAGCAGGGCAATGCGCAGTCCCTTCAGCTCGTCCGGAACGGGAGTCTGGTCCAGTGGCATGGAACTAAGTTAGGCGCTGGCGCTCGCGCGCGTCGCGGATGATGTCCAGGACCTTCCCCACGGCCCGCTCGACATCGTCGTTGACCACCACGTGGTCGTAGCGCGAGGCGTACTCCATCTCTCGCGTGGCGATCAGCCGGCGGGACTCCATCTCTTCGGCCGATTCCGTGTTGCGCTTGATCTGCCGCCGGACCAGCTCGTCGACAGACGGGGGCGCGAGGAAGATGAAGACCCCGTCAGGCATCTTTTCCCGCACCTGCTCGGCGCCCTGCACCTCGATCTTGAGCACGATGTCACGACCTTCTTTACGCGCCCGCTCGACCCGATCGCGGAACGTCCCATACAGGTTGCCGTTGTACGTCGCGTGCTCGAGAAAGGCCCCCTGCTTCATGAGCTCCTCGAACTGCTCGCGGGTGAGAAACGTGTAGTTCTTGTCCGGAACCTCTCCAGGTCTCGGTTTGCGAGTGGTGCCGGAGACCGAGTAGACGAGGTTGTGGTCGAGCTCGAGCAGGCGCCTGATCAGCGTGTCCTTGCCGACGCCGGATGGGCCCGAGATGACGATGAGCAGCCCGCGTTTGGTTGTCATTTCAGGGACGACCAAAACTCCTCGAAATCTTTTGGAGGCGCCGCTTCGAAGCTCATCTCTACGTGTGTGCGCGGCTGAAGCAGGCGGAGACGCCAGGCATGAAGCATCGGGCGTGAAAGGCCCGCTTCTCCTCCTCCGTATTCCGCGTCGCCCGCCACGGGATGCTTCAACGCTGCGAGGTGCACGCGGATCTGGTGCGTCCGCCCGGTGTCGAGTTCACAGCGCAGGAGAGTATGCCCGCCGCGCCGTTCGACCACCTGGTAGCGCGTGAGCGCGAAGCGCCCGCCGCTGACGACGGCCATCCGCTTTCGTTCCTTCGGATCGCGCCCGATCGGCCCCTCGAGCTCTCCCGCGTCGTCCTTCACGCGACCCCGCACGATGGCGAGGTACGTGCGGCTCAGCGAACGGTCCTTGAGCTGCGCCGATAAGAATCGGTGGCTCACATCGTTGCGCGCGACGACGATCAGGCCCGAGGTGCCCTTGTCGAGCCGGTGGACGATGCCCGGCCGCGCTGAGCCGCCGGCCACCGACCAGCTCCCGCCCCGGCCGAGCAGCGCGTGGACTAGCGTCCCGGTGTGATGGCCCGGCGCCGGGTGCACGACCATCCCTGCCGGCTTGTTGATGACGGCGAAATCCTCGTCCTCGTACAGGACCTCGAGCGGAATGTCCTCCCCGATGGCGTCGCCCACGTAGGCCTCCGGGATCTCGAACTCGACGACGTCGCCCGCCGCCACGCGGTCGGCGGGGTCGGCAGGATTTCCGTTGACGCGGACCAGGTGGCTCTTGATCAGGCGCGCGGCCGCGGAGCGGCTGAGGTCCTCCGCGTGCTCGGCGAGAAACCGATCGAGCCTCAGGGCGGCGGCCGGCGCGATCAGGCGGTTGGCTTTCGTATCAAGTACCCGCCGATCAGCGCGACCACGCCGCAGCTGATCGCCGCGTCCGCGACGTTGAAGACGGGCCAGAAGTGGAAGTTGATGAAGTCGGTGACCGTCCCGAACATGATCCGGTCGTACCCGTTCCCGAGCGTCCCGCCCAGGATCAGGCCCAGCACCGCGTCATTCCACAGGTTGCTCGGTCTGCGAACCACATAGATGACCAGTCCAATGGCGACCACGATGGACGCGACCAGGAAGAACGCGGCGCCCGCGGGCACCAGGCCGAAGGCCGCTCCCGAGTTGTGCACGTTCGCGATTCCCAACAGGTGGCCGAACACAGACACCTCGGTCCCGTACGGGACCTGGGCGGTGACCAGACTCTTCGTCACCCGATCCAGCACGAAGACAACCGCCGCGACCACGACGAAAGCGATCCGGCCGGAGCTCATGCTCAGTTTTTCTTGAGGCCGATCCAGATCTGCTCTCCTTCGAGCATCTGCTGCTCGCCGTTGAAATCGTCAGCCCGCCCCTTCTCGATGGTGACCGAAAGTGTCTCGTTCTTGATGTAGTCCGCGTGGCGTTCAATCGCGCGCACAAGCATCCCATCGGCCTCGTAACGCGTGTGGATACGGTCCTCCACGTTGAAGCCCAGCTTCTTGCGGCGGTCCTGGATCGCGCGCACCACCTCGCGTGCCAACCCCTCGAGCTTCAGGTCTTCGGTGATCTCGGTGTTGAGCTTCACCTCCGGCGCTCCGAAGACCAGGCCTTTGACGTTGAGCTCCTCGCGCACGATCGCGGCGATGTCCTCGGGCAGTGCCTCGCCTGGAAGGGCGATGGACGCCAGCGGCTGCCTGACCTTCAGCCGGGCGGCATCCCGTGCCGACAGACCCGCTTCCACGGCCTGCCTTGCGCGAGCCATGTCGCTCTCGACGCGCTCGTCGTGATAGGGCAGCGGCTCCGGGAAATCGCTGAGGTGCACCGACTCCCCGTTCGACAGGTTGCGGTAGATCGCCTCGGCGATGAAGGGCGTGAACGGCGCCATCAGCTGGCTGACGGTCCGCAGCACCTCGTACAGGGTCTGGTAGGCGGCCAGCTTGTCGCGGTCGGACTGTGACTTCCAGAACCGCCGGCGAGAACGCCGGATGTACCAGTTGGACAGCTCGTCGGTGAACCTCTGGATCCTGCGCGCCGGCTCGGTGGCATCGTAGGCGTCGAGGCCGTCGGTGACAGATGAGACCAGCCCGCTCAACCTCGACAGCAGCCACTGGTCGAGCACGTGCCGGTCGCCTACCGGCACCGCGGGTTGCGAAGGGTCGAACCCGTCGAGCCGCGCGTACTGGACGAAGAACGAGTAGCAGTTCCACAGCGGGATGAAGAACTGCTGGACCGTCTCGCGCAGCGTCTCGGCGCTCGTGCGGTAGTTCTCGCCCACCTGGGTCGAGGAGTAGAAGTACCACCGCACGGAGTCCGAGCCGAAGTTGTCGAAGAGGTAATTCGGATCGAGCACGTTGCCGCGTGACTTCGAAGCCTTCTTTCCCTTTGGATCCACCACGAGGCCGAGGCAGATCACGTTGCGGTAGGCGTTTTGCTTGAAGAGCAAGGTCGAGATCGCCAGCAGCGAGTAGAACCAGCCGCGGGTCTGGTCCATCGCCTCGGAGATGAAGTCGGCGGGAAAGGTCTCCTTGAACTCCTTCTCGCCGTGACGCGGATAGCCGCGCTGCGCGAAAGGCATCGATCCGGAGTCGAACCACGTGTCGAGCACCTCGGGGACGCGCTTCATCGTGCCGCCACATTTCGCGCACGGCAGGGTGACCGTGTCGATGAATGGACGGTGCAGGTCTGCGTCCTCTTTGAGGCCGAGCTCCTCCGAGGAGCTCACGCACCGCTGCTCTTCGCAGCTGTCGCAGACCCAGAACGGGAGGGGCGTGCCCCAGTAGCGCGAGCGCGAGATCGCCCAATCGACGTTGTTCTCCAGCCAGTCGCCCATGCGGCCGGTCTTGATGTGCGCCGGCACCCAGTTGGTGGCGGCGTTGTTCGCGATGAGGTCGGCCTTGCGCTCGGTCGTGCGCACGTACCACGAGTCGAGCGCGTAGTAGATGAGCGGCGTGCTGCAGCGCCAGCAAAACGGGTAGGTGTGCAGGATCGTGTCGGACTTGTAGAGGAGGCCCCGCGCCTTGAGGTCGTCGATGATGGCCGGGTCGGCCTCTTTGACATGGAGGCCGGCGAACTTCTCGACGTACGGCAGGAACTTGCCGTCGAGGCCGACCGTGTGCTTGAAGGGGATGCCCTTCTCCTGGCAAAGCCGCAGGTCGTCGACGCCGTAGAGGGCCGAGGTGTGCACGACGCCGGTGCCTTCGTCGGTGGCCACGAAGTCCGCGTCGACGACATAGTGCGCGCGCCCCTCGCTGGGTATCGAGTAGGGATACAGCGGTTCGTACTCGAGCCCGACCAGGTCGCGGCCTTTCATCCGTTCGACGACCTCCGGTGCTTCGTTCAGCACCTCGAGCCTCGACTCGGCCAGGATCAGAAAACCGTCGCCATCCTTGACCTTGATGTAGTCGATGTCGTTGTCGACCGCCAGCGCGACGTTTCCAGGCAGCGTCCAAGGCGTGGTCGTCCAGGCGAGG
>DASRWV010000071.1:0-4759 GCA_035687505.1 Nitrosotalea sp.
TCCCGCCCGCCGCTACAGTCCCGCCCGCCGCTACAGTGCCGCCCGCCGCTACAGTCCCGCCGGCCCCGACAGTACCGCCCGCCGCGACAGTGCCGCCGGCCGCGACAGTGCCACGGCCAGAGACAGTGCCGCCTGCCGCGACGGTGCCGCCTGCCGCGACAGTGCCGCCGGCGGAGACAATCCCGCCCGCCGTACCAGTGCCACCCGCCGTGACAATTCCACTGGCGCCAGCGTCAGCGCCCTCTACCTCGGCTCCAGCGCAGACGAGCGCCGACCCTTCGGTGGACTGGCCGGACGCAGTGGCCGTCCCGGCTTGGGCGCCTCGAATTCACATCGGCTCCAATCCGCCATCTCAACCTTCAATGCCGGCGACGCCGGCGCCTGCCCCGAAACCATCACCCGCCCCGCAGCAGCCGGCTGCTGCTCAGCCGGTGCAGTCTGCACCCCCACCACCGCCGTCCGCCCCGCCGCCACCGCCGTCCGCCGCTGCAGCTCCGACCAAAGGCTCGTGGGCGGTCGTGGACCAGAAGCAAAAGGTCGATCCGGCAAAAGTGGTGCCGACCCCAGAAGACCGCTCCTATGCGGAGTGGTTCGCCTGGGCCAAGCGTGGCGGAGCGCCCGCAAGCGCGTGTCATGCCGCCGCGCAGGGAGCATTCGCGGCACTCTCGACCGGCAAAGACGTCGCCACCGCGGTTCAGTACGCGACGGTTGCGATGAGCCGGCCCCCCATGCCTGTTTCCTCGAGCCGCCAGACCTATTGCGCCTGGTTCTCGTTATCGAACATCGATCTGAACCTGGACCAGCACAAGGCGCACGCCTTCGCGACAGCCGCGCTGCATGCGCTGGACGCCGGCGCTGACGCAGCCACCGCCCATGCGGCCGGGCTAGCCGCAGCCGGTATCCACTAGAGAACTTCCGCGGATTCGACACTCCTGCCGACGAAAGTCGGCGTCATCTCGGATACGCACTGCCCCGAGTTCCTTGTCCGGCTGCCCGCGCGAGTCTTCGAGGCTTTCGAGGGGGTCGACCTCATCCTGCATGCGGGCGACGTCGATGGGGAGGAAACGCTCACCGACCTGAGGCGCCTGGCACCGGTCGAAGCCGTGCGGGGCGATCACGACCGCGTGCTCGGAGCGCTCCCGGCATCCCGCGAGATCGTGATCGGAGGCAAGCGGGTAGTGCTCGTCCACGGCAACCGAAGCCGCTTGCTCGAGGAGCCGAACACGCTTGCGTGGACCTTGAGCCTCGGCTACTTCAGACCACATCCAGGCCTGCCGCGCGCCCTGAGACGAAGGTTTCCGAACGCGGACGCGATAGTTTACGGCCACACGCATCGGGCTCACGTCGAGACGCTGGATGGGGTCCTCCTCTTCAATCCGGGCGGCGTGCACCAGTGGAACCCGACCACAGCGACCCAACGACTGAAAGCAAAACCAGGTTGGTTCGAATGGTGCTGGCTGCAGGCGGCGCGCCACCTGCGACAGTTCGAGAGGCCGTCAGTCGGGATCCTCGAGGTGAGCGAGTCCGGTCTCGTTCCCCACATCATCGATCTCTAGCTAGTGTTGACTGATCCCATAGAGCGGGTAGATATAGAGAACGATGCCTAAGGTCAAGGACTACTACGAGGTGCTGGGCGTGCCGCGGACGGCCAGCCAGAAGGAGATTTCGGCTGCCTTCCGCAAGCTCGCCCGCAAGCACCATCCCGACTTGAACGCAGGCGACAAGCAGGCCGAGGCCAAGTTCAAGGAGGTCTCGGAAGCGCACGACGTGCTGCATGATCCGAAGAAGCGGAGCCTCTACGACCAGTACGGTCCCGACTGGGGTGCCGCCCACGCCGCCGGTGCTCAGCCTGGCGCGCGGGGCGGCGGATTCGGCCCGGAAGCCGGACCGAGCGCGCAGTACCGCACCGTGACGCCTGAGGAGATGGAAGACCTCTTCGGCAACGAGGGGGGATTCGGCGACATCTTCGGTTCGATCTTCGGCGCGAACCGCGGGCGTTCGCGACAGCAGGCCATCGACGTCGAGGCGCCGATCACCGTCAGCTTGCCTGAGGTGTATCGCGGCACGAGCCGCACCGTAGAGCTCCCCGGAGGCAGGCGCGTCGAGGTCAAAGTCCCCGCGGGCGTGAAGGAAGGCACCGTTCTGCGAGTGCCGGGGCTGCGCGCCAAGGTGCAGATCGCTCCGGACCCGGTGTTCAGGCGGGAAGGCAAAGATCTCTACGTCACCGTCCCTGTCCCGCTGCACGTGGCGCTTCAGGGCGGAGAGGTGGCCGCCCCCTCCTTGAAAGGTGGCCAGGTTCAGTTCAAAGTTCCGCCGGAGACGCAGAACGGCACGAAGATCCGGTTGCGAGGTCTCGGCTTGCCCGACCCGAAAGGCGGCACTGCGGGCGACCTCTACGCGGAAATTCGAGTCCAGCTCCCGGTTCCGATGGACGAGCGCACACGCAAGTGGGCGGCGGAGCAACCTCTCGGCCAATAGTTCTGAGTAGCTAATCTTCACGAGCTTTGATTTCCCCCGGGTCCCGCCGGATGCTGCTGCCGCTCGTCTTCGTGTCCGGTATGGCCTCGCTCGGAGTCGAGTTCGGCGCGTCACGCCTCCTCGCGCCCTATTTCGGCACCAGCCTTTACGTGTGGGGCGTCCTGATCGGCCTGGTCCTTGTCTATCTGTCGGCGGGATACGTGATCGGCGGCCGGCTCGCCGACCGCCATCCTCGCGACGAAGTGCTCTACCAGATCACGGCATGGGCGGGGCTCTGGATCGGTGTGATTCCGCTCGTCAGCTATCCGATCCTGATTGCCTCGCAGCAGGGGTTCAAAGACCTGAGCGTCGGCCTCGTCGCGGGGACGCTGCTTGCCGTCGTGCTGTTGTTCGCCGTCCCGGTCATCCTGCTCGGCTGCGTCAGCCCCTTCGCGATCCGGCTCCTCTTGAAGGACGTCGAGACGGGCGGCAACACCGCGGGCCGCGTCTACGCGCTTTCCACCGCCGGCAGCATCCTGGGGACATTCCTTCCGGTCTTCTGGTTCATACCGACCTACGGCACGCGTCCGACACTGGTGGGCTTTGGCCTGGCGCTGATCGCGATGTCGGTGGCCGCGCTGTGGCCGCGGCGACGCTGGTATGCGGCTTTCGGCATCGCGGTAATCCTTGCCTGGGTGTTTTTGCCGTCGGGGATCAAGCCGCCCGCAGCGGGGACTCTTCTTTACGAGAAGGAATCCGCGTACCACTACATCCAGGTCATACAGGTCGGCACGAAAACCGAGCTCATCCTCAACGAGGGGCAAGCCGTCCACTCCATCTACGACTCGCAGAACCTGCTCACACGCGGTCCGTGGGACTACATGCTGATCGCCGATTCATTCCAGCCGTCGCAGGCTATCGAGCCTCAGCCGAAGAGCGTCGCCATCCTCGGCCTCGCCGGTGGAACCGCAGCTCGTCAGTACACGGCGGCGTTCGGGCAGCAGGTGCAGATCACCGGTGTGGAGATCGATCCTGAAATCCTCGCCGTTGCGCGCCGCTACTTCCACCTCGACGAGCCCAATGTCCATCCGGTCGCCTCGGACGCGAGGTACTGGCTGAACACGCAGGCCGGGCACTACGACGTGATCATCATGGATGCTTACCGGCAGCCCTACATCCCGTTTCATTTGACGACTCGCGAGTTTTTCAACGAAGTGCGCGGTCACCTGAACCCTGGTGGTGTGGCAGTCGTCAATGCCGGGCGGACTGCCACCGATTACAGACTTGTGGACGCGATAGCAAGCACGATGGCCGCCGTCTATCCCAACGTCTACTTGATCGACGTGCCTGAGTTCGCCAACACCCTGGTCTACGGATCGACACAGCCGGTGACGCTTGAAGACGTCAAACACAATCTTGGCCTTATCAACGAGCCGCTCGCACGCACGGTGGCGGACAGCGCGCTGGTCGAAGGAAACCTACGCGTGTCCCCGTATCACAGCCAGGTTTTCACCGACGACCTCGCGCCGGTCGAGCGATTGATCGACCAGATCATCTTCGGCTACGTCAGCGGCCGCTAGAGGCGCGCTACTTCGTCTCGGGATGTAGGACGCCCTTGACCTGCTCACCCGCGAGCGCCTGATCTGCCTCGAGGCACAGCAGGCGGACGCGTCCGATTGCGACGATCTGTTCCTGGTCGTCGAGAACGCGCGCTTCCCAAACCTGCGTGCGCCGGCCGCGCGTGATCGGCGTCGACACCGCATGCAGCTTGGCGCCGGCCCGAACGGCGCGCACGAAGCTCGTGTTGTTCTCGAGTCCGACCACTGATTGTTTTCGCGGCATGGCGACGAGCGCGGCACCGATCGACGCCAGCGACTCGATGAGCCCGCAGTGAACGCCGCCATGAACTATGCCGTAACCCTGCAGATGCTCGGGTCCGACGGTGAGCTCGCAGCGCACTTCGTCCTGCGTGGCCATCGTGATGGTGACGCCCATCGCTTTGAGCCATCCCTCCGGCAGCTCGTTCATGCGAGCGGAGAAGTCCTGGCTCACTCGAGAAATCCTAGAGGGAAAAGACAAGGGCCCGGAAATCCGGGCCCCTGTTGTCGACGTTCGCAGTGCTTCCGCCTCCGACTCCAGGAGCCGGTTTCGGAAAATTGGAAGCCCTAGAGGCTTACTTCCTCCCGAGCTCCCGGCTGGCAAACGAGGCGGCTGGCACCACGATTCGGTTTATCCAAGCTTCCGCCTCACCTCCTTTGCCCCACGGGCGTTGAACTTCGTTCCAAAGTGTATCAGCCAAAGT
>DASRWV010000072.1:0-4263 GCA_035687505.1 Nitrosotalea sp.
TGACGATGCGCAGCTACCGCAGCGTTTTCTGGCCTGCGGTGCTGATCCTGGTTGGCGTCGTCGCCCTCCTCGCCAACGCGGGCCTCATCTCGACCGACCGTTTGAGCCTCCTGGTCGACATGTGGCCGCTGATCTTGATCGTGATCGGGCTCGAGCTCATCGCCCGCCGCCGCCTGCAAGGCAGCGCGGCAGACCTGGCCGCCGTGCTCATCGTGGTGATCGCGGCGGGAGGGGCCCTTGCCTACGCGGCCCTCGCCCCGAATCCCGGCACAACAAACGAGACTGACTCGAAGGACGCAGTCGGACGCCTCGACCATGCCTCACTCGAGGTGAGTGCCGGGGCGGCGACGATCACGCTGACCGCCAGCAGCGCGCTCGAAGGCGACCTGTATCGCGCGCATATCAAATACTCCGGCGCCATGCCGGCGGTCATCCTGGATCGCTCTAACGGCACTCTGCGGATCGATCAGAGCAATAGCTTCGGCGCGTTCCAGAGCCGCCGATTCGTCCTCGACATTCAGATCAACTCGAGCCTGCCGTGGACGATCCAGACCAACTCAGGCGCATCCACCGAGACCTACAACCTGGCGTCTGCACATGTCGGGTCGATCGAGATCAACACCGGCGCCGCCCGCGTGGACATCACGCTCGGCAGGCCGGCCGGAGTCGTCCCTCTCAGTGTCAACGGTGGGTCCTTGACCGTTCACCTCCACCGTCCGCCCGGCACAGGAGCCTCAGTTACGGTCTCGGGCGGTGCGGTGAGCCTCGACTTCGACAACAAGCACACTCGCGGCATCGGCACAGTCAAGGAAGCAACCCAGATCGGGCCGGACATGTACAGGGTCGATGTGAACGGCGGTGCCTGCAGCGTCACGATGGACGCGAGCGCCGCCTCCGCCTAGCCCGGCGCCAGCCTCGCGTCCAGCGCCCGGACCCTGGCGGGGTACTCCATCTCGGTCGAGCCGCTGATCGCGGCCCGCAGCCCTCCCGAGGCCGATCCCAGCATCGCTTCCAGCTCGCCGTCAAGGACCTTGGCCGCGCGCAGCACCGCCGCCAAAGCCGCCGCCCGCTCTGCACCCGCCAGCAGATCGCTCTGGTCGACGCCCAGGTCCGCGAGCTTCTCCGCCTCGGTTTCGAGCCGCCCAGCGAGGGCGACTCCCTCTGGATCGCCCCGCTCGCGGCACTTCAACGCCCCGGCGCGAGCCGCCGCCGCGGCGAGCCGCGCCTCCAGCACGCGGCCCGCGCCGACCTCGCCGGCGGCGATCGCGGGACTCAGTCCCACCAGCTCCGGCTCACCAAGCTTCACCCCGCGCCGAGCGAGCTCGGCAAGGACCGCGGCCGGCGACGTCTCTTCGACGCGAAACAGGTTCATCGAGAGCTGCACGCGATCGCGCGGGAGCAGGAACACCATCGCCTGGACCCCCCGCATGCCACCTGAGGACTCGCGCAGCGACCGCGCGAGCCCCCTCGCCTGGGCCACGGCCATGTCGGGCAGCAGGACGTTGAAAGCGACCAGCGGTAGCCGCGCGCCGACGCATACGGCCCCGGCGGTGGGGTGGAGGTCGGGGCCCCCGAGGTCCGGGTGTGCGCGCCCCGCCCTGATGTCTGCCAGAGAACGCTGCTCGCCATACCAATAGACCGGCACATGGAGCTCGCTCCAGATCCGCATGCCGACTTCGCGCGCGAGCTCCCTGGCGTCGGCCAGCGTGCTCTGTCCGAGCGGAACTATCGGCACCACGTCCGCCGCCCCGACGCGAGGGTGGACGCCCGCGTGAGCACTCAAGTCGATTCGTTCGACCGCGGCGGCGACCGCCGCCAGCAGCCCGTCCAGCAGCCTGGGTCTCGACGCGGCAATCGAGATGACCGCCCGGTTATGGTCGCGATCAGGGTCGACGTCGAGCAGATGGGCACCAGAGCCAGCTGCGTGCGCGATCGCCGAGATCACCTTCGCCCGCCGCCCCTCCGAGAAGTTCGGCACCGACTCGAACAGACCTTTCGTGTTCACCAGCTTGTTAGGGTAAGTTGCCGTGCCCGGACAGGTCGCGCTCGTCTACGGCGATGAGCTGATGAAGCATCGGCTGTCGGACCAGCACCCGCTGCAGCCGATTCGCGTCAAGCTCGCGGTGGACCTCATCCGCTCGACCGGTCTCATCGACGAAAGCCACATCCTGCATCCCCGTCACGCGACGACTGAAGACCTCATGCTCGTCCACTCACGCCACTACATCGACCTCGTCCGCAAGCTGAGCGACCCGATGCGGCGCGACCAGGTTTCGCCCGAGCGGATCGACGCCGCCGGTTTCGCCTCGGCCGACAACCCGATCTCGGACAATCTCCACGAGGGCGCTTCGCTCGTGGTCGGGGCCAGCCTGGTCGCAGCGCGGGCTGTCCACAGCGGCGCCGCGCGCCACGCCTTCAGCCCCAGCGGAGGGCTGCACCACGCCCACCGCGAGCGCGCCTCCGGCTTTTGCACTTACAACGATGCGGCGATTGCGTGCCAGTGGCTGAAGGAGCAGGGTCACCGCGTTGCCTACATTGACGTCGACGTTCACCACGGCGACGGCGTCGAGGGAATCTTCCAGAGCGACCCCGACGTGCTCACCATCAGCTTGCACGAAAGCGGACGCTATCTCTTCCCAGGCACGGGCTTTCCCGACGACTGCGGGGTTGGAAAAGGCCGCGGCTCCGCCGCCAATCTCCCGTTTCTGCCCTACACGTGGGACGGGCCATGGCTCGAAGGCTTTGACAAGGTCGTCCCGGCGCTCCTCCGCCGCTTCAAGCCGACTGTGCTGGTGACTCAGGACGGCTGCGACACGCACTACCTCGATCCGCTCGCCCATCTGATGGCGACCACGCGCATCTGGCCACATGTGGGAAAGGCGTTCCACGACCTCGCGCACGAGCTGTGCGACGGGCGGTGGCTCGCCCTCGGTGGTGGCGGCTATGCCATCTACGAGGTGGTGCCGCGCGCGTGGACTCTCCTGTTCGCCGAGATGGTCGAGCGCCGGGACCTCGCCGCCGCGATCAACGACCCCTCGAGCGTCGTACCCGCGGAGGAAGCTCAGGAGCGGGTCTGGGCGGCGCTTAGGAAGGACCTCGCACACCTCGGCGAGGTGCACGGGATCGACTTCTAAGCCGAGTAAGTCCTCAAGCAGCGGGTGCAGATGCGCGCGTGCACGGGCTTACCGGCCACGGTCACCCGGCCCATCTGGAGGTTGGGCATGAACCTCCGGTTGACCCGGTTCTTGGCGTGGCTTACGTGGTGTCCGTATTGCGGCTCCTTGCCGCAGATCGCGCAGCGCTTGGCCATGAGGCACACTCCGATGTGGTTAGTTCCGAACGAAAACCCGCGTCATTTCGCGGTGTAACTGAGCCGAATTGTACCATGGGCTCTCCATGGCCTCCAAGACCACCACCCCCCTCGTCCAGTCCCGCCAGTGGGGCCGGATCGAGGTCCTACCCTCCGCCGTGGGCGCCATCGCCGCGCATGCCGCCCTGGGGTGCTACGGCATCGCCGGCATGGCGGCGCGCGGGCTGCGTGACGGCGTGGCCGAGCTGCTGCACAGAGGGAACGTGGCTCGAGGCGTCGAGGTGGTCGAGGTCGATGAAGGCCTGCGTATCGACGTCTTCGTCATCGTCCAGTACGGCATCCGGATCTCGGAGGTCGCTCACAACCTCCAGGAAGCGGTCAAGTTCGCGGTGGAGCGTTCGGTCAACGTACCTGTAGCGCAGGTCAACGTGAACGTTCAGGGCGTTCGAGAAGAGCGTCAGTAGCAGTGGCCCAAAGGCACCCTGGGCAAAACCATCCTGGCGTGGACGGCCCCGTCTTCAAGCGAGCGTTGCTCGGCAGCCTGAGCTGGCTTTCTGCCAATCACGAGGAGGTGAACCGCCTCAACGTGTTCCCGGTGCCCGACGGCGACACCGGCACGAACATGCTGCTGACTCTTCAATCCGCGGTTGAAGACATCAAGGAGTCGGACGCCGCCGAGGTGAGCAAGATCGCCAAGCTCGCCTCGCACGGGAGCCTGATGGGTGCGCGCGGCAACTCGGGCGTCATCCTCTCGCAGATCTTTCGTGGCTTCGCCCGAGCGGTCGAAGGCAAGAGCTCGTTGACGCCGGCCGACCTTGCCGTCGCTTTCGAAGAGGCGGCCAACTCCGCCTACCGCGCGGTGAACAAGCCCACCGAAGGCACCATCCTGACCGTCGCTCGCGAGGCGGGCCGCGCGGCCTCAGCGGCAGCCGGCGATCCCGGTGCCACCATAC
>DASRWV010000073.1:0-6823 GCA_035687505.1 Nitrosotalea sp.
GTTGACGGCATTGCCGCCGCCTCCACCGCAGCCGACGACCTTGATTCGGGCTCGCCCTTCGTGCAACAGACTTTCCTTCATGGTTTCCTCCTGATCCGAATTTGCTTTGGCTATGGCGAGCTCCAGCTGGTTTCGGGTTTGCTCTCTAGAAAAAATCGCGCAGCCACCTCACTGTTTTTTGATACGTGTTGCCGAACGTCACGGTCTGGCGGGGTCCATACCCCCGGACCGGTGCGCGCGATCCCCACTTCACCAGACCTGTAGCGACCGCGAACGACGGTCCCTGCGCCTTGTCGGCCAGGCCCACGAGCCCTGTCGGCTGGCCGAGACGGGCGGATGTGTTGAAGACGTGCTGGGCGGCGTCCATCGTGCCCATCAGCCGCGACCCGCCGCCGGTGACGACGACGCCCGCCGGGAGCAGCTGGTCGAAGCCTGTCTTGCGCACCTCTTCGCGAGCCATCTGGAAGATCTCGCGCATGCGCGGTCCGATGATCTCGGCGAGAAAGCGGCGCGGAAGGGCGGTGATCCTGTCGCCACCGACCTGCCTCACCTCGACCTTCTCCGCGTGGTCGATCACCTCGGCGAGCGCGTGGCCGTAGTTGAGCTTGAGCATCTCTGCCTCGTCGAGCGTGGTCCTCAGTCCGATGGCTATGTCGCTGGTGACGTGGTTGCCGCCGACGGGCAGTACCGCCATGTGTCTTGCAGAACCTTCGTTGTAGACAACCACGTTGGTGGTGCCGGCGCCGATCTCGATGAGGCAGACGCCGAGCTCGATCTCCTGCGCGCTGAGCACGCCCTCACCGCCGGCGAGTCCCGCGCAGACGACGTCTTCGACGTCGAAGCCCGCGCCGTGGACGCACTTGATGGCGTTCTGGACGGCGGTCTGGGCGCCTGTGATGATGTTGGTCTCGACCTCGAGGCGTCTCCCAGTCATGCCGATGGCGTCTCGCACCCCGTCCTGACCGTCGACGGTGTAGGCGCGGGGGATGACGTGGATGACCTGGCGGTCGGAGGCGACGCTGATCGCCCGGCTTGCCTCCACGACTCTCTGCACGTCCTCATCGCCGATCTCGTGGTCGGGCCTTGCTACCGCGACTACGCCGGTGGAGTTCTGTGACCAGAGGTGGGTGCCGCCGATCGACACCACTACCGACTCGATGCGCTGGCCGGCCATGCGCTCTGCGGTGACGGCGGCGGCCTGGATGGCCGCGATCGTCTTGTCGAGGTTCACGACCACGCCTTTGCGCAGCCCTTCGGAGGGGCTCTCGCCCACGCCGACGATGGTCACGGGCGCGCCGGGGTCGTCAGACTCGGCGATGACAACAGCGACCCGGCTCGTGCCTAGATCGAGACCGACGGTTTTCTTCCGCCTTGACAAGTTGTGCTGGGATGCCTCCTGGAACGTAGTGAATGACGTGAGATGGGGCGGGTTGCCCGGAATTATATCGGCTCCTGGGCGGGTTGGGGGGCCAGATTTTGTGGGTCGGGGGTTGGGATTGGGCACGCCTTGTGGTTGGGCGGGCGGGGGCGCGGCGCACTTTTTAGGTCGTTTTGGTGCCAAACCGACGTAATCGGCGCGGAATTAGGGCTGTTTGGCGCCAAACCGACGTTATCGCGGGGACGCTAGACAGGCGACTACAAATAGTGGCGGCGGATCGCTCCCAGGTTGTTGAAGATGCGCACCCCGAAGGCGACGATCGCGGCGATCGAAAGGTCCACACCCAGCTTGTCGCCGAAGTAGGTCAGGCCGGCCGCGAGCGTCATGTTCGTGAGCAATCCACTGAAAAACACCCGTGGCTCGAACGACCCCGCGATGTACGCCTTGAAGGCGCCGAAGATCGAGTCCAGGGCGGCGAGCAGCGCGACCGCCGTGTAGCGCGCGTAGGTGATCGGGATCGTGACCGGCGACATCAGCCCGAGCAGCACGCCCAGGGCGGCGAAGATGATCGCGACGACGATTACTTGCATGCGCTCGCCGGGGTCGGAGATGGCTGGGGCGTCGCGCCTGGCGCCGGTGTCGGCGGCTTCGGCTGCAGCGACTTGAAGCCGACGGCCGGCTCCGACGGATTCATCACGTTGACGTAATCGAGGTCAGGCGAGGAGTAGTTCACCTGGCCGGCGATTGCTTTCAGCGAGGCGACCTTATCGCGAAGCGTCGTGAACTCCTCCGGTGTCAGCACCCGGCCAAAGTAAACCTTCCACCCGCGCTTCGCGATGAGAGTCAGCTGGCCGCACGAGTCGAAGACAAAGCCAGAGACATCCTGCCCGATCAGTCCAGGCAGGCCCCGCTGGATGTTGACCAGCGCGGTGAGGAGCTGCACGTCGAGGGCACGGTCGCCAACCTTCGGGTCCGCGCCCGCCGGCCCCTGCACGTCGACCAGCGGTCCCGCCGGCGCAGCCGGGCCCAGGACTATCGCCTGGTCCGACAGGAAATAGAGCTTCCCGCTCTTCCCCGCGTGGTAGCCCGCGATGGGCTGCCACTCGCTCACCCGAATCAGGACGACTCCCGGCAGCTGCGGCACCACGGTTGCTGTGCGCACCCAGGTCTGATTCAGCAGGCGCTGACGGCTCGATTCGCCATCGACTGACAGCACCGAGGCACCCTCGATCAATCCCGCCGCCCGCCCCACCTGCGTCCTGGTCATGTGCTGCGTGCCCACCACATCGATGGTCTGCACAGCCAGCGCCGGTCCGAACCACAGCCACGCGAGCAGGGCGCATTCCGCCACGGCCGCCCCAACGGCCAGCCCCCGCCACGCCCAGTGCACGTCCGGCTCGCGCAGCGCCTGCTCGGAGCGGGTCCACAGCTGTCCCTTCAGCGGCTCGGTGTGCTCGAGGCCGCCGCGCCAATCAACGCGAGGCATCAGGGAGCGGCGGCGCCGAAACTTCATCCCGCCGGCGGCCCGACGCGGCGTTCAGCACGGCCGATGGCATGATCGACCAGCCGCTGGCACAGCTCATCGAAATTGATGCCCGCTGCTTTGGCGGCGTCCGGCAGGAGCGAGACCTCGGTCAGCCCTGGCACCGTGTTCACCTCCAAGACCCATGGGTTGTCATGCGAGTCGACGATGATGTCGACGCGCGCCATGCCGGCGCACCCGAGCTCGATGAAAGCGCGCCGTGCGACATCGGTGGACACAAGCTGGGCGCGCTCCGAGATGCGGGCCGGGATGATGTGGTGCGACTTGCCTGCGGTGTACTTGGCGTCGTAGTCGTAGACCGGGTTGTCGCTGACAATCTCCAGAGTGGGCAGCACCTGGATGTCGGGCGTCGCCAGCACGCCGATGGTGATCTCTGTTCCGGCGGCGAACTTCTGGACCATGACTCGGCGGTCGTAGCGCGCCGCCAACACGAGGCCGCTCGCCACTTCGTCCGTGTTCTTAGCGATCGTCAGGCCGATGGTCGAGCCTTCGCGCACAGGTTTGATGACGAGCGGCAGCTCGTACGTCTTGACGAGCCGCTCGACGAGCTCGACCGCGATCCCTTCCTTGATCTCCAGCTCTTCGAACATCGGGATCTTGATGTTGGCGTGCGCCATCATCGCGTTCGCGCGCGCTTTATCCATGCACAGCGCCGACGCCAGGACGCCGGAACCGGTGTACGGAAGGCCGAGCAGCTCGAGCATCCCCTGCACAGTTCCGTCTTCACCAAGCCGTCCGTGCAACGCGTTGAAGACGCAATCGAATCCGCCATCGCGCAGCACGTCCCACGTGGTGATGTCGATGTCGACGCCGGTGACCTCGTGGCTGCGGTAGCGAAGCGCGTGCTCGACCTGCGCGCCGGACTTCAGCGACACCTCGCGCTCGGCCGACTTCCCGCCACGCAGGACCGCCACCTTCACTTCTTGAACTTCCCCACCATCTCGACTTCGGTTTCCAGCTCGATGTTGAAGCGGCGCCGGACCTCGGCCTGGATGCGTTCGATGAGGCGTTTGACGTCCTCAGCGGTCGCGCCGCCCTCGTTGACTATGAAGTTGCCGTGCAGCGTCGAGACGACTGCCTTTCCCTCGCGAGCGCCTTTCAGGCCCGCGGCCTGCACCAGGCGCCCCGCCGAGTCGCCCGGCGGATTCTGGAACACGCTGCCGCAGTTCTTGGTCTTGATCGGCTGCGTCTCGTTGCGTTCCTTGGTCAGCTTGGCCATGAGCGCCTTGGCCGCCTCCCCATCCCCGCGCTCGAGCTGGATCTTCGCCTCGATGACGAGCCCGCCCTTCAGCGCTCCGTCGCGAAGGGCCGAGGTGCGGTAGCGGAAATGGAGGTCGACAGGGTTCCAGGTCTTATGGCCTTTGCCGGGCATGTAGCCCTCGACCTCGACCAAGACCTCGCGCAGCTCTTTGCCCCAGCACCCGGCATTCTGATAGACCGCACCGCCGACCGTGCCCGGGACACCGATCGCGAACTCGAAGCCGACCAGGCCCGCGTCGGCTGCGATTCGTGCGAGCCGCATCATCTTCAGGCCGGCGCCGGCATGAATCTGGCGGCCTTCGATATGGACCTCGCGATTGACGACCCTCACGACCAGGCCTTCGATGCCGGCGTCGGCGATGAGCAGGTTCGTCCCCGCGCCGAGGAGCATGTAAGGAATGCCGCGCTCAGCGGCACCTTCGATCACTTCCTCGATTGCCTGGGGCTTGCCCATCTCGACGAAGAACTCGGCGGGACCGCCGATGCCGAAAGAGTTGCTCGAAGCCAGAGGCTCGGCCTCGCTGACCCCGGGCAGCGCGCGCAGCCACTTGACTTTAGACGCGGTGCGCCAGCTCATCGCCCAACTTGTTGATGTCGCCGGCGCCCATCAGGAGCAGGAGGTCGCCCGGTCCCACCAGGCCCTCCAGCATCTCGCGCGCGGTCTTGAAATCGCCGGCATACGTCGCGTTCGGCAGCTGGTGGGCCAGGTCCGCGGCCTGGACCCCCGTCGTGTTCTGCTCGCCCGCGCCGTAGACGTCCAGGATCAGCACCTTGTCCGCACCGGTGAATGCTCGCGTGAAGTCGTGCATCAGCGCCGACAGGCGCGAGTAGCGGTGCGGCTGGAAGACGACGAGGATGCGGCGGTGCCGAAGCTCGCGGGCCGCCTCGATCGTCGCGCGAACCTTGGTCGGGTGATGCGCGTAGTCGTCGTAGACGGTCGCGCCCTGGAAGATGCCTAGCATCTCCATCCGCCGGTGCGCGCCCGGGAACGATTCCAGCGCGGAGGCGATCTCGGCGAACGGAATGCCAATCTCGAGGGCCATGGCCGCAGCCGCGGTCGCGTTCTGGATGTTGTGACGGCCCGGCTGTTTCAGGTTGATGCGGCCCAGCTCGTTTTCCCCGAAGTGGATCGGGAAGGGGCGAACGTTTTCGCATCGATATGTCGCATCGTGACGAAAGCCGTACGTGACGCGTCGGGCCTTGGGCTTTAGCTCGCGAGCCAGATCGTCGTCTGCGCACACGACCGCGAGTCCATCGGCGGGCAAGTTCATCACGAACCACTGGAACAGGTCGCGGACCGCGGTGACGTCCCGGAACTGATCCGGGTGGTCCAGCTCGATGTTGGTCACGATGGCCCGGCGGGGATGGTGAAGAGTGAGCGTCCCGTCCGACTCGTCGGTCTCCGCCACGAGCCACTGCGATCGTCCAGCGCGAGCGCTGGCCCCATCGCCGACCAAGACCGTAGGGTCGTAGCCCGCGGTGACGAGGATGTGCCCGAGCATGTGCGTCACGGTCGTCTTGCCCGCGGTTCCGGCGACCGCGATCGAGTCGGACTCGTTGATCAGCTCCGCGAGCATCTCGGCCCGGCTCAAAACCTTCACGCCCATCGCGCGCGCCGCATCCAGCTCCGTGGAGTGCTTGATCGCTCCGCTGTAGACGAGCAGGTCCTGGAACAGGACGTGTTCGGGATCGTGGCCGATCATGATCTTCACGCCCGCCGCCTCGAGCTCTTCGGTGGTCTCCGACGCTTTCACATCGCAGCCGCTCACCTCGTCACCGCGGGCGAGGAAGACTCGGGCCAAAGCCGAGACCCCCGCGCCGCCCGCACCCATCAAGTGCACCTTCATGTACGAGCGACCTCGTGCAGCACTTCCAGCACGCGCTGCGCGGCGTCGCGCAACCCGGCCTTAGACGAGGCATTCGCCATCGCGCGCAGCCGCTCGTCATCGAGTCCTTTGATCGTCGCCATCAGGCTTGCGCCACTCAACTCGGCGTCGGCGATGCGCGCAGCGGCGCCGGCCTCGACCATCGAGGCGGCATTTTCCTCCTGGTGCCCGCCGCCAAACGTGCCCGGGATGAGGATCATCGGCAGCCCCACCGCGGTCGCCTCGGCGATGGTGCCGACTCCCGCCCGGCTGACGATCAGGTCAGCACTTGTCATGAGGTCTGGCATGTCATCAGTGAACGCCATCCCCCGATAGCGCGCCCGGGCGTGCTGCTGCACTCCCTCGGCGCCCTGGCGTCCAGCCACGTGCACGACCTCCTGGAACCTGCCCAACAGGTCGTCGAGGACGGACCACGCCGCCTGGTTGAGGTTGCGCGAGCCCTGGCTTCCGCCCGTGATCAAAAGCCGCCGCGGTGGTACGTCTGGCGTGCGCGGCATGAAGCCTTTGCGAAGCGGGACCCCCGTGAGCTCGATGCGGCGGCTCCTGATCCGTTTTTCAGTTCCCGGCAGTGTCGTGCAGACGGCAGCGGCCCGCCCGGCGAAGATTCTCGTCGCCAGCCCCGGGCGCACGTCCTTCTCATGCAGCACATAAGGAATGCCGCGCATTCGAGCCGCGGCAACTGCGGGGGCCATCACGTAGCCGCCCATCCCGAGCACGACGTCCGGGCGGAAGCGGTCGACGATCCGAAGGCCTGCG
>DASRWV010000074.1:0-2327 GCA_035687505.1 Nitrosotalea sp.
CCCGCCGCGCTGCGCGCGGCGACCTCCCCGCCGAGCGCAGAGGTGACTGCTGGGGCGCCCCCACCCGCCGCCTCCTTTGGGGTCCCCGCGCCCGTGGTGCGCGGGGTAAGCGCGACCTCCCCGCCGAGCGGGGAGGTGACTGCTCCCTTGGCGCCGGTGGCGGGGTGGTCAGAGGTCCTCGAGAAGCTGAACCGCACCGTCCGAGCCGCCTACCTCGACGCGGTGCCGGAGGTTGACGGCTCGATGCTCATCCTGTGGTTCCGGTACGGGTTCCATCACAAGAAGGCGCAGGAGCAGTCGATGCAGCTGATGCCTCACGTGCGCGAGTGGTTGGGGAAAGAGGTGAAGGTGGACTTCCGGCTGAAAGAGGGTGAGGCGACGAAGCCGAGTGGTCCGGCGACGAGTCCGGAGGACGATCCATTCGTTCGCGAGGTGGTACGGAGGTTCGATGGTCGCGTGACGCGAGTGAAGGAGGTCTCCGAATGAAGGACCCGATGAAGATGCTGAAGCAGGTTCAGCAGATGCAGGACAGGATGAACAAGGTTCAGGCGGAGCTGGACACGGAGACGGTCGAGGCGAGCGTGGGCGGAGGCGCAGTGCGGGTGGTCGCCACCGGAAATCAGAAGGTGGTCTCGGTGACGATCGATCCCGAGGCCGCATCTGACATCGAAATGCTGCAGGACCTTGTGGTCACCGCGGTCAACGATGCTATCGAAAGCTCGAAGAAGCTCGCCGCGTCCAAGATGCAATCGGTCGCGTCCGGGCTCGGACTTCCGCCCGGCCTCATCTAGCCAAGAATGCCCCAGCTG
Organism: Nitrosotalea sp.; assembly: GCA_035687505.1. GTDB lineage: Bacteria > Chloroflexota > Dormibacteria > Dormibacterales > Dormibacteraceae > Palsa-870. The sequence continues at coordinate 810 of DASRWV010000074.1, forward strand.
CCGGAGCCCCTGGAAAGGCTCATCCAGGAGCTCTCGCGGCTGCCAGGCATCGGACCGAAGACTGCGCAGCGGCTTGCGTTTCATTTATTGCGTTCTGACGGTCTTCGCGCCGCGTCGCTTGCCCAGGCGATCGGTGATGTGAAAGCGCGCATCGGCTACTGCGAGCGCTGCTACAACATCGCTGAGGGCAGCCTGTGCGTGATCTGCTCATCGTCGAAGCGCGACACTACGTTGCTCTGCGTGGTGGAGTCGGCGCTTGACCTGCTTGCGGTGGAACGGACCTCGGAATTCGGCGGAGTCTACTTCGTGCTTCATGGAGTGATTTCGCCAATCGATGGGATCGGCCCCGAGCAGATCCACGTGCCGCAGCTGTTGGATCGGGTGCGAGATGACGGCGTGCTCGAGGTGATCATCGCCACCGATGCCGACATCGAGGGCGAGGCGACGGCGCTGTATCTGCAGCGTGCGTTGGCAAGCCTGGGTACGAACGTGACGCGGCCGGCGCACGGTCTTCCGGTCGGAGGCGACCTCGAGTACGCCGACGAGCTGACGCTCGCGCGGGCGATGGCGGGGCGGAGGGCGTTCTGATGTCGAGTCCCGGTCTGTCGGCGCGGCCGGCGCTGCTGTTCGACCTGGATGGAACGCTGGTCGACAGCGTCTACCAGAACGTGCTGGCGTGGAGGCAGGCGCTGGATATCGAAGGCATCGACCTGTCGGTGTGGCGGATCCACAGGCGGATCGGCATGAGCGGCGGCCTCTTCCTCAAAGCGCTCGACCGGGAACTGGGTCGCAATCTATCCCACGAGGAAGCGGAGCGGCTGCGCGAGAATCATGCGAAGGCCTACCTGCCACTGTGGGACCAGATCCGGCCGCTGCCCGGGGCCCGCGAGCTGTTGACGGCGCTTACCGCGATGGGAGTTCCGTGGGCGATCGCGACCAGCGGTAGCGTGCGTACTGCAAAAGGCCCTCTGGCCCTGCTTGAGATCCCTGAGGGCATCCCTGTCGTGACTCGCGACCAGGTGGCTTACGCGAAGCCCAATCCGGACCTCTTCCTGGCCGCCGCGCAACGCCTCCGGGTGCCGCCCGGTGATTGTTTTGTGGTCGGCGACAGCATCTGGGACCTGCTGGCCGCACAGCGGGCGGGGGCTATGGGAATCGGCCTGCTGTCGGGAGGCTATGGGAGTGACGAGCTGGTGAGGGCCGGCGCCTACCGTGTCTACGAGGATCCGGGCGACCTGCTGGCGCATCTGGACGAGCTGGGTATTCGGGCCGGCTCTTAAGGCGCCTTGCAATACGAGCCTGGCGACCGGTACAATTCGCGGGTTGTCCTGACGGAAGGCTTCGTGCGCCCAAAAAAGCGCCGGGGTCGTCAGGGGGACCAGCACTTTGACAACTGAAGAGTGGGAAAGACTCTGAGAGTCTTTAGTGACTCAGGGCGAACGCCTTGGGTCCTCCGTTTTGGACGGAGAGTTTGATCCTGGCTCAGGGTTAACGCTGGCGGCGCGCATAACACATGCA
>DASRWV010000075.1:0-10073 GCA_035687505.1 Nitrosotalea sp.
GCGAACGTTTCGTATGTGCCCTGCAGGATCCCCTGCGTCCCGATGTAGATCCAGGAGCCGGCCGTCATCTGCCCGTACATCGTCAGCCCGAGAGCTTCAAGGCGCCGGAACTCGTCCCAGGTCGCCCACTCCGGCACCAGCATCGAGTTGGAGATCAGCACGCGCGGAGCCCATTCGTGAGTGTCGAAAACGCCTACAGGCTTGCCCGACTGCACGAGGAGGGTCTGGTCGCCCTTGAGGATTCGCAGCTCGCGCACTATCGCGTCAAAGGCTTCCCAGGAGCGGGCGGCTCGCCCTGTCCCGCCGTAGACGACGAGATCCTCCGGGCGCTCGGCGACCTCGGGATCGAGGTTGTTCATCAGCATCCGCATCGCCGCCTCCTGCGACCAGCCGAGACACGAGATCTCGGAGCCCCGCGGCGCCCTGATCACCCTCCCCGCTCGGCGGGGAGGGTTGTGGTGGGGAAGTCCGCTCACTGCAATTGACCTGTCACCGATTCGGCTGCTTCGAGGATCGCACCAATACGGATCAGCTCTTCCGCCGCCGCCAGCTCAGGCGCGAGAAAGCGATCCGGGCCCACCCCGGCCACGTGCTTGCGCAGCAGATCCCTGACCGCCGCGGTCGCGGGCGACGCCTTGAGCGGACGGCGAAGGTCTTGCGCCCGGGCAGCCGATAACAGCTCGACGGCGAGGATGCGCCTGACGTTGTCGAGCACTATGCGCAGCTTGAGCGCCGCGCCCCAGCCCATCGAGACGTGGTCTTCCTGCATGCCCGAGGTTGGAATCGAGTCCACGCTCGCGGGCGCGGCCAGCCGCCGGTTCTCCGCGACCAGTGCAGCCGCCGTGTACTGCGCAACCATGAGGCCGGAGTTGACGCCAGGCTCCTCGGCCAGGAAAGGCGGAAGACCCTCAGAGCGATGCGGATCGAGGAGGCGATCGACTCGGCGCTCGGCGATGGCGCCGACCTCAGCCACAGCGATGGCCATGAAGTCCGCCGCGAACGCAAGTGGCTCGCCGTGGAAGTTGCCGGTCGACTCGACTTCGCCGGTCTCGAGCACGACAGGGTTGTCAACCGCGGACGAGAGCTCGATAGCCGCAACGCGCCTTGCGAAGTCCAGCGTGTCGCGCGCTGCGCCGGCGACCTGAGGGCTGCAGCGCACGGAATACGAATCCTGGACCGCGTGGTGCGAGTGGCGGTGAGATGCGACGATGCCCGATCCGCGCATCATCAGGACCAGGTTCGCGGCACTGGCGAGCTGTCCGGGATGCGGGCGGATTTCGTGCAGCCGCGCCTGGAATGGCCGGTCGGTCCCCAGCAATGCCTCGGCCGACATGGCAGCGGTGATGTCGGCGGTCTTGAAGCAGACCTCGGCGTCGGCACAGGCAAGGGCCAGCATGCCGAGCATCCCGTCCGTCCCGTTGATCAGGGCGAGACCTTCCTTGGTCTCGAGCTTCAGTGGCTTCAGCCGGGCGGCCTTGAGCGCCGCCGCAGCCGGCTTGATGGCGCCCTCGGCATCGACTATCTCACCCTCGCCGACCAGCGCGAGCCCGATGTGCGCCAGCGGGGCGAGGTCGCCGCTGCATCCGACTGAGCCGTAGCGCGGGACGACCGGCGTGATCTCAGCGTTCAGCATCGCGAGCAAAGCCTCTGCCACGACCGGCCTCACGCCCGACAGCCCCATGGCGAGAGTTCGGGCGCGCAGCAGCATCGTCGCGCGAACCACCTCGTTCTCGACCGGCGGGCCCATCCCGGCAGCGTGTGAGCGGATCAGGGAGAGCTGCAGCTCCGGCTGCCGGAGCGGGGCCACGCGGGTTCCGGCCAGCGCCCCGAAACCGGTGGAGACGCCGTAAACGGGCTCGCGCGACGAGGCTGCCCGCTCCACTCGGGTCCGGCTGCGTTCCATCCTGGTGCGCGCCGCGGCGGCCAGGGCGACCTTCTCGCCGTGACGGGCCACGTCGACAACCTGGCTCTCCGTCAGCCCGGCGCCACGGAGCGTGACCGTCATCTCAGCAAATCTAACCGATGTTCTGGAGAGCCTCGCGCCGGCCGCCCGCAGAGAATTTGACTCTTTTGGCGGCAAAATCGTGGAACCGGAGAGTGCATTGACCTTTTTGGCGCCAAATTCGTGGAATCGATCCCTAACTGATGTTCTTGAGGGCTTCGCGCCGGCTCAGTCCGCTCAGCTGAGCCTCGTGGTCGCGAACGTAGCGCGTGACCTCCATGGGATTCGTCCACGCGTACTGGCGCAGAGCCCAGCCGATGGCCTTGCGGATGAAGAAGTCGCGGTCCGCCAGGTTCGGCTCGATGTTGGCGTAAAGGAGCTCGAGGTCCGTGTCGCGCTTGAAAGACAGCTGGCAGATGATCGAAACGCGCCGCTTCCACAGGTCGGGGTCCTTGCTCCACGCGCGCATCAAAGGCCGGATCTTTTTCGGGTGCGAGCGAAGCAGCTCACCGACCACCTGGGCGAGCGCGTCCACGTAATCCCACCATGCTCCGCTCACGATCATCTCCTCGAGCATGGGCATGAGCTCAGGCGACCAGCACTCGCGATGCCGCTTGAGCGAGATGAGCCGGATTGCCACGTAACGCTCCTCTCGACGGCGAGCGCCGCGCCACAGCTCGAGGACGGCCGCCTGCCATTCAACGCAGGATGGAAATGGATTCTCCGCGAAGACCTTTCTACAAATCGCATCGATCTGCGGCGACGTGACGCCGTAGTACTGCATCGTCGATTTCATGTACGCCTGCATCGCGACCGCTCTCGTTGGATCCGCACCAGCGGCCAACTCGGCGTGCACATGCCTCGTGAACTTGGACACTCTCACTGCGGGTCAGGAATTCCGCACCGCTGGTGCCAAAGATGCGAAATTGCCATTCCCAAAGACACGTCTGGCGCCAAACGTGCGGAATCCGAGGGCGTCAGGGCGCCGGGATGTAACGAGCTTTCACGAAGGAGCCGTCATCGACTTCCACGACCCACGTGGCGCCCTTGTCGTAACCACCTTCCCCCGCCCTCGCTACCTTCCGGTTGACGAGCTCCTCGACCAGCTCCCACATGATGTCGCCGTGAGTGCAAAGCACCGCGCGCTTCAGCTTGGTGTCGCCCATCAGCTGCATCGCGCCCGCCAGCCCTTTGCCTTCGCCGAGCGACGGCGTCTGTTTGAGCGGGAGCTTGAGCGCCTTGGCGAGTGGCTGCACTGTCTGCACGCAGCGAAGATACGGGCTGGAGTAGACCGCGGAGATCGGGAACGGTTCGAATACGTCAACGAGCGCCTCTGCTTGCTTTTGGCCCTTTTTGGTCAGCGGGCGGAGCCGATCGTCTCCGGACCACTGGCTCCTGCTGCCGGACTTCGCGTGTCGCACCACATAAAACGTCCCCACTTACAAATCAGGGCATCCACTGTCGCAGCTGCTTCCGATCGAGCGCCTTCCAGACCTTCGGCCATTTCGCTCTCGCCTCTTCGGCGGCGACGTGCTCCATGGCGATGAGCTCACCCGCGACGAAGGCGCGACGGCCGCTGATCCGAGCAGCGCGAAGCCACGCCTGCGCGGTCACGCTGTCCTGATGCTCGCCAAGCACGGTCTGTAGCTTGGCGGCGGCTCGGGCGAACGCCAGCGCGGCGCTCCCCACGACCGGGGCCACCGCCTCCGCGGCGTAGCGCGCGCGCTTCGCGAGGATGCGGATGCGATGGAGCTCGGGGTCGGTCGGCGGATCCGGAAGCTGACGGACGGCTGAGCGCAGCCGGCGCCACGGGCCCGCCGCAAGCGGGGGGAGCACCTTCAGCGCCGGCTCGTCCGCGTCAGGCAGCGTGACCGGCGAATGAGCAGCGATCACGAGCCGCTCCAGCAGGTCGACGTACCGCAGCGAGCCGAGCTCGATCAAGAGCTTCTTGCGCAGAGACTCGATCTCGACGTCGAGGATTTTCAGAAGAGAGCCGGCCGACCTCTGGTCGCTCGCCGGCAGACCCTTGGCGCGTTCGCGCAGCCGTTCGAGCAGGACCTCCCGATCGCGGACGGCGCCGAGGCCCATCGCCAGCCAGCCAAGCTCCGAGCGAAGCGGCTCGGTCCACTCGGGGTCCAGGAGAGGCCCGAATGTACGCAAATGCGAGCGCAGCTTGCGCGTCGCGACGCGAGCTTGATGGATCGCTTCGGGGTCGGTGCTCGTGCGCACCAGCGGGTCTTGGCGCAGCAGAGACGCGATGCTTTCGGCGAGCACGTACTTGATCACGTCTTTGGCGGGCGAGTCGGGCTTGATGGCTTCCGGCGAAACCTCGGGAGGTTCCATGGCGCGCGGCCCGAGCGCGCGGATGTGCTTGGGTGTCGGGTCCGGCGCGCCTGCACCCGCTCCACGCAACCGCGACACCAGCGGCTCGACGATGCCGTTGCCGCCGTTCTCCTGCGCCATCACCTCGACCTCGATCTCCCGGAACCGAGCCGCGACCCGGCGGCCGTCCCTCACCGACACCTCGTCGTCCACGACCTCGGCCACCCTGGCGCCAGCACCATCGACAAGCCGCACTCGCCGGCGCACCGTCGACAGGCGAGCTACAGGCACAAGGTCAGCCTTGCGCACGTACGCGCGCACGATCTCCACCGCCGCTTCCGGCGGTTTCTTCGAGCTGCCTTGAAACGTGAGCTCGTCTCGCTCCAGGAGCTGGCCGGGCGTGCCGGTCACGGGTTTCGGCGGCAGCTTCAACGTCCACCCCTCCCCCGCGCGGTAACGAAGCGAGACACCCCACCGCGCGAGGCGCAGGTCTGCGGTGTCGTAGTAAACGGTCTCCATCCGCACTGCCTCCGGTGGCCCGACCGCCACGCCTTCGACAACCCCGGTGAGGTCGGGCAGGTGGAACGCGGGTCCCGCCCCGAGCTTCACCTCACGCTCAAGCATTAGTGATGCGGTGAACCACTCCATTGCCGCGCGCGGCCTCTAGCGCCAGCTCCTGGAAGCGCTTGTGCGAGTTGAGCCCGCGAATCGTGGGCACGCGCTGCCAGACGGCATCCGGGCAGAGCTGCCAGGCCAGCACGTCGTCAGCGAGCAATGTCTCCAGGATCTGCGACAGGCGGACGCGCAGCTTCGCATCGCTGACGGGGACTACCGCTTCGACGCGGCGATCCAGGTTGCGCTGCATGAGGTCGGAAGACCCGAGGTAGTACTCCGCATCCGCGCCGTCGCCGAAGGCGAAGATCCGCGAATGCTCGAGGAAGCGGCCGACGATCGAACGCACCCTGATCCGGTCGGACATCCCGGGCACTCCTGGCCGCAGCGCGCACATGCTGCGCACGATCAGGTCGATCTGCGCGCCCGCCTGCGAAGCGGAATAGAGCGCTTCGATGATGTCGGGATCGATCAGGTTGTTGACCTTGATGATGATCCGGCCGCCCGGCTTGCCTTCACGCTCGATCAGCTGCGTGATGCCTGCGCGCAAGCTGGTCGGCGCGACCATCAGCTTTCGGTAGCGGTGCTGGCGGCTGTACCCGGTCAGCAGATTGAACAGCTCGGTGATGTCGGCGCCAAGATCCGCGTCCGCGGACAGGAGGCTGACGTCTTCGTACGCGTGCGCGGTGGTCGGGTTGTAGTTGCCGGTGCCGACGTGCAGGTAGTGCTGGATGTGCTTGCCCTCGCGCCTGACCACCAGCGTGACCTTGGCGTGAGTTTTCAAACCGAGCAGTCCGTAGACCACGTGCACGTTGGCCTCTTCGAGAGCTCTTGCCCAACCGATGTTGGCCTGCTCGTCGCCACGCGCCTTGAGCTCGACCAGCGCCACGACCTGCTTGCCCCGTTCGGCGGCTCGAATGAGCGCTCGCACCATCGGGCTGGCCGGCAGGGGATTGCTGTTGGCGGTCGGGGCGGTATAGCCCGAGGTCCGGTACAGGGTCTGCTTGATCGCGAGGACGTCGGGGTCGCTCGCGGCGTGGTCGATGAAGGCTTCGACCGACGTGGCGAAAGAGTCATAGGGATGGTGCGCGAGAACATCGCCCGCGCGCAACACCTCGAACAGGTCGGGCACCTCCGCGCCCAGCCCGCGCAATCGAGGCTGCGTGGTCGGCGTCCAGGGCTCCTCTCTCAGGTCGGGGCGGTCGAGCTGCGCCAGCGCTTGAAGGCTGCTGAGGTCGAGCAAACCGTCGGACTTGTAGACGTCCGCCGGCTGCAGTTCCAACTCACGGGTCAGGAGCTCGAGGACCTCTGGCGACATGCCGGGGTCGACCTCGAGGCGAACGACGCGCGCGTGGCGGCGGCGGCGGCGGAGCTCGGTCTGGATCGCGGCGAGAAGGTCCTCGGCTTCGCTGTCGACGTCGTCGAGATCACCGTCCCTGGTCACCCGGAAGGGATGGTGCGCAACCACCTCCATGCCCGGAAACAGGGCTTGCAGGTGAAGGGCGATGACGTCCTCGAGCGGGATGTAGCGCTGCCCCTCGACCAGCGGGATGAACCGCGGGAGCACTGGCGGCACTTTGACGCGCGCGAAATGCTGCTGCTGGCGCTGCGGGTCGCGGACGAGCACCGCCAGGTTCAGCGAGAGATGCGAGATGTATGGGAAGGGATGGCCGGGGTCGACGGCCAGAGGGGTCAGCACGGGGAAGATCTGCTGGCGGAAGACCGAGTGCAGGTGACTCAGCTCGCGCTTGGTCACCTCGTTGGCGCGAACCAGGGTGATCCCCGACTCGGCCAGCGCCGGCGCGATCTCGCGATTGAACAGGCCGACCTGGCGCTCGACCAGCGATTCGACCCGAGCCCGGATCGCTTTCAGCTGGTCGAGCGGCGACATGCCGTCCGGCGACGCGACGGCGACCGCGGCCAGGACCTGCTCTTTGAGCCCGGCGACGCGAACCTGGAAGAAGTCGTCCAGGTTCTGGCTGAAGATGGCCAGGAACTGGACCCTCTCGAGCACCGGGAGGTGGGTGTCCTCGGCCATGGCGAGCACCCGCTCGTCGAAATCGAGCCTGGAAAGCTCCCGATTTACGTACCGCGGGCCTTCGGGCAGGGGGGTCGTAGGCATGGTCGAATCCGCTTCCACATGAGTCCCCACCACCACAAATGGAAGATTACCGCCTGCCGCTCGAAGGTTGGTTAGAGGTTGGTTAAGTACCTTCAGATCCCTTCCTTTCTGGTGACAAAACGCCGTTCTGGGACCTGCTACCTACCTTCGATAGCCTGGCTACGCAGCCAAAACAGGAGGCTATCCTGCGCCCGGCGAGACGTCCAGCCAGGCGGCGGAGTTCGGCGGAAGGATGAGCAGGCCCCGGCGATGTCGAGCCAGCACGTTGCTGGCGGCGATCAGCCGGCCTCCCAGCTCGAGCCGGACCGCCCGGCTGCGGAAGTTGCAGACGACGACAAGCTGCCAGCGCTGGTACAGAAGGACGCCTTCCGGGGCCGGACGCCACTCGATCCCATCCGGGAGCCGGCCGGCCAGGCGCCGGCGCAGCCCCAACAACCGGCGGTAGAAGCCGAGCATCGAGGTCAGGGAGCCCATCTGGGCATCGACGGCGTACTGATCCCAGCCCTCCGGCATGGGGAGCCATGGGGCCGCGATCGAGAAGCCGGCATTCGGCTTGCCTCTCTGCCAGGGCATCGGAACACGACAGCCGTCGCGTCCAGCCTGACGGCCCCGGGTGTGGAGGAAGACGGGGTCCTGGCGCTGGTCGTCGGGAAGCGTGACCTCTTCCAGACCGAGCTCTTCGCCCTGGTAGAGGAAAACCTGGCCGGGAAGGCCCAGCATCAAGAGGAGGGCGGCCCGAGCGCGTTCACGCCCAGTGTGGCCGCCGCCGAGGCGCGTGACCTGGCGCACGATGTCGTGGTTGCTGAGCGTCCAGCTCGGGTTGGTTCCGGGTCCATGCAGAGCGTTGCGGTCCACATCGATCGACCGCCGCCAAAGGTAGGCGTCCCATCGCGAGCGGATCAGGGCAAAGGCCATGTTCAGCTGGTCGGGAAGGATGTAGCGGGTTTGGCGGCTGGGCTCGAAGATCTCACCCACGAGGACGCGGTCGGGCTGGTAGGCGTTGGCGATGTGGCGCCATCGCCGGTAGACGTCGTGCAGCTGGGGCTGGTCGGTGATGGAAAACGCCGGGTCGGGCTCGAGGATCCCGGTGACCGGATTGCGGATCATCGGCTTGTCGGCGAGGTCCTTGCGCTTGAAGAGCGCGGACGCGACGTCGATCCGGAATCCATCGGCGCCCCGATCCAGCCAGAACTTGATGATCCGCTCGAACTCCGCCGGCACCTGCGGGTCCCACCAATTGAGGTCGGGCTGCTCCGGAGCGAAGAGGTGGAGGTACCACTGTTGGGAGTTGGCTGCTTCCCCACTTGTGGGGAAGCCGGCCGGCGCCTCCCCGCTTGCGGGGAGGTGGCGCGAAGCGTCGGAGGGGATGCGGCCGGCCGGATGGGGAGGTGGAGTTGGCACTTCCGTCCACGCCGGCCCGCCAAAGTTCGATTTCCAGTTGTTGGGCGGCGCTCCGTCCCGCTTGCCGTCCGCGAAGTGATAGCGGGAGCGAAACGGGTTGTCGGGCGAGGCCAGCGCGGCCTGGAACCACGCATGCTGGTCCGATGTGTGGTTGGGAACGACATCGACCAGCACCTTCAAGCGGAGCTCGTGCGCTCGCGCGACGAGACTGTCGAAATCCTCGAGCGTCCCGTACTCTGGATTGACGTCTACGTAGTCGGCGACGTCGTAGCCGTGGTCTTTCTGCGGCGACGGGTAGAAGGGCGTGAGCCAGATCGCGTCCACGCCGAGGCTCTTCACATACTCGAGCCGCGAGGTGATGCCAGGCAGGTCGCCGATTCCGTCGTCGTTGGAGTCGGCAAAGCTGCGGACGTAGATCTCGTAGAAGACCGCGCCATGCCACCAGGCCCGTGCCACGACCCGTAACTATGGAGAAGCGCGCGGGCCGGCAGTGCCGGCCCGCTTCACGTGTACTTTAGGCCTGAAGAGCGGCGACTACGTTGGAGAAGACGTTTTGGATCTGGTTCCCCATGGTCAAAAGAATCACGATGACGACGATCGAAACAAGAACCAGGATCAACGCGTACTCCACCATTCCCTGGCCGCTCTGACGAACGTCAAAACGATGCCTGGTTGGCAAATGAACCTCCTTTCTCGTGACGCCGAGCGCGACTATTCATGTCCCTTCAACGCTCCAGGACCCCTCCCTTAAATTTTCAAAGATCAGCAAACTGTAAATTCGTCCAATTTGCCGCGACAGAAGACCCGCGAGAATTGGTAGTCCATGGCAGCCACGATCGAGACACACGGCCTGAGGCGCGTTTTCAAGACGCGAAAACGAGTCGTCGAGGCGGTCGTGGGAGTCGACCTGACAGTGCAACCCGGCGAGATCTTCGGGTTCCTGGGACCCAATGGCGCCGGCAAGACGACGACCCTGCGCATGCTGGCCACCCTGATGCCGCCAAGCGGCGGGTCGGCCCGCGTCGCCGGCTGCGACCTGAGCACGCAACCTGACAAGATCCGCGAGCGAATCGGCTACGTCGGCCAGGCCGGGGGCGCCGACCGGGAGATCACCGGGCGCCGCGAGCTCGTCTTTCAGGGCCGGCTTTACGGCATGTCTCGTAAGCAGGCTGAGGCAAAGGCCGCGGAGCTGATCACGATGCTCGAGCTGGAATCCTGCGCGGACCGCCAGGGCAAGACTTATTCGGGCGGCCAGAAGCGCCGCCTGGACATCGGGCTCGGCCTGGTCCACGACCCGCAGCTGCTCTTCCTCGACGAGCCGACCACCGGCCTCGACCCCCAGAGCCGCGCGCGGGTTTGGGATGAGGTCCGGCGCATGCACGAGCGGGGCACCACGGTTTTCTTGACGACTCACTACCTCGATGAGGCCGATGCGCTGTGCGACCGGATCGCCATCATCGACTACGGCAAGATCGTCGCCGAGGGCACGCCGGAGGAATTGAAGCGCGCCGTCTCAGGCGACGTGGTGACGCTGACCGTGTCAGGCGATCAGCAGCGAGCGCTGGACCTGTTGAAGGATCAACCGTTCGTCAGAGAGGCGAAACTCGACGAGGGTTCCGTCCTTCTATATGTGGACCGGGGCGAAGTCGCGATGCCGGACATCCTGAGGCTGCT
>DASRWV010000076.1:0-3187 GCA_035687505.1 Nitrosotalea sp.
GTGGCCGGAGTCGACGCCGGTCGCATGGCCGCCTGGCAAGCTCGATGCCGGTGGCAGCGGGGTGTACGGTGGATCACTCCCCAGGTGCTCAACGTCGGCTCACCGGTTCCTCCCTACCTGGAAAACATGCCGACCGTGGTCAGAGCACTCGTGGGCTCCCCCCGCCTCGATTCCTTGCCCGAGCCGGTTGGGATCAACCGACCCGAGGAAAACGACGCGCCAGGTGCCCGACAAGCCACGATCTCGCCCAGACCCTTACCCGCAGTACCCCCCTACCAAGCGCTGCTGATGCCCTTCGATCACTCCAACCAGCCGGAGGCTGCTCGCGCACTGCGAAGCCGCAGGTGTCTCAGGCCGGTTGACACAGTCCTCGCCGGCGATGGCCAGCTCTTGGAGCCTTGCGCGGGGCACGACGGTGAGACTGCAACCGTATCTTCGGCCTCTTTGTGGAGCTGCGAGCAGCTCCGGGCCAGGATGGAAAACGCGCGTGGGGAAGCCAATCCTCAGACACGGCCTCTGAGGGCCAGGGCGAGAAATCGGCTTGTTCCCCACGCTCGGTCCAACCGATCATGCCATCCGTCGATGCTCGTTGAGCAGGTTCACGGCAGGGATATCCAGTCATCTCGGCTGTCGCTCGGCAGCCGGGTGTGCGTGGTTACGCGGGTACGGCCTGAGACTCGAAGCGGGTGTCATGTTTCCATACCGCCCAGACGATCCGCGCCAGCTTGTTGGCGAGGGCCACGGCGGCGCGGTTGTGGCCTCGCAGGCGGTGCACCTGAAGCGCCCATCGGCGCAGTCGGTCCGGCTGGTCCTTGGGGCGGCTGGCCGCGTACAACGCCGAGCGGGCGCCGCTGATCATCAGCGTGCGCAGGTAGCTATCGCCGGCCTTGCTGATGGCGCCGAGCCGTCTCACCAAGCCGCTGGAGTGTTCCCGAGGCGTCAGGCCGAGGTAGCTCGCGAAGTGCCGGCTGGTGGGGAAGCGCTGGACGTCTCCCACCAAGGCCACCAGCGCCGTCGCGGTGAGCAGACCGACGCCGGGGATCGATTGCAGGCGCTCGACCACCGGTGTCTGCTTGGCCAGGGCGCGCAGCTGCTTCTCCACGGCGGCGACCCGTGCCTCGAACTCGCCAATCTCCTGGCAGGCTTCGGCCAGAACCGGGCGTAGCGGCTCGGGCAACTTCTCGAGCAGCCCCAAGGTTTGCACTACGACGTGCCGAGCTCCCACCGGGATCGAGAACCCGAGTTCCCGCAGCAGGCCCCGCAGCAGGTTGATCCGCGCCGTGCGGTCCGCCATCCACGCCGACCGCATTCGATGCAGACCGGCCAAGGTCTGCTGGGCCAATGACTTGACCGGAACCTTGCAGATCCGCTCGTTGCGGTGTGCTTCGAGCAGCGCCTCGGCATCGGCCCGGTCGGTCTTGTTGCGGTGCACATAGCTCCGCACCTCGTGCGGAGGCAACAGCTGGACCCGGTGGCCAAGAGCCTGGAGCTCCCGAGCCCAGTAGTGCGCAGTCCCACACGCCTCGAGTACGACGAGAGCGGGCTGCCTCTCGGCAAAGAAGCGCAGGAGCTGACTCCGGGTCAGCCGATGCGATTCGGACACTTTGCCGGGGCGCCGGGAGACGGCGATCTGGAACACGCTCTTTGCCAGGTCAACTGCAATGATCGTAGACTGCATGGCGGACTCCTCCTTTTTGGGTCACACCAGCGACTCTGGCACATCGATGCCGACCTGAGTCGCAGGAGGAGTCCATTCCATCCTCGACGACTCCTACGTGGCTGGTGTACAGCAGGTGCTGCGCTGGACGACCGTGCATCCATCTGCAGGCGTGGACGCCTTTACAGTGGATTTCCACGACCTGGAGCGCGAGCTCGAGCGTGGCTGATCCACCCGCCTTGCCGTGCTCGCGGGCGCTGCTTCGCTCCGTCTGTAATCCCTCACTGCCCCTTTCTCGACTTGGTGGCTGCACGAGGAGAGGGGCGCTGCGCGCCCGCGGCTCGCGCCACTGCGGGCGGGCGAGGTCGTCCTCTGCCACCGGCGCGCCCCGCGGCGGCCGCACGCGCGCTCCGCTGCTCGGCAGTCATCCTCGCAGCAGCCGCCCTCCCACCCTTGCTGCCGAGCGCTGCAAGGTGGGTGGAGAGGTTGATCGCTACCGTGGTTGGCGGCGGAATCGTGTCGCCGTCCTCGCGCATGCCGTCGAGGTGAAACTCGATCGCTTCTGCGATTGAGCTGAGGACCTCGGCGACAGTGTCGCCGACAGCTACGCAACCCGGAAGGTCCGGGACATAGGCGGCGTAGTTCTTGGGCGCCTTCTCGATCACGACCGCGTAAGTGAACATCGGTGCCTCCTTCATTTCAGACCGGCCTGACGGAAGATGCTGGCCACGGTGCCAGCGGGCAGATCGGCGCTGAGCTTGCCGGGAACGGTGACGCGGCCAGGCTTCGTTGGATGCTTGAATTGGCGATGGCTCCCCTTGGTGGAATGCAGGTACCACCCGTCGGCCTCCAGGAGGTCGATGGCCGCTTTGACCTTCATCACCATGACGGAATAGTAGCTAAGCCGCAAAGCTATGTCCAGCGGCCAGTTTTGCGGTTCGGCCGGGCGCTGTTCAGCGAGTGCTGGAGAGGGCGGGCTCTAGGGTGGGGATGTCGCCCGCGCCAAGGTACTCGACATGGAGAATTCTCCTCCGGCAACAGCATGCACTTCACTGAAATTGCGGTCAAGCCCAACGCGAGCCCAGGGCTCGCTGACTCGGCGAAGGCGTGGACGCCTTCATGGTGGATTTCCACGATCTGGAGCGCGAGCTCGAGCGTGGCTGATCCATCCGCCGTCAACGCCTCGCCGCTCATCTTCCTGACCCGAGCCGACCTCCTCGACCTGCTGCACGGCGGAGACGACGGCGACGGAAGCGCCGGAGGAGGAAACCTGATGACCGGGCGGCTGGATCATCGCCATCGGCCTCTGGTATTCTGCCTGGCGCCATGATGAGCGCCACGGCCACGGAGCCCATTCCCTTCTCGAACGGGGCGGACGGAGTCATCCGCATCGCCGGGACGCGAGTCACGCTCGACACCGTGATCGACACCTTTCTGACCGGCGCTTCGCCGGAGGAGATCGCGCAGAACTTCCCGGTTCTCCGGCTCGACGACATCTACGCGGTCGTGACCTACTACCTGCGCCACCGC
>DASRWV010000077.1:0-23301 GCA_035687505.1 Nitrosotalea sp.
TGCGGGTCATCGCGCGAGCACGCGCCGTGGGCGCTTCGCGATTTTGGATTCAAAGCGATCATCTCGCCGAGCTTCGCGGACATCTTTCTCGCCAACTGCTACAAGACGGGCTTGCTGGCGGTGGTGCTGCCGGAGCGGCAGGTGCGGCACCTGATTGATCTGGCTGCGGAAGACCCGGCGGCCAAAGTGACTGTCGACCTGGAGAAGCAAGAGGTTCATGGCGAAGGGTTTGCCTACCGCTTCGAGATCGACCCGTTCGCACGGGAATGCCTGCTGGGCGGGCTGGACGAGATCGGGTTGGTGGAAAAGCACAGCGCTGACATCACGGCATTCGAGTCGCGGCGGGCCGCGTGGATGCCGGCAGTCAAGTAGCGGACCCTCGACCCCCTCCCGGCAGTGCCCTGCGGGCAGTGCCGACCTCCCCACAAGGTGGGGAGGCTAGGGCTTTAGCATCGCCCCTTCGGAGGCCGAGCCAACGAGCAGCGCGTAGCGGGCGAGCACGCCTTTGCGGTAGTGCGGCTCGGGCGGCGACCAGCTCTTCAGGCGGGCTTGGATATCCACGCCCTCGACATTCAATCGGCGGCTGTCCACGTCCATGTCGATGATGTCGCCATCTTCCAGAGCGGCAAGCGGGCCGCCAACTGCCGCCTCCGGTGCGACGTGACCGACCATCAGCCCCTGCGTTGCTCCCGAGAAGCGCCCGTCAGTGACCATCGCCACCGAGTCGCCAAGTCCTTCGCCGACGATCGCTGCGGTCACCGTCAGCATCTCGCGCATGCCCGGCCCGCCCTTCGGCCCTTCGTACCGGATGACCACGACGTCGCCAGGCTTGATCCGGCCCGCATAGACCGCCGCAAGGGCATCCTCCTCACGATTGAAGACGCGCGCGGGTCCACGGTGCGAAGTTGTCGTGTGCGCAGTGATCTTCACGACGGCCCCCTCGGGGGCAAGGTTTCCGCGCAGGACGACCAGGCCGCCCTCCGCGCGCAGCGGACGAGACAGCGGCGCGACGACCTCCTGGCCGGCGGTCTCGGTGACCGATTCGCACTCTTCACCGAGTGAGCGACCTGTCACGGTCAGCGCATCACCGTCGATGAAGCCCCCTTCGATGAGGCGGCGCGTCAGCAGGGCGATGCCTCCAGCACGGTGCAGCTCAACGGCGGCGAAACGGCCGCCCGGCTTGAGGTCGCATAACAAAGGTGTGCGCCGGCTGATCCGGTCGATATCGTCGATCGCGAGCTCCACGCCGACCTCGCGCGCCAGCGCGAGCAGGTGCAGGACAGCGTTGGTCGAGCCGCCGCTTGCGGCTACCGCTGCGATCGCGTTGTCGAAGGCGCGGCGGGTGAGGATGCGCGAGGGCCGTAGGTCCTCCTCGAGCGCGTTCATGACCACTCGGCCCATGGTTTCAGCCGCCGGGTGCTTTTTTGGATCCGTCGCTGGGATCGAGTTGAAGCCGACTGGCGAAAGGCCGATGACCTCCATGACCATCGACATCGTGTTCGCGGTGTACTGGCCGCCGCACGCCCCTGCGCCTGGGCACGCCACAGCTTCGAGCTCGGCGAGGTCCGCGTCGGTCATCTTGCCTGCGGCGACGGCGCCCATCGCCTCGTAAACCTCACCGACGGCAACCTGCCGGCCCCTGAACAAGCCGGCCATGATCGAGCCGCCGTAGAGGAGCACTCCGGGGCGGTCGAGACGAGCCAGGGCGATGGCGGAGGCGGGGATTGTCTTGTCGCATGCGCAGAGGGTGACCATCGCGTCGAACATGTGGCCGCGTCCCATGAGCTCGATGCCGTCTGCGATGACCTCGCGGCTCACCAGCGACGCCTTCATGCCTTCGGTGCCCATCGTGATGCCGTCGGAGATGGCGATGGTGTTGAACTCCATCGGGTTGGCGCCCGCGGCTTTGATGCCGGCCTTCAAGGGCGCAGCCAGGTCGCGCAGGCCGAAGTTGCACGGCATGGTTTCGGTCCAGACGTTCGACACCCCGACGAACGGCTTGTCGATGTCGGCGTTGGTCAGCCCGATCGCGTGCAGGAAAGAGCGTGCCGCGGCGCGATCCCGCCCCTGGTAGAGGGTCCGGCTTGGGAGCTCGCGAGGAGGCACGGTCAAGAGTTTATCTGTGATGAATCACGGCCATCGGCGCCTGCCGGACTACCATGCGCTCATGCCGCTCGTGACTGCACCGGACGGGGTGCGGCTGCACTACGAACTCGAGGGCAGCGGGCCGCCTCTACTCCTGCACCTGGGGGCTGGCTGTGATTGCGAATTGTGGCGTGCGGCCGGGTACGTCGAGCCGCTCGCAAAGAAATATCAATGCATCCTCTTCGACCATCGTGGTCACGGCACCAGCGATCGTCCGCGGGACGTCGCCGCGAACCATATCGATAGATTCGTCGACGACGTCGGCGCGTTGCTCGACCACCTGCACCTGAATTCGGTGCACTTCTGGGGCTGGTCAAACGCGATGTTCGTTGCGTGTGCCGCGGCCGAGCGGTTTCCGGGCCGAGTTCGCTCGTTGATCCTGAGCGGTGCGGTAGCCAGGCCAGTCGATGCGGTGGCTTTGAAAGCCGCGACCGAAGAGAGGATTCGAAATCTCCAGGAAGAGGGTTGGGACTGGCTCATCAATGCTTTCGCCGCCGATGAGGGGGAGTGTCCCGCATGGATGCGGGATCGCATCAGGGCGACGGACCTCGAACAATTCATCCTCTGGCAGCGCGCACGCCTCGACTGGAAGGTGACTCCATGGGATCTGGTCGTCAACGCGAAGCCTCCATCCTTGTTGCTGGTTGGCGATCTCGAAGATGACGGCCATCTGATGACCGAGGTGGCTGCCCAGATGACGGAGGCGACCGAGATACGTTTCGAGGGCCTCGGTCACATCAACGCGTTCCTGGCCAGCGACCAGATGCTGCCACACGTTCAAGCCTTCCTCGCCACGAAGTAGTCAGGCCAGGGCTGATTCCAGGTCGGCGATCAGGTCGGCGACGTCCTCAACTCCGATCGAGAGACGGATCAGACCGTCCCCCACTCCGATCCGCTTTCGCTCCGAGGCCGGAATCGAGGCGTGGGTCATGAGCGCGGGGTGCTCGGCCAGCGATTCGACAGCGCCGAGCGATTCCGCCAGGGCGAAAATCTTGAGGCGCGAAAGGGCGCGCAGTGCGGTGGCCTCATCGGCGACCTCGATGCTCATCATGCCGCCGAACATTCGCATCTGGCGCGAGGCGACAGCGTGGCCCGGGTGTGACACAAGACCCGGGTAGTGGACTCGCTTCACAGCCTTGTTCTTTTCCAGCGCCTGCGCCACCTCCATCGCATTCTGACTCTGGCGGTCGACGCGCAGCGCGAGCGTCTTGATCCCTCGCAGCAGCAGCCAGCAGTCGAAAGGCGACGGGATCGCGCCCACCGCGTTCTGGTGGAACCGCAGCTGCTTCTCGAGCCCGTCATCGTTGGTCAAGATCGCGCCGCCCACCACGTCGCTGTGGCCGCCGATGTATTTAGTCGAGCTGTGGACGACGAAGTCGGCGCCGAGATGGAGAGGCTGCTGCAGGTACGGCGTCGCGAAAGTGTTGTCCACGCACACCATCGCGCCATGGCTGTGCGCCACCTCGCTCACGGCGTCGATGTCGACGATTCGCATCAGCGGATTGGTCGGCGACTCGAGCCAGACGAGCTTGGTCGCGGGAGTGATCGCTCGGTCGACAGCGTCCATGTCTCCGGCGTCCACCGCGGTGAAGGTCATGCCAAAACGCTTCATCACCTTGTCGAAGAGGCGGAACGTTCCGCCGTACACGTCCTCCATGTAGACGACGTGATCGCCAGGACTGAAGAGCAGCATCAGCGTGGTCTCCGCGCCGAGACCGGACGAGAAGGCGAGGCCGTGCTTGGCGTCCTCGAGCCCGGCGAGGTTTTCCTCCAGCGCAGCCCGAGTCGGGTTGCCTGACCGCGAGTATTCGAAACCCTTGTGCTTGCCGACTCCCTGCTGCGCGAACGTCGTGGCGAGGTGGATCGGCTGGACGACGGCGCCGGTGGCGGGGTCAGGCCCTTGACCGATATGCAAGGCTCGAGTCGCAAAACCCCAGCTGCTTGATTCGTCCTTCGACAAGCTCAGCCCTGGCCGCGGTGGGCGACGAACTCGAGCAGGTCGGCGCGTGTGATCACAGCCACGGGCTTGCCCCCCTCGACCACCAACACCGCCTGCTCGCCACGGAGCAGCGGCTCGAATGCATCGTCGAGGGAAGAGTCGACGCCCACCTGGCTGAGGGGCGCATCCATCGCCGAGGACACGGCGGTCGTGACCACGGCGGGGTCGCGG
Source organism: Nitrosotalea sp. (assembly GCA_035687505.1). Lineage (GTDB taxonomy): Bacteria > Chloroflexota > Dormibacteria > Dormibacterales > Dormibacteraceae > Palsa-870. Next base: position 4,316 of record DASRWV010000077.1, read on the forward strand.
TACACGCGGTCCAGCAACGTCCGCTCCTGCAGCGTCCCGATCACACCGTTCCCATTCGAATCATCCACCACGGGCAGCTGCGAGATGCCGTACTGCTGCATCAGGTCGATGGCCTCGCCCACCGACTTGCGCGCTTCGACCGTGACGAGCTTCGGGACTCCCTCGGTGTGGGCCAGCAGGACTTCGCGAATCCGCACGGCGCCGAGTCGCGCCAGGTAACCGTTCTGCCGCATCCACTCGTCGTTGAAGAACTTGCTGAGGTAGTTGCGGCCTGTGTCCGGAAACAACACGACGATGACCTCGTCCGGTCCACGATCACGCGCGACCTCTATCGCACCATGCATCGCGAGACCCGATGAGCCTCCCACCAGGATGCCCTCCTCACGCGCAAGTCGACGCGCTGCGACGAACGACTCCTTGTCGGTGACCTGCACGATCTGGTCCACGAGCTTGATATCCATCGTGCCGGGCATGAAGTCTTCGCCGACGCCCTCGACCTTATAGGGGGCGATCGGACCCGAGTAGAGCGAGCCTTCGGGGTCGGCGCCGACTATGTGCACCGCGGGCTTGCGTTCTTTGAGGTACTTCGCGACTCCGCTGATCGTGCCTCCCGTCCCCATGCCGGCCACGAAGACGTCGATGCGTCCGTCCGTCTGCTCCCAGATCTCGGGTCCGGTGGTTTGGTAATGAGCCTCGGGGTTGCGAGGGTTGAAGTACTGGTTGGGCTGGAACGCGCCGGGCACCTCGCGCGCCAGGCGGTCGGCCACCGAGTAGTACGACTGCGGCGAGGAGCGCTCGACATTGGTCGGGCAGACGACCACGTCGGCGCCGTACGCCTTGAGCAGGCTGATCTTCTCGGAGGACATCTTGTCCGGCATCACGAAGATCATCTTGTAGCCCTTGATCGCGGCCACCATGGCGAGGCCGTGGCCGGTGTTGCCGGAAGTGGGTTCGACGATCGTGCCGCCGGGCCGCAGCTGGCCGGTGCGCTCGGCCTCCTCGATCATCGTGAGGCCGATCCGGTCTTTGACGCTTCCGCCTGGGTTCAGCTGCTCGAGCTTGGCGAGGATGGTGGGTTTGAGGCCCTTGGTGACCTTATGCAGGCGCACCAACGGCGTGTTGCCGACGATGTCGAGAATGCTCTCGTAGTACTTCACCAGGCCCTATCGGGATTCTAGTCCCGCCACGTTTCGACGGTCGGCTCGGTGCTCGGCGCCGAACCAGCGGAAGAAAACCGCGAGCGCAGCGACCGCCATGGTGGCCTTGCCCAGGATCATCAATAGTGCACCCGCCACGGTCTGATCGATCAACGGCGTGAACGACGCGACGAGCCGGGGAGCGTGCGTGTAGAACTCGTAGAAAGGCACGCGCGAGAAGATGAGAACGAGCGCCACTCCGTCTTGCGGCAGCGTCGCGAGCACCATGTAAAGGAGCCTCGCGCCCGGCGACATCTGCCAGCGCGCGTGCGCGGACGTCGCGGCGAGAATCGGCCAGTAGAGCACCAGCCCGGACGCGATAAACGCCAGGTGCTCGATTACGTGCAGCGGTTCGGAGTAAAGGGTCGCGTTGTACAGCGGCGGAAGGTGCCACACGATCATCACAAGCCCGGCGATCACCTGCGCCGGCACGGGTTCGGTGATCGCGCGCACGCCGGGGACGCGGACGACCCGCTCCACCATCTGAGGTGATAGGCCGAGAAGCATCAGCGGCGGCGCGATGAAACCGAGGAGGACGTGCTGCAGCATGTGAACGCTGTCCAGGTAGTGGTCGCTGATCGTGTCCAGCGGCGTCTCGAGTGCGAGCCACAAGGTGATGAGGCCGAGCCCGAAGTAAAGGGAGTGCTTCCGCCGAGCATCTGAGACCGTGCCGGCGAGCCAGGCGTGTCCCAAAAACAGGGCCACCAGGCCCGCGTAGACGGTCAGATCGACCGGCCAGCTCACCTGCTCATCCGGCCTCTCTGGTGATGGGTTGGGCGAGGATCCAAAGGCTGGTCATCGTGTACATGACCATGAGCAACAGCATGGGGTACTGGCTCAGAAGCGCGCGCTGAGCGGTCCGGAAGCGTTCGCCCGCGCGTAGGTGCGCCAGATACACCGCGATGACATGGCCGAGCACGATCAGCACGACCTGCGCGTACCAGACCGTCGAGGCCTGCGCGAGCGCGAAGTTTGGCTTGAATGCCGCCAGCGCCGGCAAGAGGTGCCATCCCTTCGCGAGCGGGTCGTTGAGAAGTGGGATCAGCGCCTGCGACTGCAGGACCAGATAGGTGTAGTTGTGAGCTGCGTTGTAAACGAGGGCGATGGGCACGAGGGTCAGCGCAAAGGCGGAGATGGTGGCCTTCACATCGACGTTGCGTTTGCCGAGGAAGATGACCAGCTCCATGAAGGTGATGAACACGAGCAGAAAGGTGACCGTGAGCAGGACGAGGCCGAGCGTGCGGACGAAGAAGAACCCGAAGGCGCCCATCGGCAGCCAGATCGGCTCGAGCGCGAGATTGAAGTCACTCCACGGGCGCGTATAGAGGATGCCGTCGAAGGCAAGAGTCGACAGCATCAGGATCACGAACACGACGCGGTCCCATCCCGCCGGCGAGGGTTGCAGCAGGCCCACCCCCCAGGGGCGCAGGTAGACCGTGCTGATGCGCCCCGCCTCGTCGCGCTCTGTCTCGACGGGACCGAAGCGACCGATGATGTTGAAGAGGACCGTGAAGCCTTCGCAGTGTTCGAGCCATTCATCGCGCCCGAACAGGAACATCCCCGCAAGCGTCACCACCGAATAGACGAGCGCGAGCACTCCGACGAGCCACGGCCGGTTGGCCATCCCGGTGGTGAGCTCGAGACAGGCGAACGCAAAGTACGCTGCAGTCGCAGGCCAGACGCCGACATTCGGCAATTTCCAGATGGGTTTGACGTGCACCAACTTGCTCACGGCGTCGTAGATGGCCGCCCACGGATTGACGAGGTACCACAGGTTTCCGACCAGGCCCGACAGGATCACGAGCCCGGCCCAGAAGTAGACCCAGGTCAGATACTCCGCGGGATTGAGCTCGGGGTGGTTGTTGGATCCGAACAGGCCTGTGATGACGATTGCCAGCAGGCCGGCGATTCCGATGATGCCGCCGACGATTCGGGGCCACCGCGAACGCGCGATCGGCAACAGCGCCGGAACGGGGCGGCGCGAGTAATGAATCGCTTTTGCGCCCACCTGATCGCCCGCAAAGAGGTAGACGAGCACGAACGAGATGACGACCACGCCCGCCGCGGCGTAGAGGTAGAGCGCGAGCGAGATGGGCAGGTCGTAACGCTGCCCAAAGCCGTGAAGAAGGATCATGGGCTCACTACCAGCTGGCCCAGCTCCGTGCTTGTGCTCTCCCATTCGATGGGGTACGAGCCCGACTTGTCAGCCTTGAACGTTTTGCTGACGGTTTGACCCTTCTTCGCGTTGAAGATGAGGTCATAACCGTGCAGGTGCACCTCGCCGTCGGTGTCGCTGGTGACGTTGACGGTCACGGTGTCGTTTTGATGCGCAGCGAGATCGGGTGGGTTCATGGTCTTGCCGCCGATGACTGTGACGTTGAGGGTGACGGGCTTCCCGCCGCTCCGCGAGGCGTAGATCAAGATTCCGCCGACGATGACGAAGAGGACAAGGACGCCAGCCACGACGGCGATTCGATTCCGGCTCATCAAATTCCTCCTATTAATGTCACGCGCGCGTGCGCGCGTGCGATCAGTTCAGTTCGAGCTGACGCACGCAGGAGGGTGGTCCGCGTTTGGCGAGCGAGGCTCCCGCTGCAGACCTGAGGAACCACGCCCGATCGGTGTGGGCCCAGACTGGGATTTCAACTCCCGGCAAGAAGGGCTGGATTGGGATGCTCGCCAGCGCGACGCGAATCTCGGTGACGGCCGTCTCGAAGCGAGCCATGAGCCACCGCAGACCTGCGGCGGCCATCACCGCCGCCGGAAGCTGGCCCAGAGTTCCCCACAGCAGGAGATCCGCAACCGAGGCGGCAGGCGCGCCCACGAAGAGGGCCTCGACCACCTCCTGTCCGGCAAAACACGCCAGCTGAATCGTGAACATGGCCGCACAGAGGCGGAGAAAGGGCGGTGCGGAGTCAGGCCGAATCGCGCGGCCGCTGAGCAATCGCGCCAGGCCAACCACGAACACGCCTGCGAGGACCAGTGCTGCTGCGGCCCCCAGGCTCGCCCGCACCAGGCCGGGGAAGTAGACGTGGGCGCCGGAGCTCTGAATCGCTTGGGCCGCGGCTCCGAACCGAAGCTGGTAGGCGAGCAGGTGTCCGGCTTGCGAAACGAGAACGGCAATTCCGACGGCCAGCCACGCGCGCTTCACGGTCATTCGGATCTCGATGATAGGTCGCGGTTAGTGCAGGGACTCTCCCGGCGCGGCGCCTTCCCACGCTGTCGTCTCCCAGTTGTCCTGGCGCTCCTCGAGCGGCATCCAGGGCGGCAGATCCATCAACAGCTCATGCCCCAGGGCGATGGCGTAGGGCTCGTAGCCCTTGCGCAGAGCGGTGAGCCGCTCGCGAAAGGCGACCAGGTCGACGGTGACGCCGGCCGTGGTGACCGTGTCGTAGAGCGCGGCGAGCTCAGCCTGTGACATGCGGTCCGGCGCGTCGAATTCAGGCACGGCGCGCAGCACCTGGCTCAGGTCGCCGAGAGCGTGACGGCCCATCGCGTAGAGGCGGCGGGCCTGCCACGACTTGCCGTGGTCCTTGGTCGCCTGCCACACCGACGCGGAGTCCATCATCGCGGTCAGCGCGGCGAGCCACGATTGGTTTTCATGCTGGGAGCGGAAATAGCTCAGCACCTGATACGACAGGTGGCTCTCCAGGAGCTCTGCGGCCCACGTCTCCCATCGGGCCATCAAGGGGATCAGCTCGGCCATCTCACCAGACTCGGCTGCGCGGCGCAGCAAGTCGCCGGCGCTCGGCGGCGAGCCGGCCCACTCGTCCAGCATCGAAATCGAGACCTCGCGCCGCGAGAAGCTTTGATACAGGACGGGCAGATAGGAGATGAACACGGCCAGGAACCCGAAACCGGTGCCGGCCTCGATGACGGTGATGATTCGGGCCAGGTCCGTCTTCGGCGTGAAGTCGCCGATGCCCAGCGTCGTGAAGGTTGTGCCGCTGACATAGAGGTGGCCCAAACCGGAAAGGTGAACGTCGAAGCCGGCGGCCCACAACAGCGCGCCGAAGCCAGTGACCAGGATGGCGCCCCAGAGTACGAACAGGACGAGCAGAGAGAGCGGCCCATACGTGCTGAGGAAGGATTCGCGCCAGTCACCCGGAAGCATACGGCGGCCGGCCGCGGCCCAGGGTCTCCAGGTGAGTCGGTAGAAGGTTTTGGAGAGTCGAGGGCCGGAGACGCGACGCGGAAGGATGATCGTCTCGAACGAGTCCCAGAGCACGCTCGCGACCAGGACGATCCCGACCAGAGCGGCGACGATTTGCATTTGAACGTCTAACCCTAAGGGTGGGTGCCATATTCAGGCTGGGAGAGGTTCCACCTCCCCCATCCGGCCGGGCGCTTCGCGCCGGGCCACCTTCCCCACAAGTGGGGAAGCAAAGACTCAACCCTTCAGGCTGCCGGCTCGCTCCTAGCCCTTCAGGCTGCCTGCTAGGAGGCCGCGGATGAAGTAGCGGCCCAGCAATACATAGATGACGAGAGGTGGGAGCGCCGTCATCAAGGCGCCCGCCATCTGCACCTGGTACTGCGCGAGCAATGAGCCGGCAAGCCCGTTCAAAGCCACAGTGATGGGCTGCTGGTCAGGGTCGGCGACGATCACGAGCGCGAACAGGAACTCGTTCCAGATGCTCGTGAACTGCCAGATGAGGACGACCACGAACCCCGGGATGGATAGCGGGACGAGAATGCGGCGGTAGATGCCGAGCACGGTCGCCCCATCGATTCGGGCCGCCTCCAGAACCTCATTGGGAATGGCCGCGTAGTAGTTCCGAAAGATCAGCGTGCAGATCGGGATGCCATAGACGACGTGGACCAGGATCAGGCCCGGGAGGCCGCCGTACAGGCCAATTTTCTCGAGCACGAGGACCATCGGGATCAGGACGCTCTGGTAGGGGATGAACATCCCGAAGAGCAGGAGCGTGAAGAGGAGGTCCGCGCCGCGAAATCTCCACTTGGACAGGACGTAACCGTTGAGCGATCCCAGCAGCGCCGACAGCAACGTGGCGGGTACTACCAGCTCCACGCTGTTGATGAAGCTGGGCAGAAGCTTTTCGATTGCTGCGCCATAGGGCTCCAGGGTGGGTGCCGAAGGCAGCTGCCAGGGCGTGGTGTGCGAGACCTCGATGAAGGACTTGAGCGACGTCACCACGATCACGTAGACCGGCAACAGATAGAAGACGCTCACGACCAGCAGCAGCGCGTAGCCGAACACAGCCCACGGTGTGAGCCATCGCCGTCGTGGGGTAATCGTCGTCGCCGCGCTCAACGCTCGACCTCCTGTCTCATGCTCCAGACCAGGTACGGCACGATCAGGACCGCGACCATGACGAGCAGCACCATGCCGATCGCGGCTCCGCGTCCGTACAGGTTCTGCCGGAACGTGGCGACGAACATGTAGAACCCAGGCATGTCGGTCGCGTAGCCGGGTCCCCCGTTGGTCATCACCACGACCAGGTCGAAGATCTTGAGCGAGATGTGGCCGAGGATGATGACCGCCGACAGCGTGATCGGTCGCATCAGCGGCAGGATGACTCTCAGGAAACCTTGCAGCTCGCTGGCGCCGTCGACGCGCGCGGCCTCGCGCAGCTCATCGGGTATGCCGCGCAAGCCGGCGAGGAACATCGCCATGCAGAAGCCGCTCATCTGCCAGGTCGCGGCGATCACCAGGCCGTAGAGGGCGGTGTGCGTGTCGGCGAGCCACGGCGACTTCAAGAAACCGAGGTGGACCTGGTCGAACAGCAGGTTGATGCCGAAGTTGGGGTTGAGCATCCAGCGCCAGACGGTGCCGGTGACCACGAACGAGATCGCGAGGGGAAAGAGAAAGACGTTCTGAAAGAAGATCGTGCCGCGCAGCTTCTGGTCGAGCAGGATCGCCGCGCCGAAGCCGAGCAGGATGCACCCGAGAAGAAAGAGGATCGTGAACTCGATCGTGTTGCTGACGTCGGCCTGGAATCTCGGCAGGCCGAAAAGGTCGGTGTACTGGCGGAGTCCAACCGACGTGTAGTCGGGGTTGATGCCGTACCACTTGGTCGTGGAGACGTACGCGGTGTACCCGATGAACCCGTAGACGAAGACCGCGATCAAGACGACCGATGGCGCGATCAGGAGAAACGGCGTCAGAGAGTCCCACGCAAAATGGCGAAGGGAGCGACCTCCAACCGGAGGCCGCTCCCTCGCTGCGGTGCCCGAAGAGGCAACCGCCACTTTCTATTACTGGAGGAACTGGGCGGCTAGCTTCGCGATGTTAGTGGCGCTGGCGTTGACGTTCTTCTGCTGCACGAACTGGCCCATCTCGTCGTTGAGCCCGCTGGCGAATGCCTCGGGCGCCGCCGAACCATGAGCGATGCTCGGTGTCAGAGACGCATTCTTGAACTCGCCCATGAACCTCTGCGCGATGGAGTCGAAGAGGCTCGCCGGCACGTCCGTGCGGGCCGGGATCGAACCTTTCTTGGGATTGAAGGCAGCCTGGCCGTCTTTGGAGCCACACACCTTCACCCAGTTGACTGCGTTGTCGTGGTCCGGAGCGCCCTTGGGCACGCCGAACGTGTCGCACACGATCATGTAAGTGCCTGTCGTTCCCGGTGACGGGATGCCCGTGAAGTCGGTGTCCGGCTTCCAGTTGTTGGCTGTGAAGTAGCCCTTCGCCCAGTCACCCATGATGGTCGCCACCGACGTACCGGCCTGCACACGGCCCGCGGCCTGGTCCCAGTCGATGGTCGCGTGGTCCGAGTTGACGTAGTTGAGCATCCGGCTGATGTAGTTGAGCGCCGTCTTGATGTTGTTATCGGTCCATGAGCTCTTCCCGGTGAAGAGCCCGCGGTAGAAGTCGGCTCCGCCGACGGCGACGAGGTTGTTCTCGAAAAGCATCGTGACCTGCCAGTTGCCCTTGGAGCCCAGCGCAAGCGGCGCCTGCATGCCTGCGGCCTTGGCAGTCCCAAGTGCTGACAGGAAGTTGTCGAGGTTGTTGGTGGTCGTGGCGGACACTGCCGACGCTGCTTTAGCGCTAACCCACAGCGAGTTGCCGCGGTGCACGTTGACGGGCACCGACCATACGTCGGTGCCGGAGCTGACGATCGTCTTCAGGTCCTTGGGGATGACGGCGTCCCAGCCCTCTGACGCCCAGATGGCTGTGATCGGCTCCATCTTCGAGGCCTTGACCCAGGTGCTGACGAGCTCCTGTCCGGCGTGGACCTGGAAGCTGTCAGGTGGCTTGCCACCCTGCATGCGCGTCGCCAGCACAGCCTTCGCGTTGCTGCCGGCGCCGCCCGCCACGGCGGCGTTCTGGATGGCGACACTCGGGTATTTCGCCTTGTAGATCTTGAACATCTCGGCAAGGCCGTCGGCTTCTCCGCCGGCGGTCCACCAGCTGAAGATCTCGAGCTTGCTGCCGCTGGTGGTGGCGCTGCCGCCGCAGGCTGCCAAGAATTCGGCGAAAGTGCCGCCGAGGGCGAGGACGCCCGCGGCTGTGCCGACGCGTTGGACAAACTCACGACGGGTCCAGTTGGCCTTCATACCTTCCCTCCGAGGATGCGGATCACGCCACACCTCTCAGATGCCGCTCTTGCTGCCTTCTTCCCGCGCGGTCGCGGGGCGAGAGTGCGCCGGCAGCAAGTCTTACTCCGCCAAAACCGCATTCTAATCCCGCCTGGCGCCAATAGCTCACCGGCCTGGGCAAAGCCAACGTGTGGTCAATCCGAATTCGCCGGGCGAACTGCCGTGCGCCCCTCACCCTAGCCCTCTCCCCACAGGGGAGAGGGAAAAACTTGCTCAGACCCTGTCGCCGTTTCCGCCGGTCGCCGCTCGCTCGCTCGATGCCTGCAACGCGAGTGCGAGCGCTCCCAGCAGCTCGGCGCGCTCGACAAATACCGCAGCGCGGACGTCGACGGACTCCGCCGCCGCCTGGACGGAGTGGCGCCGGATCGATTCCCGCATCGGTTGGAGCAAGACCTCGCCTGTCCGGCTGAGCAAGCCGCCGACGATGACGCGCTCGGGGTTGATGAGATTGCAAAGGCCTGCGACGGCGACGCCGATCTCGTGGCCGGCGTCAGAGATCGCCCGGCGGCAGCGCACGTCGCCCGCGACCGCAAGGTCGACGATCCGCGACAGGGTAGGAACCTCGCCGTTCAGAAGCCCGACGAGCTGAATGATTGCCGGACCTGACGCCTTGGTTTCGAGACACCCGCGGTTCCCGCAGTAGCAGAGGGCGCCCGCCTCGTCGAGGGTCGTATGCCCGATCTCGCCGGCAGTTCCCGACACACCATGCAGCAGCCGGCCGTCGATCACGAGCCCCGCCCCGATGCCGGTGGCCGCCTTGACGTAGGCGAAGTTCGAACACCCGCGGCCCGCGCCCCAGGTGAGCTCGGCAAGCGCGCCCAGGTTGGCGTCGTTCTCGATCTCGACCGGAATGCCGAGGCGTTCCTGCATCTCGCTCTCGATGCGAAGGCCAGTCCAGCCCGGGAGGATGCTGGCCGATCCGACGGCGCCTTTCAATCGGTCGACAGGTCCAGGGATCCCGATCCCGGCGCCGACGACGGACTTCCGCTCCACATGAGCCTCGGTCAGCACCTCGCCAACCATGCCGGCCGCGGTGTCCAGAGCTTCCCGGGCGTGACGGTTCACGTCGAGATCGCATCGCCGCTCCGCCAGCACGTTGTGAGCGATGTCCGCGACGGCAACCTGCACGTGGCTGTGCCCGAAGTCGATGCCCACCACCGCGAGCGACGAGCGCCGCAGCGTGAGCTGCATGGCCGGTCGCCCGCCACGTACATCGGAAACACCCGTCTCGATCTCCTGCACCAGGCCCGAGACCTTCAGCTCCGACACGAGCGTGTGCACTGTCGTGCGCGACAGGCCCGTCACCCTTGCGATCTCGGCCTGGCTGATCCGCCCGCGCTCCCGCAGCACTCCCACGACGCGCTCGCGGTTGCGGTCTCGCAGCCATGCGAGCGACCCCTCACCTTTCTTCTGCATAACCGGCACCGGAATCATCGCCCCCAGCCGGGGTTTGTCAAGAGCTTGAACACAATGTGTGGGTCACACCATCGCACTCTTGACAAACGTGTACTGGTAAGACATGCTCTTGCGCGGGCGGGACGTCCCGCCATGGGGTTAGGAGTAGGAGACCTGCAGCCGGCGCACTCTCGCCCCGGGGTCGAATCCTCGGGAAGAAGGCTGGGGTTTGTTTATGAGAGGTATGTGCGCATGAAGTTTTTGAAGTTCGTACCTGTCCTCATGGTCGTGGGGATCGCCCTCATGGCATGTGGCGGGAGCAGCCCGGCCGCGCCGGCAGGCAAGAAGATCGCGCTTCTTCTGCCTGAGGCGACGACCGCTCGGTATGACAGCAAGGACATGCCGTTCTTCAAGGCCAAGCTGTCCGCGCTGTGCGCGGCCTGCACCTTGATCTACAGCAATGCCAAGCAGGACGCACCCACGCAGCAGACCCAGGCCGAAGCGGCCATCACCAACGGCGCAAGCGTGATCGTGCTCGACCCGGTCGACGGCGCGGCGGCGGCGGCCATCGTCACCAAGGCGAAGGCTAAGAACATCCCCGTCATCTCGTATGACCGGCTGATCCTCGGCACGGCCGACGTCAACTACTACCTGTCGTTCGACAACGCCGCTGTCGGCGCTCTGCAGGGCAACGCTCTTCTGACAGCCCTGGGCAGCAAGGTCCAGCCGACCATCGTCCAGATCAACGGCGACCCTGGCGACAACAACGCCAAGCTCTTCAAGCAAGGCGCGCACAGCGTCCTGGACGGCAAGGTCAAGTACGGCAAGGAATACGACACCCCCGGCTGGAAGCCGGACAACGCACAGACCGAGATGCAGGGCGCTCTGACGGCCCTCAACAACAAGGTCGACGGCGTCCTGGCTGCCAACGACGGCACCGCCGGTGGCGCCATCGCGGCGATGAAGACGGCCGGCCTCAAGCCGCTGCCTCCGATCACGGGGCAGGACGCTGAGCTGGCTGCGATTCAGCGCATCCTCGCCGGCGAGCAGACCATGACGGTCTACAAGGCGATCAAGGCCGAGGCGGAAGCCGCGGCTGAGCTGGCCTACGACCTCGCGTACGGCATCACTGTGTCAAGCACGTTGAACACAGGCAAGACCGTGGACAACGGGAAGGCGCCCATCAAGTCGGTCCTTCTCACCCCGGTCGCGGTCACCAAGGCCAACATCCAGGCAACCGTCGTCGCTGACGGCTTCTGGACCAAGGCGGACATCTGCACAACGGCATACGCCGCAGCGTGCACCGCCGCTGGAATCTCTTAGCGCTACAGTCCTTTTGTGACTGAAACAGGCGGGAGGCCCGATGGCCTCCCGCCAACCGCCACCGACCGTCAACCGGTCCTTCAACTTCGAGGGATAAGCAAGCGGTTCGGGGCGGTCCAGGCACTTTCGGCAGTCGACTTCGAGGTCTACGCGGGCGAGGTGGTCGCTCTCGTCGGTGACAACGGCGCCGGCAAGTCGACTCTGATCAAGGTCATGGCCGGCATCTACATCCCAGATGAGGGCGAGATCTGGTTCGAAGGCAAGCATGTTCCGGTTCACGGCCCGCGCGACTCCGCCGCACTCGGCATCGCCACCGTCTATCAGGACCTCGCGCTATCCGACAACCTGGACGTCGTGGCCAACTTGTATCTGGGCCGTGAGGAGCTTTCCTCCCCGCTGCCGCTTTTGAGCGAGGAGCGCATGGAGCAGCGGGCAAGAGAGGTGCTCAAGACGCTCGACGTCAAGATTCCGAACCCGCGCAACCCTGTCGCCGCCCTGTCCGGCGGTCAACGGCAGTCGGTCGCAGTCGCCCGCTCGGTGATGTGGAAGGCGAAGGTGGTGCTGCTCGATGAGCCGACCGCCGCGCTCGGTGTGCAGCAGACCAAGCAAGTCCTCGAGCTCGTGCTGCGACTGCGCCATCAGGGACTTGGCGTGATCGTCATCAGCCATAACCTGGCCAACGTGTTCGAGGTTGCCGACCGCATCATCGTGATGCGCCTGGGCCGCCGTGTCGGCACATTCAACCGCGCTGAGTCGTCGGAACAAGCGGTCGTCGGCGCGATCACCGGCGCCGAGTTCGGCAAGTTCAAGCCTCAGGAATGACCGCCGCACAGAGCGTCCGGACCGGCCTGGAATCGCTGCAGCGCCGGGTTGCCTCGGGTGACGTCGGCTCGCTTCCGGTCATCCTCGGGCTGTTTCTGATCTGGGCGGTTTTCACCTACCTTAACCCGCTCTTCTTGAGCCCCCTGAACCTCACGAACCTGATGGCCCAGATCGCAGCCACCGGAATCGTCTCGGTGGGGATCGTGCTGGTCCTGCTCCTGGGTGAGATCGACCTTTCGGTGGGCTCCGTCTACGGCCTGGGCTCCGCTGTCATGGCGGTGCTCAGCGTCCAGAAAGGATGGGCCATCGCCCCAGCGATCGCAGCCGGCGTGCTGACAGGAACCGTGATCGGGACCTTCCACGGCTTCTTCTTCACCCGCTTCAGGATTCCGTCGTTCGTGGTGACGCTCGCCGGCCTGCTGACCTGGTATGGCGCCCAGCTGCACGTCCTCGGTGAGAAGGGAACCATCAATCTCACCGACCCGACCATCTTGCAGATTGCCAACCAGTTTTATCCCGCAAGCGTCGGCTGGACGCTGGCCGTCATCGTCGTGGCTTGGCTCGCCGCTGACCTCTTCATAGTGAGGCGCCGGCGGGCGGCGGCAGGGCTTCCGTTGGGCGGGTGGGCCGGCGCCATAGCGAAGTTCGTCGTGTACGCCGGAGTGATCTTCGGGGCGATGGCGGTGCTCGCGGCCGACCGCGGCGTGCCGCTGTCCCTGCTGATCCTGCTCGCTTTTATCGTGGGCTTCGACCTGATCTTGACCCGCACCCGATTTGGGCGGCACATCTTCGCGGTCGGTGGCAATGCGGAGGCCGCACGTCGGGCCGGAATTTCGGTGAACGGCATCCGGATCGCTGTCTTCGCCCTGTGCGGAACGCTGGCCGCGTTCGGCGGCATCCTGGGCGCGTCGCGCCTGGAGGCGGTCAACTACAACTCGGGGACCGGGGACACACTGCTGAACGCCATCGCGGCGGCGGTCATCGGGGGGACGAGCCTGTTCGGCGGGCGGGGGACTGTGTGGTCGGCGCTCACCGGGGGGCTGGTGATCGGGTCGATCAACAACGGGCTGGCGCTGCTGAGCGCAGCTTCGGACGTGAAGTTCATGGTGACGGGCGGCGTCCTGTTGGCGGCCGTGACGATTGACGCGGTGGCCCGGCAGGGTAGACAGAGGGCTGGGGTCTAGGCCCCCACCCGGACGCCGCAAGCGGCGTCCGACCTCCCCACAAGTGGGGAGGTGACAAAGCCCGCCTCCCCACAAGCGGGGTGACACAAGTCACTGTTGTGGCTGATTTGGAATTGCCCTTCGTGGGTAATTGTTCTTCTACAAAGATGGCAACACCAAAATCCGAACTGCTCCCAGTCCTTCCCATGGACGACGTGGTCGTCCTGCCGCACATGACCGTCACCCTGGCGGTCGAGGGCGACAACCAGAAAGCCGCGATCGAGGCCGCCCGCCAGGGCAACCGCCTCGTCCTGCTGGTGCCCCGAATCGAGGGCAAGTACGGCAGCATCGGCACTGTCGGTCGCCTGGGCGAGTCGGCGGAGCTGCCGACGGGCGCCGAAGCGTTCATGATCCGCGGCGAGTACCGCGCCCGGCTGGGCGGCGGACAGGCCGACATCGGTGGGGCGCTGTGGGTCCAGGCTGACCCGATCGCCGACCCGGAACCTCCGACTGAGCACTCGCTCGAGCTCGCGCGCGAGTACCGCGCCCTGCTGGAGAACCTCGTCGAATCGAGGGGCATGCCACAGGCCGTGCAGTTCCTGCGCGCCGCGAAGTCACCCGGCCACCTGGCCGACCTCGCCGGCTACTCGCCTGATTTCTCCGCCGACCAGAAGTTGAAGGTCCTGGAGACGATCGACCTCGAGGAGCGGCTCACCATGCTCATCGGCTGGACGAAGTCGATCCTTGCCGACGCCTCGCTGAAGGAGCAGATCCGCAGCGAAGTCGCAGAAGGCATGGAGAAGACGCAGCGCGAGTTCCTGCTGCGCCAGCAGCTCGAGGCGATCAAGAAGCAGCTCAACGAGGGCTCTAGCGACGTCGTTTCGACGTACCGCGACAGGGTGGCCAAAGCCGGCATCCCGGAAGGTGTGCTCGTCGAGGTCAACCGCGAGCTCGACAGGCTGGAGCGGACCAGCGAGCAGAACCCCGAATACGGTTGGATCCGCACGTACCTCGACTGGATGCTGGACATCCCCTGGAACGTGCGCTCCGAAGACAACTACGACCTGGTCGAGGCGCGCCGGATCCTGGACGAGGACCACACAGGCCTCTCCGATGTGAAGGACCGCATCATCGAGTTCCTCGCCGTGCGCAAGCTGCGCAAGGAGCGCGGACTAGAGGTCCTGGGCGGTCGTGGCTCGGGCGCGATCATCACCCTGGTCGGACCTCCCGGCGTCGGCAAGACCTCGCTGGGCGAGTCTGTCGCGCGCGCGTTGGGCCGCAAGTTCACACGCATCTCTCTTGGCGGCATCCGCGACGAAGCGGACATCCGCGGCCACCGGCGCACCTACGTGGGCGCGCTGCCGGGCCGCATCGTCCGTGCATTGAAAGAAGCCGGGACCAAGAACCCGGTGATCATGCTGGACGAGATCGACAAGGTCGGCAGCGACTGGCGGGGCGACCCCTCGGCCGCGCTGCTCGAGGTCCTCGACCCGGCCCAGAACAACACGTTCCGCGACCACTACCTGGAGGTCGACCTCGACCTGTCCGAGGTGCTGTTCATCCCCACCGCCAACGTGTCGGAGACGATCCCGGCTCCACTGCTCGACCGCATGGAGCTGATCCGCCTCGACGGCTACACCGAGGAAGAGAAGGTGGCCATCGCGCGCGACCACCTGATGCGGCGAGTCGTCAAGCAGGCCGGACTCAACCCAGACGAGGTGACGGTCACCGACGACGCGATCATGAAGGTGATCACCGACCACACCCGCGAGGCGGGAGTGCGCAACCTCGAGCGCGAGCTCGGCAAGATCACGCGCAAAGTTGCGACCAAGGTCGCGAAGGCGGAACTCACCCCGCCCGTCGCGATCACGGTGGAGCGCGTTCGCGAGTTCCTGGGCAAGCCACGCTTCGACAATGAGGTCGCGGCGCGGACGGCGGTGCCCGGCGTTGCGACAGGCCTTGCCGTCACAGGCACGGGCGGAGACGTCCTCTTCGTCGAAGCCACCGCGACCGACAGCAACGGGCATGGGAGCACCGTGATCCTGACCGGCCAGCTGGGCGACGTGATGAAGGAATCCGCGCAGATCGCGCTCTCGTACGTGCGCTCGCACACCGACGAGCTGAACATCGAGAAGGGCGCGGCCGACAGGTCGTTCCACATCCACGTCCCCGAGGGTGCGGTACCCAAGGACGGCCCGTCGGCCGGAGTGACGATGACCACCGCGATAGTGAGCTTGCTGACTCAGCGCGCGGTGCGGAGCACTGTCGCCATGACCGGGGAGGTCACGCTGCAGGGCCTGGTGCTGCCGATCGGAGGCGTCAAGCAGAAGGTGCTGGCGGCGCACAGGATGGGGCTGACCGAGGTCATCCTCCCGAAGCGCAACGAGAAGGACATCGACGACGTGCCGCAGAGCGTGCGCGAGAAGATGACGTTCCATTTCGCGAGTCGCGTGGGCGAGGTGCTCGACTTCGCACTCGAGCCGGTCGCTAAAAGCAAAAGCGCAGCGGCCTAAGCAGAGTGCCGATTCAGGCCACGCCGGAAGGCACGTACGGAACCCGCGGAATGGGTCCCAAGTGGATGCAGAGGTTGTTCGAACCGCTTGCCAAACGCGGGATCAAGTCATACCGGAAGACTGGCGGCACGAATCGCATGAGCCGGATGATGGGTTTTCCTGTTGTCCTTCTGACCACAAAGGGAGCCAAGTCCGGCGTAGAGCGCACGGTGTCCTTGGGCGGATTTGCTGATGGGGACGACGCTTGGCTCGTCGTGGCTTCGTTGGGCGGGTCGGCCAACCACCCGGCCTGGTTCAAGAACATGGTCAAGCACCCGGACGACATCTGGCTGGAGGTAGGCACTCGCAAGGTGAGGGTGACGGGTGACTGCCTGACCGGCAAAACCCGCGAGGACGCGCTCAATCGGATCGCGGCCATATCGGCCCGCTACGGCGACTATCAGAAAAAGACGGACCGCGAGATCCCGATCGTCCGACTGACTCGAATCTCTGACTAGATTTACTGTTCTGGGGTGAAGGTTCTCGCTCCTGATTCGCCGCTCCGCGCCGAGATGGAGCCGCTACCCAAGGGCGTTGAGCTCGTTTCGAAGCCCGCTCCCGATGTCGAGGTGGTGGTGCTCGGCCCCGACTTCAGAGGTGACCTTCGAGGCCTGTTCGAGCAGCTGCCCGGCCTGAAGCTCGCCCAGTCGTTCAGCGCCGGGTTCGATCATCTGCTGCCGCTGATACCGCCGGGCGTGGTGCTTTGCAGCGCTGTCGGCGTGCACGACGGACCGGTGGCCGAGTGGGTGATGGCGGCGATCCTGGCGATGGGCCGGCGGTTACCCGAGTTCCTCGACGCGCAGGGTCGCGGGGAGTGGAAACGCGAAGAGTCCTGGAAACAGCCCGTGGAGGACCTGGAGGGCAAGACCGTGCTGGTGCTGGGTTACGGCTCGATCGGGAGGGCGCTGGCTTTGCGTCTCGCTCCGTTCGGCGCGCGGGTGGTCGGCATCGCACGACATGCGCGCGAAGGCGTCGAGTCACCGGACGCTCTGCCCCGGCTTTTGCCCGAGGCGGACATCGTGGTCAACCTTCTGCCCCGCACGCCGGAGACGGAAAAGCTCGTCAACAGGAAATTCCTCGGCCAGATGAAGCGGGGCGCGCTGTTCGTGAATGCGGGTCGGGGCCGGACTGTCGACACCGAGGCTCTGATGGAGTCCCTGCGGGCGGGCCACATTCGCGCTTCGCTCGACGTGACCGATCCGGAACCGCTGCCGAAAGAGCATCCGCTGTGGCGCGCTCCAAACGTTCTCATCACTCCCCACGTCGCAGGCTCCGTCACCAGCTGGGAGACGCGCGCGTATCGGTTCGCGGGCGAGCAGCTGCGGCGGTACGCGGCGGGCGAGCCGCTGGTTGGGGTGCAGACAGGGAATATGCCGGCGAGCCGCGGGCTTGCTCACTGAGATGAGCAAGACGAGTCGGGAGATCCTCGAGGGTGCGATCACCATCGCGGTAGTCGGGGCGTCGCGTGACCCGAACAAGGCGGGCGGGTCGGTGCCGGCCGGCCTGCAGCAGCGCGGCTTCCGAATCATCCCGATCAACCCATTCGCCGAGGAGCTGTTCGGCGAGCGCGTGTACAGATCGCTGAGCGAGGTGCCGGACAGGATCGACATAGTGGATGTGTTCCGGCCTTCGGGCGATGCGGCGGAGATCGCGCGGCAGGCCGTCGCGGTTGGCGCGAAGGCAGTGTGGCTGCAGCTCGCGATCCGGTCGGACGAGGCGCGGCGCATTGCCGAGGCGGCGGGGTTGGACTACGTCGAGGACGAATGCACCGCGGTCGTGGCGTCGCTTTACAGGATCAGAAAAGCGGCCTAAGAGTCGCGGCCGGAGCCCTCGGCGAGAGATTCGGCGATCCAGGTGGCCCAGATGCTAGGCGCGGCCGAGCATCGCAGCGAGCGCATCCGTGATGCGTGAGCGAGAAGCGGAGGCCGCAACAAACCTTTGGGGTCCCCAAGCCGCAAGCTTGGGGCTGCTGGGCGCCGAAGATCCGTCGAGGGCTTCCGGGCCGCGACTCTAGTCGCTACAGTCGTCGCGTGGCCAGGCGCCGAGCACGGCATCTCAAAGATCGGAGCATCGAGTCTGAGCTGAAGTTTCGCGTCTCCGGGCCGAAGGCCCATGCTCGGTTGCGCAACGCCATGCGCAAGCGAGGGGCAAAGCTCGAGGGCAGATACCAGGAAGAGAACTACAGGTTCAATGGGCCGGGGAAGTCCACCCAGAACACGACGCTCCGGCTGCGCGTGCTCGACGGCGGACCGCGCGGCGTGCTCACCGCGAAAGGGCCGGCGAGGTTCGAAGGTCACGTCAAGACGCGCGAGGAAACGGAAGTTGCGGTGACGGACGCGCACGCGACGCTCGACCTGTTGCTGCAGCTGGGATTCCAGGTCGCGGTGATCTATCCGAAGCGCCGCGCCATGTGGCTTCTCGATGGTGTCGCCGTGACGCTGGACGTACTCGAGTACGGATACTTCGTCGAGCTCGAAGGCCCGCTCGACGTTCTGCCCGAGATGGCTCGCAGCCTGGGACTGAACCCCAACCGCGGGCTGCGGGACAGCTATTCGGTGATGGCCCGCAAATATGCGAGGACGAAGAAGGCGAGCTCGGTGCCGGTGACGCCGCTGGAGCCTCGAATTGTGGTGGCGCCCGCGTAGGTGAAAAGGAGTGCGAAGAAGGTGTTGCGCCGGCTCAGGTGATAGGGACGGGATAGAGAACGGGAAAGGGAGTCGGGGGTGGGCTTGGGTGGTGCGGATGGAGGTCCGGAGAGATTGTCTTGTGGGATCGAAAGGACTGGGAAGAAGGGGGTGCGGGCGGGGCTTGGGTGGCCGGGATGAGAGGCCTGGAGCAATTGTTTTGCTGGGGCTGAAAGAGGACTGGGAAAAGAGAGAGTCGGGGAGGGCTTGGGTGGCCGGGATGGACGGTCTGGAGAAATTGTTTTGTTGGGGCTGAAATTTAGCCTGTAAACTATTGCGGCCCGAACGGAT
>DASRWV010000078.1:0-3293 GCA_035687505.1 Nitrosotalea sp.
GGGCGGCCGCCGCCGGTGCAGCGTATGGGACAGCCACTTCGGCGGTTCCTCAAGGGGCATCGAACGGAATCCTCAAACTCGACCTGACGACCGGCGTCATCACCGATTGGTTTGCGCGCGGAAATTCGCAGGCCTCCGTCCTCGGTTTCGACGTGGCGGGGAATCCGGTCATCCAGCTTTACTACCCGGCCCCAAACGGCGGCACTGAGATTTGGCTGACGACCGGGCCGTCGACGGGAGTAGTTCTTGGAGGATCGGGTTCATATTCCTACGCCGGGCAGCCGCCACAGCTCCAAAACGCCCCTTTAGGTGACAGCCATGGCATCTGGTTTCAAGCTTATGTCCAGTACCCGCCGCAGGCTGCAAACAACAGTGGGATGGTGTTGTACGTCCCCGGCTCCGGCATCTACTGGATGTCCAATATCAGCGGTCAGCTGGCCGGGGGCTGCATCTAGCCGCAGAAGCCCGAGCCGGTCCCCCATATCATCTGCAGAATGGCCACGAAGATCGCCGTGCTGCACGGCGACCAGACCGGGGAGGAGTTGCTTCGCGAATCGCTTCGTCTCCTGGAGCGAGATGTGATTGGGCTGGAGATCGAAAAGCAAGACTTCGACCTCTCCCTCGAGGAGCGCCGCAAGACTCGCAACCAGGTCGTTCTGACCGCCGCCGAGGCCCTTCGCAAGTTCGGATTCGGGATCAAAGCCGCCACTATCACCCCCGAAGGAGCCGGCGACGTCGGCAGCCCCAACGCCATCCTCCGCAAGCAGATCGACGGTCGGGTGATAGTGCGGACCGGACGGCGCATCCCGGGCGTCCGGCCCCTCGCCGGGGTCCACTCCCCCATCTCCGTCATCCGGATGGCGGTCGACGACGCTTACGGCGCCAAGGAGTGGCGCGAGGGCCATGGCCTGGACGAGTGGGCGTTCCGGACCGAGAAGATCAGCCGCCGGACGAGCCGCATCGTGGCCGAGTACGCCTTCGAGCACGCTCGCCGGATTCAGGCCAAGGTCTTCGGCGGCCCCAAGTTCACCGTCAGCCCCGTTTACGAGGGGATGTTCAAGGAAGAGCTGGACGCCGCCGCCGAGCGCCATCCCGACGTCCCTTATGACCCCCAGCTCATCGACGCCACGTACGCGCTCTTGCTTTCCACGTCGGGTGAGTCCCTCGTGATTCCCGCCCTCAACCGTGATGGGGACACCCTGTCCGACCTCGTGATGAAGATGTTCGGCACCATCGCAGGCGCCGAGTCGGTCCTGCTCGCGTTTGACGAAGCCGGCGGCGTCACAGTCGCGATGACTGAAGCGCCTCACGGCACCGCACCCGCCCTGGAGGGCAAGAACGTCGCCAACCCGATGGCCATGATCCTCGCCGTCGCGTCCCTGCTCGGATACATGAAAGGAGACAAGGCCCACCAGGCTTCGCGAGCTGTCTACGAATCGGCGCTCGAGGCTGTGTCCGACGGAATCCGGACTGCCGACCTTGGTGGACACGCGTCGACCACCGACTTCACCGACGAGGTGATCCGCCGGGTCCGGACGAAGATCGATGTCTGGAGCGCACTGGCAGACGTCCAGCGCTAGCTATTCACCTCCCCGCCCCGCGGGGAGGTCGGCGCGAAGCGCCGGGAGGGGGTCGCCGATCAGGTACTTGGCCTTGGGCGACTCATACACCACGTGCACGGGAGCGTCGAGCTCGGTCCACAGCTGGCCGGCGATAGTTGGCAGACGCCTGGCAGATATGACCGGCCGCGAAGTCGAGGTGACCAACCCCGCCGTCAACGGGTTCACCACTCTCGACCTCATCGACAAGGAGCTAGCCTATGTCCAGCGGCTTCAGCCCGACCTGGTCACGATCCTGATCGGCGTCAACGACCTCGTGCGCGAACGCGAGACCGGCCAGTACCGCGAATCGCTGGTGATGATCTACGACGAGGTGGCAACGCTCGAGCTTCCGTCTGGACGAGCCCTCGCGATCTCGATCCCGAACTGGTCGGTCGTCCCGGCCGCCCGGGAATATGGCGACCCCGAAGAGATTCGCCACCTCACCGACACCTTCAACGACATCGCACACGAGGAGGCGGAGGCGCGCGGCTTCAAATGGGTCGATATCACCGCGGCCAGCATCTCCGGATTGGGAACGGCGGAGTGGATCTCCCCAGACGGCCTCCACCCCGGCGACATTCAATACGCTGCGTGGGCCGAGGTGATCTGGCACTCCGTCCGCTCCGCATGGGGAGATCGAACTGGTTAGACCGTGATTCTCTTGAACGACTCGGCGTACTTGTAGCCGGCCTTCTTCCCCACTTCGCGGTGCCGCTTGCGCATGAACTTCTCGAAATCCCACGTGCGCCCCGGCTTCGCCACCTGGCTCTTGTGCTTTTTCAAGGCCGCGATCTTCTGGTCGAGCGTCGAGCTGATGTCGACCAGGTAATCGCCTGAAGTCCAGTACGGGATCCAGACCTCTTTCACCTCGTGCGCCTTCAACCCTTCCTTGAGGAGGCTGCGGAAAGCGCGCGGATTGCGCGAGTCCGGGTACACGGCCGCCATCGTGGCTTCCCCGACCGCGAGGTGGTCGGGATGCGACCCGCCCATCGGCGCATCCAGCACACGCCCAGGGAGGTGCGTGATGACGAGCTCGGGCTTGTACTTGCGAATCATGCGAACGATGTCGTGGCGAAGCTTCAGATCCGGTGAAAGGTGGCCGTCCTTGTAGCCGAGGAACTCAACCTTCTTCACGCCCAGCACGCGAGCGGCGGCCTTCTGCTCCTTCTGCCGGATCGCGATCAGCTCGGAATCTTTCTGTTTCGGGTCCTCCCCGCCCTGTGAACCGTCGGTGACGATCACATACGTCACTCGTGAGCCGCTCTTGGCCAGCTTTCCGATCGTCCCGCCGGCGCCGAAGTCCGGGTCGTCAGGGTGTGCCGAAACCACGAGCACGTTGTCGAACTTCGGTGTCTGGCCATTGGACCTGGAGCTCGGCTTCACAGCCTTCTTGGTTGCCTTCTTCTTCGCTGCCACTTCTTTGAATGTAAGCGATCGAGGAAACGGACTGTTCCAGGGACCTGGTCACCTCCCCACTCCTCCGGGGTCCCCGCGCGCCACCGCGGGAGCGGGCCCGCTTGCGGCGGGTGGGGGTCGATCGCCTGGTTTAGCGCCGTGCCTTAACCGGCGCCCCCAAAGACGCAAGCGGGATCGCGGGCTGGATCGGCTTCCACAGCTCTTCCAGCTGCTCCGGCGTGAGGCGGGCCCGCGCCGCGATGACCTTGCCACCGTACGCGGCGGTCTTCACCGCCG
>DASRWV010000079.1:0-8844 GCA_035687505.1 Nitrosotalea sp.
CAGCCGATCCGTTCCGCAATGCTGGCCGGCTCGGTCGAAAAGGAGGACCTCGGCAAGGCGTTCGGTTTCCACGAGGCGCTGGACACGCTGGGCGCGCTCATCGGTCCGACGGTGGCGTTCGCCCTGATCGCGACAGGCCACGACTTCCAGACAGTTTTCTGGATCGCGTTGGTGCCGGGAGTTCTGTGCGTGGCGCTGTTTGGGCTCATCACGCGAGACCCCCGAAGTGGCCGCCCGGAACCTGTCTCGCTGCGGGTGCCGATGCCCGCGGGTTTCTGGCGCCTGATGGCACCGGTCGCCATCTTCGGCCTGGGCAATTTCGCCACCGCCTTCTTCACCCTGCGGGCGGCGGAGATCATGCAGCCCGAGCTGAGCCGCCCGGCGGCGCTTGCGGCCGCCGTCGGCTTCTATCTCGCGCACAACGCGGTAGGGGCCGCGGTCTCCTTTCCGGCCGGCTGGCTGGCGGACAAGGTGGGCAAGGCGCCGGTGCTCGCCGCCGCGTACCTGACGTTCGCCCTGGGATGCGTGGTCGGCCTGGCCGGCCACGGATGGCCTGCGCTCGCCCTGATGGCGCTGTTCGTGGGCGCGCAGCACCCGATCGTCAGCGCGGTGGAAAGCTCACTCACCAGCTCGCTGGTGGAAGAGCGGCGGCTGGGCACCGCTTTCGGCTTCCTGAACAGCATCAACGGGGCTGCCGACCTGGCCTCGAGCGTCACCGCCGGTCTCCTGTGGACGTTCGTCAGCCCCGTCGCCGCGCTCGGTTTTGGGGCGGTTCTGTGCGCCCTGGCTGCCGTGATCCTGTGGACGAGGCCGCCGTCAAGTTGAGATTGTCGGTCTAATTGACCACGTGCCTCGCCCCATCGTCGCCATCGTCGGCCGCCCCAACGTCGGTAAATCGACGCTGTTCAACCGCATCCTGGGCTGGCGCAAGGCCATCGTCGACCCTCAGTCCGGGCTGACCCGGGACCGGCTGTACGGCGTCGCCGACTGGCGCGGGCGGGAGTTCACCGTCGTCGACACCGCCGGCCTGGACCTGGACAGCGCCAAGGATTCGTCTCAGGGCGCGATCGAAGCCCAGACGAAGGTGGCGATCGACCAGGCGCAAGCAATAGTCCTGCTGCTCGACGTGCGCCAGGGCCTGACGCCGATCGACCGCGAGATCGCCAAGCTGCTGCGCAAGTCGGGCCGGCGCGTAGTGGTCGCCGCCAACAAGGCGGACTCGCCGAGCGAACGGCATTTCGCCCACGAGATCCTCGAGCTCGGCTTCGCCGAGCCGTCGCTGGTTTCGGCTCAGCACGGGATCGGAGTGGGGGACTTCCTCGACAGGGTGCTCGACGCACTCCCGCCGCCCGAGACCGAGCAGCCTGCGCAGGAGAAAGCCGACCGGATCGCGATCATGGGCAGGCCGAACGTCGGCAAGTCGTCCCTGCTCAACGCGCTGCTCGGCGACGAGAGGGCGCTGGTCAGCCCGGTGCCGGGCACCACGCGCGATCCCATCGACACCGAGCTGATCTACGACGGCATGCCGGTGGTGCTGATCGACACCGCGGGCATCCGGCGCAAGTCGTCGAATCGCGACCAGATCGAGCGCTACAGCCTGATGCGGGGGATCCACGCCATGGAGCGCGCGGATGCGGTGCTCCTGGTCATCGACGCCGAGGCCGGCGTGCTCGCGCAAGACCAACACGTCGCGGGCTATGCCCTGGAGGCCGGCAAAGGCCTGGTCCTGGTGGTGAACAAGATCGACCTCGTCGAGGCTGAGGATCGCAAGCCGGCCCATTGGCGGGCGGTGCTGGCCAAGGAGTTCAAGTTCGCGCCATTTGCCCCGATCGTCACGGTGTCAGCCAAAACCAGAGAAGGGATCGGCGGCATCATCCCGGCGGCGCTCGAGGTGGTCGGGCAGCGGCGGATCAAGATGCCGCCCAACGAGCTGAACCGCGTGCTGCGCGAGGCTTTCCTGTCGCACCCGCCGCCGAGCTTCAAGGGGCGGCGCCTCAGACTCGGCTATGCCACGCAGGCGAGCGGGGAAGCTCCGACAGTCGTCCTCTTCGTCAACGACACCCAGCTCCTCCACTTCTCCTACCGGCGGTACCTCGAGAAGAAGATCCGGGATCGCTTCGGCCTGTTCGGCAACCCGCTGAAGCTGGTGCTGCGGGCGGGTGGGGAGAAGGGCGCGGCCCGCCAGGCGACGCGCACCGACGCCAAGCGCGGGAAATAGCTGGAGCCTACGTTTTACATTTCGCTCATGCCTGCACGACAACCGCCTGACGGTCCGGTGATCTATTGATGCCGTGGCGACTGTCGTGAGCTCCAAGATCCTGGTCGTGGACGACGAGGCGCACATCCTCGAGCTGGCGCGCCTTTACCTGACCCGCGAGGGCTACGAGGTCGAGGGCGTCGGCGACGGCACCCAGGCCTTGACCAGGTTCGGCCAGCTGAAGCCCGACCTGGTGATCCTGGACATCATGCTGCCGGGCACCGACGGGCTGACGATCTGCAAAGAGATCCGCAAGCAGAGCCAGGTGCCGATCATCATGCTCACCGCGCGCGACGAGGTCACCGACAAGGTGGTCGGGCTCGAGGTGGGCGCGGACGACTACCTGACCAAGCCGTTTCACCCGCAAGAGCTGGTGGCGCGAGCGAAAGCCCTGCTCAGGCGGGCGCATATCGAACCCGACCAGCCCAAGCTGATCCGCGCCGGCAAGCTCGAGGTGGACCTCGAGCGTCACGAGGTCCGGTACGGCAAGGCGAAGGTCCAGCTGCGGCCCAAGGAGTTCGACCTGCTGGCGCTGCTGGCCCGCCACCCCGGCCGCGTCTTCCAGCGCAGCGAGCTGCTGGACCTCGTCTGGGGCTACGACTTCCCCGGCTACACGCGAACGGTGGACGTCCACGTGCAGCAGGTGCGCGAGAAGTTGGCGACGGGCGGTGTCACCGACCCCAGCATCGAGACGGTCTGGGGCGTGGGCTACCGGCTGGAGCTGGGCACCAGCTGACCCTCCGCCTCCGCCTCCTGGCGGCAGCTGCCGGCATCGTCGTGGTGAGCCTGCTTCTCGCCGGGGCACTGACCTGGCTGCTGGTGCGCGACCTGGTCATCCAGAACGTTCAGGAACAGCTGGACCGAGGAGTCGTCACGGTGAAGGACCAGGTCAAGCATCAGGAGTGCGGCGTGCGGCCGGCTGTTGTGTCGCAGCCCGGCGCAGCGACCTGCAAGCTCGACGCGCCGGTGGATTTCGAAGATCGGCTGGTGTCGCTGGTCGTGCCGACATTGAGCGGCAACCGGCTGCTGCTTCTCAACGCGCAGCAGAAAGTTGTGTGGGACAGCGGCGGCACGGAGATGTTCGTGACGACGATCCCGATTGCGAATGCCAGACGTTCCACCGACGTCAACGTCGGCGAGGCGCGGACCGCGCTTGGCGGCCAGGCTTACATCGCCGCCACCTTCAAGATCGCCCCCGCGCGCAACCCGATCGGCGCGACCTACGTCATGCTCGCCCAGCCAGAGGCGCTGGTGGTGACCGCGGCTGCGGGTGAGCTCACGCGGAGGCTGCTTGAGGCGGGTGGCGCCGCCCTGATTGTCGCCATGCTCCTCATCCTTCTGATCAGCCGCTCGCTGACGCGTCCGCTCACAGAGCTCGCCGGCGCGGCTGAGGACATCGCGGCAGGGAACTACTCGCGCCGTGTCCGCATCCGAGGACATGACGAGATCGGGATGCTTGGAGCCGCTTTCGACCGGATGGCGGAGGCTGTGGAGCGCGCGCGGAAGATCCAGCGTGAGTTCCTGGCCAACGTGTCGCATGAGCTGAAGACTCCGCTGACGAGCCTGATCGGTTTCAGCCAGGCGCTGATCGACGGAAGCCTGACGAACGAGGCCGAACGGGCACGGGCGGCGACCATCGTCCATGAGGAGTCCGAGCGGGTTCTGCGCATGGCCCAGGAGCTGCTGGACCTGGCGCGGGTGGAGGGAGGCTCGATCTCCATGCACATCACCGCAGTCGACCTGGGGGGCTTGCTCCAGCAGGAGCTCGAGCTCGTCCGCCCGCGCGCGTTGAAGCGGAGGCTGGAGCTCAACCTAGCCCTTCCGCCTGGCCTCCCGCCCGTGGCCGCAGACCCGGAGCGCCTGCACCAGATCCTGGACAACCTGCTCGACAACGCGGTGAAGTACGCGCCGGAAGGGACGCCGATCCAGATTTCGGCTCTATCGAACATCTCGGGGGTCGAGGTGGTGGTCGCCAACGCGACAGGGCCTCACCAGCCGGATCCGGAGAGGCTGTTCGAGCGGTTTTACCGCGCTGACCCTTCGCGGTCGGCGGCGGCCGGCGGGGTCGGCCTGGGTCTGGCGATTTCCAAGGAGCTCGCAATGGCCATGCGCGGCAAGCTGTGGGCGGACCTCGGCCCGGACCACGACCTGAAGCTGCACCTGCTCCTGCCGGCGGCGGCCAAGTCGGCGCCAGCCGAGGACCCGGCGCCGGTGCCCGCGTTACCGTGAAAAAGCTCGGCTACGCGGCGCTGGGCATTGTCGCTACGGCTCTTGCGATCACGGTAGTCGTCACCTATCACTCGAGCTGGTGGCCTCTGGTGGTCTTTGCGATCCTCCCGGACATCTCTTTCCTCTTCGGAATGTCAAGCGGGCTGGCGCGCGGCCAGCTGCACCCGCGGGCGGTGCCGATTTACAACGCCCTGCACCGCTACTGGGTACCGGTTGCCCTGATCGGGGTCACGTTCATCCTGCAATCGCCGGAGTACCTGGCGGCCGGACTGGCGTGGACCGCGCACATCTCGTTCGACCGCAGTCTCGGCTTCGGTTTGAGGACCCGGGAAGGCTTCCAGAGAACTTAGTCGTCCGTAACTTTTGGCCGGGCTGAAGCATAGATACAGGTGGAAGCCAGCCGGCGTTTGGCGACGTTTACACATTCATCACCCAAAGCGAATAGAGGCTTTGCCAATGGAGCCTACGTTCACAGCAATTTCACAGCATGGGCCCAGTTAAGTCTTAGTGATGGTCGTCAACTTGAACCGCATGACCGACCGCCGGCGGATCTCCCCAGGGTTCTTGCCGGTGGTTGTCCTGGTGGCGGTTCTGACTGTCGGCTCCGGTGATGTCCAGTCCAGGCTGCGGCCCGTCGCCGCACCGGCCCTCATCACCGCCTCAGCCAGCGACTCCAGCTCGACGCAGGCGACGGACGGGCAAGTGGTCAATGCGCTGTACGTCCCAGCGGTCTCGGCTCCAGAAACAGTCGCGACGCAGGTTGACATGGAGCCGCGGGAGATCGGAATGATCGACATCAACCCCAAGACGCCGATCGTGGTTCCGCCCCGCGACATGAGCAGTCTGGCGGCCACCGTTCAGGGGCTGATTGGCTCCAGCGGCGCCTCGGTTGGCGTGACTGTGGTCGAGCTGAGCGGAGCGGACCCAACAGTCTGGTCGGTGAACGGAGGCGGGATCTTTACTGCCGCAAGCACCTACAAGCTCGCCGCGCTGATGCTGGAGGCGCAGAACATCGCCGCCGGCAAGACCGACCCCAACGGTTACGTCTGCTACCAGGAAAGTGACTACGAAGACGGCTGGTTCGCCGACTATGCGGAAGGCTTGTGTTACACCCGGAACGAGCTCGCACTGCGTGCCGGCATCTACTCGGACAACACTGCCGGCCACATGCTCGTGCGCGACGTGGGTGGCGCTGGCGTGCTCAACGCCTGGGCCGCATCACTCGGGGCGACCAGCTCCGCCTTCTTCGATGGGAATACGACCACCTCGGCCGACCTGGCGGCGCTGTGGAACGCCGAGGCGCAGGGCGATCTCGGAGGTGCTGCTGCACAGTCGTGGCTCTACCCGTTCTTGATGAACACCAGGACCGAGAGCGGCGTCCCGGCCGGCGTGGCCGGCGTGGCGGTAGTGCACAAGACCGGCACCATCGACCAGGTCGAAAACGACGCGGCGTACGTCACCAACGGTCCCGACGGGGCTTACATAGTGGTTGTCATGACCGACGGGCTCGGCGGCCAGGAAGGCTGGCAGCTCATCGCCGGCATCTCGGCCAGCGTGAGCCAGTACGAAGCTGCCCGGTACGCCTCCTAGAAGCTCACTCCGCGCGAAAACCACCGAATTCCACGGGTCGCTACGTGCGAATCGCGCGGAGCGACGAGCGTCTAGCGGGTCGGTGGGACGACCAGGGTCACCGGGTTTTCGATGAGGCGTTTGACCTCGGCCATGAACTGGGCCGCGGTCGCGCCGTAGAAAACTCTGTGATCCACGGAAAGGGTCATGCGCATGACCTTGCCCGGCACTATGCGGCCCTCGTCGACCACCGGGACGTCCTTGATCGCACCGACCGCGAGGATTGCCGCTTCGGGTGGATTGATGATCGCCACGAACTCTTCGACTCCGAACATGCCGAGGTTGGAGATCGAGAAGGTCGCCCCGCTCAGGTCGCCTTCGTTGGGACGCCCGGAGCGCGCGCGCTCGATGACCTGACGCGACTCGATGGAGATCTGAATCAGGTCCTTGATGTCGGCGTCATGAACGACGGGAACAAGCAGGCCCATGCCCTGGCTCGGCGCGACGGCGAGGCCGATGTTGACCGCGCGCTTGCGCTGGAACTTTCCGTCGACCCAAGAGGTGTTGACCTCGGGAAACTTCCGGAGGGCGAGCGCGCAGGCGCGCACCAGCATGTCCGTCATCGTCACCTTGTCGGCGCCGGGGACCGAGTCCTTCAGCTGCTGGCGCATGCTCACCGCCTCGTCGACGCGAGCCTCGACGGTGACGGTGAACTCCGGGACGGTGGACTTCGCCTCGGTCATCCGACGGGCGATGGTCGCCTGCATCCGCGTCGGGTCCAGCACCTCCACTTCGGGACCGGCTGCTCGGGGTTCGGCCGGCGTGGGGCGCCGGCGTTCGCCGCTCGTCTTGTTGCCCGCCGCGGCGATTACGTCTTCCTTGACGATCCGGCCTTCGGGTCCGCTGCCTTTCAGGGACGCGATGTCGACGCCCATCTCCGCGGCGATGCGCTTGGCGAGAGGCGACGCCTTGATGTGCTGTCCGTCCTCAGCCTCACGCTTCCCCACTTGTGGGGAAGTCCCCGCCGAAGGCGGGGGAAGGGGAGGTGGAACATCTGCTGCCTCAGCCGCCTTCGTCTCCTCAACTACCTGCGGAGGAGCCTCGGGTTCTTTTGCCTTGGCGGTCGCGGGAGGGGCCTTGGCTTTCTCTTTTGCCGGAGCGGCAGAGGCTTCGCCGATCCGTGCGATCGGCGCCCCGATCTTCGCGGGCACGCCCTGCTCGACCAGGATCGAGAGCACGCCGCCCGTTTCGGCTTCGAGGTCGAACGTGGCTTTGTCCGACTCGACTTCGGCCAGCACGTCGCCTTGTTTCACCTCATCGCCGGTCTTCTTCTTCCATTCGACGATGGTGCCCTCCTCCATCGTGTCGGAAAGCTTCGGCATATTGACGTCAGGCATTTCTAGGTCCTACTTCCCGACGACTGACCGAACGAGCTTCTTGATGTCTTCGCTGGTCGGGATCGCTGCCCTCTCGAGCGGCAGGCTGTACGGCATCGGGACTTGCGCCCCGCCCAGCCGCCGGACCGGTGCGTCGAGGTAGTCGAAGGCGCGCTCCTGCACGCCGGCCGCGATCTCAGCGGTCACGCCGTACGTCGCCCAGCCCTCCTCGACCACGATGCAGCGTCCCGTCTTGCGCACCGATTCGACGATTGGCTGCCAGTCGATCGGGCGGATGGAACGAAGGTCGATGACCTCGGCGTCGATGTCCTCCTCCTCGAGCTGCTTGGCGGCTTCGAACGCGAGCACCGCCATCCTCGACACGCCGACGACCGTCACGTCCGCACCGGTGCGACGCACTGCCGCTTTGCCGATAGGTGTCGTGTAGTCGCCTGGGGGGACGATGCCTCGCACGTTGTACAGGCCCATGGACTCGAGAAACATCACAGGGTTGTCGCTGCGAATCGCCGACTTCAGCATTCCCTTCGCGTCCTCTGGAGTGGTCGGAGCGACGACTAGAAGGCCGGGGATCAGGCCGTAGATGACTTCAAGGCTGTGTGAGTGCTGGGCCGAAAGCTGATGGCCGGCGCCACCGGGCATGCGGATCA
The DNA here is from genome assembly GCA_035687505.1 of Nitrosotalea sp. Classification (GTDB taxonomy): domain Bacteria; phylum Chloroflexota; class Dormibacteria; order Dormibacterales; family Dormibacteraceae; genus Palsa-870. Next base: position 8,100 of record DASRWV010000079.1, read on the forward strand.
CCATCGGCACCTTCGCCTCGCCGCCAAACATGTAGCGGATCTTCGCGGCGTTGTTGACGATCTGGTCGTACGCGACGAGTGAGAAGTTGATAGTCATCATCTCCACGACGGGGCGTAGGCCGAGCATGGCGGAGCCGATTGCGGCCCCGACGAAGCCCTCTTCGGCGATGGGGGCGTCAACGACGCGCTGCGGACCGAACTTGTCGAGCAGGCCCTCGGTCACCCGATACGCACCGCCGAACTTGCCGATGTCTTCGCCGATCAGATAGACGCTGTCGTCGCGCTCCATCTCCTCGGTGAGAGCCTCACGCAGCGCGACGCGGTAGAGCTTTTCGTCTGTCGGCGCAGCGACGCGGGTAGCCATCAGAGCGGGTCTCCGCGGAGCTCGGGGCGGTTTTCCCACTCACCGGCGTAGACGTACTTGTAGAGGTCCTCGGGCTTGGGGTCGGGGCTCTCGTCGGCGAAGCGGATGATTTCCTGGACTTCGGCGTCGATCTCCTGCCTGACCTTCTTGAAGTACTCCTCGTCGGCCAGCCCGCTCGTCTCGAGCTCGTGCTCGAAAGCGACGATGGGGTCGGCGTCGCGGAACTTCTCCTTGTCCTCGGCCGAGCGGTACTTGTCCGGGTCGACGACCGAGTGTCCCTTGAACCGGTAGGTGAGCGCCTCGATGAATCGCGGCTCCGAGTCCGCGCGGGTCTTCTCGACGATCTCGCTCGTCTTGAGCATCACCTCGCGCAGGTTCATG
>DASRWV010000080.1:0-33995 GCA_035687505.1 Nitrosotalea sp.
TCCGGCGCGCATCTCCGCCTGCTCGCTCGGGTCCAGCTCGCCCAACTCTGCCTCCAGACGGGCGGAGAGCGTGACCACCGGTGCGCCCTCGGCAGCGGCCAGCTTTGCCACCTTCGCCGCCGGCTCGCCGCCCCCCGGCAAGAGCTCGTCGGCGGCGTTGGCGACATAGACGGCCGGCTTCATGGTCACCGGGAAGATGCCGAGCAGGACGGTGCGCTGGTCGGGTTCCAAGGCCAAAGTGCGCAGCTGCTTGCCGGAGTCGAGGTGCTCCTTGGCGAGCGTTAGGACCTCATGCTCGAACTGGGCGTCCTTTTTTCCCGCGCGCGCCTCTTTGGCCACCACGTCGAGCCGCTTCTCGACCGAGGCGAGGTCGGCGAGCACAAGGTCGAGCGCGAACTCCTCGAGCTCCGCTGCAGGATCCGGTTGGGGCCCGAAGCAGCGAGCAACCTTCACCAGGACATCCGCCTGACGGGCGAACGCCACGCGCTGCGCGCGGCTACCGGGCGGAGTGTCCTCGACCCGCACCTGCGCGGCGGTGGTCTTGAGGGGCTTCACCGCCTGAGAAAGGCGGGTCAGTCGTTCGTCGGGCACGTCCACCATGCCGACGCCATCGGCTCCGCGTCCTGCCGTCAAGGCGTTGAAGAGGGTGGTCTTGCCTGCCCCAGCGGGGCCGACTATTGCAACGTTGACCGGCACTAGAGGTGCGGCGGGGGGGCCGACCGAGAGATTCGGTGACCAGGTGGTCCGGCCGCTAGGCGCGGCTGAGCATCACAGCGAGCGCATCCGTTGATGCGAGAGCGAGAAGCGGAGGCCGCAACAACGCGGACGGGCCGCATGGGCGCCGAAGATCCGGTTGGCATCCCCAGTCGCACCTCTTTAATCCAGGTCCAGTTCGAAGGTCTTGTGCAAGGCCCGAACGCCCTTCTGCACCTGGTCGCGCGCGACAAGACACGTGATGCGGATCTCCGACGTGCTGATCATCTCGATGTTGATGCCTGCCTCGGCGAGACTCCTGAACATGCGCCCCGCTATGCCTGGCGTGCCGAGCATTCCCGTGCCGACGATGGAGAGCTTGGCCACTCCCGCCGCCGACTCGACCTTCTTCGCGCCGATTGACTTCGCCGCGGCCTTGACGAGCTTCTCTGCTGCTTTGAGGTCCGACTCCGCGACGGAAAAGGTGAGGTCTGTGCGGCGTGAGCGACCGATGTTCTGGACGATAACGTCGACCGAGATGCCCGCCGCGCCCAGCGGCTCGAAGATCGCAGCGGCGACACCTGGGCGGTCAGGCACGCCGACCACGGTGATCTTCGCTACGTTTGTCTCCTCCGCAATTCCTCTGACGCGCTTTCTTTCTTCCATCGGTACTTGAGCGACGATCATGGTACCGACGCCTTCATTGAAGCTCGACCGGACGTGAATCGGAACGTTGTACAGCTCGCCGATCTCGACCGCTCGCGGGTGCATTACGCGTGCACCCACCGCGGCCAGCTCGAGCATCTCGTTGTACTGGATGTGAGCGAGCTTGCGAGCGGTCTTCACCAGGCGCGGATCAGCGGTAAAGATTCCGTCCACGTCGGTGTAGATCTCACACGATTCGGCATTGAGCACAGCGGCCAGCGCAACGGCGGTCGTGTCTGAACCTCCACGGCCGAGCGTCGTCACCTCGAGTTCCTCGGTAACCCCCTGGAAGCCTGCGACGACCACCACCTTGCCACTCGCAAGCGCTTCGAGAATGCGATCCGGCTTGATGTCCTGAATTCGGGCCTTGGAATGGGCCGCGCTTGTTCGCACTCCGGCCTGGAGGCCTGACAGGGAAACGGCTGGAACTCCCATACCTTCGAGGCACATCGCGACCAGCGGGGCCGTGATCGTCTCGCCGTTGGCGACCAGCATGTCGAGCTCACGCGCGGGCGGCTCAGGGTTCACGCTCTCGGCGAGCGCGATCAGCCGGTCGGTTGTGTGCCCCATCGCCGACACGACGACGACTACCTGATGTCCTTGCTTGACAGTGGCTGCGATTCGGCGGCTCACCCGCCGGATACGAGCGGCGGTACCCACCGAGGTACCGCCGTACTTCTGGACGATCACAGCGTGCGGAACATGCCCTTGTCCGTGATCTGTGTGACCATTCCGCGCCCGCGCTTGGGAAACGAAGTTTGCATCGCCTTGGCGATTCGGGCAGCTTGCGAGGGCGCGCAGAACGCGAAGACGCTCGGACCGGCACCGCAAATCGCCGCGCCATAAGCGCCTGACGCCTCCGCGACACGGATCACTTCGGCTGTCCACGGGTACAGGTGCAGCCGGTGGGGCTGATGCAGCCGGTCGCGAAGCGCCTCGCCCAGCAGCGACGGCCGCTTGGACACGATGGCGCGCACCAGGAGCGCGGTCCGCGCAGCGTTGAACGAAGCGGTTTCGAGCGGGACCGAGTCCGGCAGCACCGAGCGCGCTTTTTCCGTCGCGAGCGGCTGGTTCGCGACGAACAGCGCGACACCCCAGCCGGGATTGGGAAGCTTCTCGTCGAGGTGCTCGGACACTATGCGAATGCCGCCCGAGGCCGAAGCCGCCACATTGTCGAGGTGTCCTTCATCGGCGCCCGAGTCGATGACATGACTCTTCACGTCCCACGGGCTGCTGAGCGCTGATGCGGCGAGCCTGGCCGCGGCGCTGCTCCCGAGCCCGACTCCGAGCGGGATCTCACTCCGCACTCGGCCCTTCATATTCAGGCGCGTGAACGGGTTTTCATGCGCCGCGAGGTAGTCGGAGCCTTCGCCTTCGTAGTTCCACGACGGATGGGCTGCTTCGGTGGCCTCGACCTCGAGCCACAGGTCGATCGCCATCGCCATGCAATCGAAGCCTGGACCGATGTTGGCGATTGAAGCCGGAACCCGGATTCTCACAGCTTCAAGACCTTAGCGAGTGTGCGGGAGTCACCGTCAAGCTCGATTGGAGGTTCTACGTTTTTGAGCGCCGCGTCGGGGTCTTTGAGACCCGAACCGGTCAGAACGACGACGACAGTAGCGTCCTTGTCGATCTTTCCATCGCGAACGAGCCTGAACAACAGAGCTAGTGGTGCGGCCGAGGCCGGCTCCGCGAACAGACCCTCGCTGTTGGCCAGCGTAATCTGCGCGGACAGGATCTCGGTGTCGGTCACCGCCGCGATCATCCCGCCGGACTCGTCCCGAGCCGTGGTGGCGCCTTCCCAGGAGGCAGGATTTCCAATCCGAATTGCTGATGCGACTGTCGTCGGATTGGCGACCGGCTGGCCGCTGACGATCGGGGCGGCGCCTTCTGCCTGCGCGCCCACCATGCGCGGCAAGCGGGTGGCCTTCCCGGCGGCGTGGTACTCGCGAAAGCCCTTCCAATAGGCGGTGATGTTGCCCGCGTTCCCGACCGGCAGAAGTAGGTAATCGGGGGCGTCGCCGAGTGCTTCGACCACCTCGAACGCGGCGGTTTTCTGGCCCTCGATCCGGTGCGGGTTCACGGAGTTCATCAAGGCGACAGGGTAGTGGCTCGTGAGGTCACGAACCGTCTCCAGAGCAGAATCGAAATTCCCCTTGAGCGCCACTACCTTTGCTCCGTACATGAGAGCCTGCGAGAGCTTGTTCATCGCGATCTCGCCAGAAGGGACCACGACGATCGCGCGAAGTCCCGTTCGCGCGGCGTATGCGGCCATCGAGGCCGAGGTGTTGCCGGTCGACGCGCACATCACTACCTTGCTGCCCGCCTCCAGTGCTTTGGCCACCGCGACGACCATCCCGCGGTCCTTGAAAGAGCCGGTCGGGTTCAATCCCTCGTACTTGAAGTAGAGGTGCTTAAGCCCGAGCGCCCGGCCGATGTTGCGGCTCGGCACCAGGGGAGTCGATCCTTCGCTGAGATCGACCTCTGGAGTCGAAGGGCCGATGGGCAGGTGCTCGCGGTAGCGAGCGATGACTCCCAAGCTCCTCGTCTCTTAAAGGACGCGAATGAACGAAGACACAGCACGCACCGGCTCCAGGGCGGCCATGCCTGCACGGGCACGTTGAAGGCTGGCGTCCTTCGCCGGATGAGTCGTGACCACGAGCTCGACGGTCTGGTCGTGCGACCACGCGTCCTTCTGGATGAAGCTCGAGATGCTCACGCCCTCGTCGGCGAAGACGTGGCCGATCGCCGCCAGGACCCCGGTGTGGTCGTCGACAAGGATCCGGTAGTAGGCGCGCGTGACCACCTCACCCATCGGCACGACTCCGATCCGGTCGTCGAACGTGAACGAAGGACGGCTCTGGACCCCTCGCCGGATCGAGCGCGCGAGGTCGATGAGGTCACCCACGACCGCTGAGGCGGTGGGCCGGCCGCCCGCGCCCTGCCCGACCAGCAGCACCTGGCCGACCAGGTCGCCTTCGACAAAGACTGCGTTCTCCGCGCCCTCGACCCGGGCGAGCGGATGGTCGAGGGGAACCAGCGCTGGGTGCACACGCGCCTCGATCCGGCCCGGATGCCGCTGTGTGTGTGCGATGAGCTTGATCGCGTAACCCAGCTCGCGCGCGTAGCGAAAGTCCACGGGCTCGACGCCTTCGATACCCTCGCGATAGATCTCGTCGGGGCGCACCTTGATCTCATAGGCGATCGAACCGAGGATCGCGAGCTTGTAGGCGGCGTCGAAGCCGCCGACGTCGTCGGTCGGATCCGCCTCCGCATACCCTGCTGCCTGCGCCTCGGCCACCGCCTCGGCCAGCGACAGTCCGGCAGCCGCCATCCGGCCGAGGACGTAGTTAGTCGTGCCGTTGATGACGGCGGACACACGCTCGATCCGGTTCGCCTGCAGGTCGGTCCTAAAGGCGCTGATGAGTGGAATCCCGCCGCCTACCGCGGCTTCGAAGTAGACGTCGACGTTCCGTTCCGCCGCCAGGTCGAGCAGCTCGGGACCGTGCTTGGCCATCACGACCTTGTTGGCGGTGATGATGTGCTTGCCGGCTCGAATCGCACGCTCAAGGTAGGTGCGCATCGGTTCGTCACCCCCGGCGAGCTCGACCAGCACGTCGATGTCGGGATCGTCCAGCAGGTCCGCGGGCTCCGCGGTGATCAGCTCCGGCGCGATCTCGACTGAACGGGCTTTGTTGGGGTTCCGCACCAGCACGCGTCTGAGGCAGAGCTCGACGCCGGCACGCCGAGAGAGCTGCTGCTGCCAGGTCAGCATCCGCTCGGCGACCTGGGAGCCAACAGTGCCCAGCCCGATCAGGCCTACGTTCAGGGGGCGCGAAGCCGGGGGGGAAGCCACAGTGCCGCTATTCTCCCTGCCGTGACCCTGATCCTGCGCGAAGCCGACGTTCAACGGGTGATCGAGATCGATGACATCATCGCCGCGCTCACCGCTGCGATGAAGGAGCTTGGCGAGGGCGTCGCCCAAAATGAGCCGCGACGCAGGGTCTTCGCGCCTGGCGGACTGCTCAACGTGATGTTCGCGTCCTATCCAGGCGGGCACTGCACCGGGCTGAAGGCCTACACGGTCGCCGACGGACACATGCGGATGCTCGTCGTGCTCTTCGCCCTCGACGGCTCGCTCGAGGCCTTGATCGAAGCTGACTTCATGGGCGCGTACCGAACAGGTGCAGCGACCGCCATCGCAGTCAAGGCGCTCGCCCGGCCGGGCCCAGCCATTGTCGCGTTGATCGGCACCGGCTGGCAGGCCAATACCCAGGCGCTCGCGGTGTCACGGGTAATTGGGATCAAGGAGCTCAGAGTCTTCAGCCGCGACTTCGAAAGGCGTTCCGGCTTCGCCAAGGAGCAAACCGAGCAGCTGGGCGTCGAAACGATCGCCGCGGGCAGCGCCGAGCTGGCGGTGCGCGGCGCCGACATCGTCATCACTGTGACCTCGAGCAAGTCGCCCGTGATCGAAGCCGAATGGGTCGAGCCAAATGCCCTTGTCATCGCCGCAGGTTCGAACTGGCGGAACAAAGCGGAGATCCCGCCAGACCTGGTGGCCAGGGCCCAGACGGTCGTGGTCGACCAGCTCGCCGCGGCGCAGCTCGAGAGTGGCGACCTGATCGCGGCCCACGACGCTGGGAAGTTCGACTGGAGCCGTGCTGTCGAGCTCGGGGCGGTCCTGGCCGGCAAGTGGCAAAAGCAACCGGGGCCGGGCATCACCCTTTTCGAGTCACACGGGCTCGCGCTGTGGGACCTGGCGGCCGGCTCGGTCGTGCTAAAAGCCGCCCTGGAGCGCGGTTTGGGGGACGAAGTCCCGCTCTTCTAGAGGATTCCGCCTAGCGGTGGATGTGGACGTCAGCCGGGGGCGCAAGTGCGCCCAGCTGCAGCGCTGAACCGATCAGGTAGGCAGCGATGAGGATCACGACCAGGGCCGCGCTGGCGGTGGTATACACGACCCACGGGGACGGTCCAGTGCCGGCCATCCTGATCAGGATGTCCGTCCAGTCCGGACCCCGACGTGGGTTCCAGGACTCGACTTCGGCTCGGATCATCCGGGCGACGTCAACTTCAGAGGGCGTACCGAACCCTCCCGGTGTGGGTTTATCTTCCACGTAGGGCACCTTCACTACTCGAACGCCTGGTCTCCGATTCCTGGTCGCTCGCCATCGCTTTTCTCATGATTGCCACCGCTTTCGCAATTCGGGAGGCCACCGTCCCGGCGGGGACGCCGAGCACCGCAGCGATCTCCTCGCGCGTCATGTCGTCGTAGTAATGAAGGACGACGGCGGCACGCAGCTTCGGGCTCAGGGCCGCCATGGCCTTGCCGACAACGTCGCGGGCCTCCGCCCGATCGTAGTCTCGGCGGTCCGGGGCGACGTAGAGGCGGGCGGGCAAGAAACGGGCCAGCTTTTGCCGGCGGAGGTGGGAGATCGCGAGGTTGATCCCGATCCGGCGCAGCCAGGCGCCGGGTGGAGCGGTCGGGGTGTAGCGGTGACGGGCGCGGTACGCCCGTACAAACGTCTCCTGGGTGAGGTCCTCAGCCGCCGCGGCGTCGAGGACGACAGCTCGGATCGAGCGGTAGACCGAGAGATATTCCTGGTCGTACAGCTGTTTGAACTGGGTTGCCGGGTCCAGCTCCTTGCCCTCGGTCACGCCCTTAGTTTGAGGCCACCGGCCAACGCTGCGACATTGCGAGGCGAACCTGCCCAATCACGGTTTCCGGCTCCTGGAAGATGTCGGCGGCAGTGAATCGGAGAAGGCGGTAGCCGGCGTTTAGAATTTGGTTCTGGCGGCGGTTGTCGGCGACCAGACTGTCCCGATGGGTGGCGCCGTCGTACTCGAGCCCAAGTCGATGCTCGGGGTAATAGAGGTCGGGGCGGCCGAGGGGGCGGCCATGCTCATCGTCGAGGGAGACCTGAGCGCGTGGGCGCGGCAGACCGGCCGTCACAAGTAGGAGCCGTAACCGGGTTTCCATCGGCGACTCTGTGGTTGGCTCGGCCAGGTCGACGGCGCGTCGCAAATTGGCGATGCCTCGGGCGCCTCGGTTCGCCTCGATATAGGAGCGCAGTTTGGTGAGGCTGACCATTCGGTGATGGAGGGCCATGTCCAGCGCAATGACCGCGTCGAGCAGCGGCCTGTGGGAGCCGAGGTCCACGGCGGTTCGCAATCTGGAGCTGACGGTAAAGCCTCTCAATCGAACGACTTCGCCGTTCGCGAGCCTCGCCCTCCTAAGGCACACGCCCGCACGACTCGAGAAACGAACGTCCTGGACGATCATTTCCACCGGATCGACTGGAGGCAGGTCGAGCCCATGGAGCCAGCCGGCGGTCCGACCAGAGAAAACTGCGTTCGGGAGGCGGCGAGCGATGGCGGCAAGCTGGAGCCGCGGACTGGGCGTGAGACCCGCCCACCTGTAGACCCCACGCTCGACCCGTTGCCAGCTCCGGCCCTCTAATTGGCGCGAGCTCAAGCCGGCGCGCCTTGCCTCTTCGAGTGTGAATAGCCCGGACGTGAGCTCTGCAGGAATGATTGGCCGGCGACCCACACAAGAACATTCAGGGTCCGGCGGCGGCGCAGCAACGCTGCCTGTGAAGACCAGAGCCTGAGTCCGCGCGAAAACCACCGAATTCTGTGCGGTGATTGGTGGGAAACACGCGGAGAGTCGCTCCGGGCGCTTCAGCTGGTGGGCGACCCGGGACTCGAACCCGGATGGGTTACCCCACACGCCCCTCAAACGTGCGCGTCTACCAGTTCCGCCAGCCGCCCGGCTGCAGCCGCATGATTTTACGTCGCGCGATGGTACCCGCGGCAAGACTCGAACTCGCAACCTCCTGATCCGAAGTCAGGCGCTCTGTCCTTTGAGCTACGCGGGCGCTGCCCCATGGTAGGGCGGTCAGCCGACGGCGTAGCGCTGGTGGTTCAACCCCCAGGCCGCATAGCGCACCAGCCCGACTGCGCGATAACGCCGGCGTCGGGCCGTCGTCCTCCCCGACTCGATGGCCGCTCGAAGGGCCTCCGGCGTTTTGCCCGCGAACTCGGTGAAAGCTCGGCCTACCGCATCGAGTATGTGCGCGTCCGAGGAGCCTAGCTCCGCGGCACCGAGGCCAAGGTTCAGGCGGCGCGCCAGCTGGTTGACCAGATAGAAGCCCGGCGTTGCGTTCTCGACCTCGATGGCGTCGAAATCTAGCTCGGCGGCGAGCCAGCCAACGCCATGTACGGGCCTGGTCCTCGCGCGCCGCTGCGTCCGCCAGAAAGGATGTACCGCTATCGCCAGGCCGCCCTGATCGTGAATCGCATCGAGGGTCGCGGCGGCCGACATGCCAGGCCGTACCTTGCGCTCGAGGAAGAGGGCGACGATATGTCCGTCACGGCTGGACACCTCCTCACCGACGATGACGTGAAACCTCGCTCGCTTCGCTGCGTGTTCCTGCGCGCGCAGGGCGCCTTCGATCGTGTCGTGATCTGTGACCGCGATCACGTCGAGCTTTGCCCGCCGGGCGGCATGTTCGACGAGCTCTTCGGGCGTCGGCCAACCGTCGCTTGCCGTCGTGTGCATATGGAGGTCGGCCCGACCCGGAGCAACCATGGGTGTGCATCCTACCGCCGACGGCCTTACCATCGACCTTTCAGGACCTTCTCATCGACTTAGCTAGCTGGAGGTGTCGGCTTTGGAAGGCTTGATGCAGGACTACGAGCTCTCTCTTCAACATGTGCTCTGGCGTCTCGAACGGCTGCACCAGAAGAAAGAGGTCGTGACCAAGCGAGATGAGGGAGTGCACCGGACCACCTATGGCGAGATGGTCCCGCGCATCAACCGTCTGGCCGGCGCGCTGAAACGAATCGGGGTCAAACCCGGGGATCGTGTGGCCACCCTCGCCTGGAACAACAACCGGCACCTGGAGCTGTACTACGCCATCCCCTGCATGGGCGCTGTGCTGCACACCCTCAATCTCCGTTTGTTTCCCCAGCATCTCGAGTTCATAGTCAATGACGCGGAAGACAAGGTTTTATTTGTCGATCAGTCATTGCTTCCGCTCTTGAAGCCCCTGATGGGCAAGATCCCCAGCATCAAACAGATAGTGCTCATGAGCGAAAGCACCCCGGCGCCAACCGCGGCATCCGCCAACGGCCTGGCCGACATGCTCGATTACGAGACCCTCCTGGCTGCCGAAAGCGAGACGTACCCGTGGCCCAAGTTGTCCGAAAACATGGCCGCGGCCATGTGCTACACGTCGGGCACCACCGGCAATCCCAAGGGGGTCGTTTATTCGCATCGCTCGCAGTTCATCCACACCATGGGCGTGCTGCAAAAAGACAACCTCGGGGTTTCGGAGAAAGATGTGGTGCTTCCCGTGGTGCCGATGTTTCACGCCAACAGCTGGGGGCTGCCGTACGCCTGCGGCATGGCCGGCTCGAAGCTCATCTTCGGAGGGCGCTTCTCAGCCGACCCCAAGTCGATAGTGGAGCTGGCTGAGCAAGAAGGTGCTACCTACCTCGCAGGGGTGCCGACGGTCTGGATCGCACTCACCGCCTATATGAAGGAGACGGGCAAGCGCCTGCCGAAGGTGACCACCGTCGTGTGCGGCGGCTCGGCGGTCCCACGCGTGCTGATGGAGTCGATGGACGCCGTGGGCCTTCGCATCCTGCACGCCTGGGGCATGACGGAGACCTCGCCTCTGGGCAGCGTCGCCCGCGTTCCCGACGGGCTGGATCCTGAAGCAGAGATCAGCCTTCGCTTGACCCAGGGAAGGGTCGCGCCCGGGGTCGAGATTCGCATCAGCGATCCTGCAACCGGCGAAGAGCTGCCCTGGGACGGAGTGGCGTTCGGCGAGATTCAGGTGCGCGGTCCGTGGATCGCACGCGGCTACCACAACGGCTTCGACCCGGAAAAGCTGACAGAGGACGGGTGGTTCCGGACCGGGGACGTCGCGAAGATCCGCCCCGACGGTTATATCGTGATCGTCGACCGCACCAAGGACGTGATCAAGTCTGGAGGCGAGTGGATATCTTCGGTCGAGCTGGAGAACGCTGTGATGGCCCACCCCAAGATTCAGGAAGCCGCGGTCATCGGCCTGCCGCATCCCAAGTGGGACGAGCGGCCGGTGGTCTTTGCGGTGCCTAAGCCGGAGTTCAAAGGCAAGGTCACGCAGGGCGAGGTGCTCGACTTCCTGAAGGACAAGGTCGCGAAGTGGTGGCTGCCGGACGAGGTTCGCTTCATCGATGAGGTACCCAAGACCTCGGTGGGCAAGTTCGACAAGAAGGTGCTGAGGATCGACGCGGCACCGATCAGAGCTGAAATCAAAGAAGAGGCTAAGAAGTGATGGCACGAATCGCTTCGCGGGAACACACGGTGGCCAAGAATCAGATCCACTACAAGTGGGACAACTCGCTCTCGCCGGCCGTCGAGATCGACCCAGGCGACATCGTTCATTTCGAAACCGAAGAGGTGACCGGCGGGCAGCTCAAGAACGGAGACCCGGCCTCGAAGCTGGGGACGTTGAACTTCGACCGGCTCTATCCGCTCGGCGGGCCGGTCTACGTGAAAGGCGCCGAACCCGGCGACACGCTCGAGGTCGAGATCCTGGACCTGAAGCCGGGATCGTGGGGATGGACGGCGCTTCTCCCGGGCCTCGGCCTGCTGGCCGCCGACTTTCCCGACCCGTACGTCCGTTACTTCGAGCTTGGCGACCGCAAGTCGGCTGAGCTGCGCCACGACATCCACATCCCGCTCGCGCCGTTCTGCGGCACGATGGGGGTCGCTACCGACGAGCCGGGCCAGCACGCTGTGCTGCCGCCGACCAAGGGTGCCGGCAATATCGACACGCGGCACCTGACGGCTGGAACCAAGCTGTACCTGCCCGTTTTCGTGCGCGGCGCGCTCTTTTCAGCCGGCGACTGCCATGGCGCGCAGGGAGACGGCGAGGTCTGCGTTACCGGGATCGAATGCCCGATGACGTTCTCACTCCGATTTGGAGTGGTCAAAGGTGCCTCGCTTCGGCCCTGGAGCTACCACTTCCTCACTCCGGCAGCCCCGCTTCAACCGCGCAGCGACGAAATGGGCTACCACGCGGTCTGTGCTCTGGGCCCAGACCTGATGGAGAACGCCCAAAATTCAGTCCGGGACGCCATCTCGTGGCTGGCGGCGGACCACGGGCTGAGCCGCGAGGATGCCTACATCCTGTGCAGCCTCGCCGGCGACCTCAGGATCAGCCAGATCGTCGACCAGCCCAACTTCGGCGTCTCCTTCTATATGCCGCTGAGCGTCTTCGGCTAGCTAGAAGCGTCGCCAACGGGACGATCTCCCGTCACGGGGGCAGAGAGCCGCGTACTGTCCGGCATACTGACCGACTGGTGTTCGAGTCTTGAGTACTACCCAACTAGGTCGCTATCCGATCGAAGCCGAGCTCGGGCGCGGTGCCATGGGTGTCGTCTACCGGTCGACGCATCCTCGGCTCGAGATCCCGGTCGCGATCAAGGTCCTGGCCGAGCAGTACTCCAGCGACACGAGCTTCCGGCAGCGCTTCCACCGTGAGGCCGCCACCGTTGCCGCGCTGAACCACCCAGGCATCGTTCGCGTCTACGACTTCGACGAGGACGGCCCGGTGCTGTTCATCGTCATGGAGTGGGTCGAGGGCCGCTCAATGCGGTCTTGGCTGGACGAGTACGGGCGATTCAGCGTCGACGTGTCGGTCGACCTGATCCAGCAACTCCTGTCAGCGGTCGGGGTTGCGCATGACTACTCGATAGTCCATCGCGACCTGAAGCCCGACAACATCCTCATCTCCAATCGCGGCAAGACGAAGATCCTCGACTTCGGCATCTCGAAGCTGGTCGACGACAAGCACCGGCTGACAGCGACTGGAAGCATGGTCGGCACCCCCGCATACATGGCGCCGGAGCAGGTCAAGGGCGACGCGGTGGATGCCACCTCGGACATCTACTCGCTCGGCATGATCCTCTACGAGCTGCTGCATGGCGAACCGCCGTTCACCGGCGCGCTGCCTGCGGTGCTGCACTCGCAGGTGTTCGACAGGCCGCGGGCGTCAACCGCGATCCCCTCGCCGATCATGGAGATCATCTGGAAGGCCACCGCGAAGGACCCGAGCCAGCGCTTCCAGAGCTGTGAGGAATTCTCGGGCGCGTTCCACTACATGCCAAAGCCGGGTGCGGCACAACCGCCAGTCGAGGCGATCTCGAATGAGCTGGCGGTGGACGAAGAGGTCGAACGGTCGCCGGCCCCACCCCGTACCGACGGCAAGAAGCCGGCAGGCGTGTGCACCTACAGCGATTGCCAGGAGCGCCGCGGCTGGGCCTGCGCCTACAAAGACCTGACCGGGCGCGAGTGCAAAAGCTGGTGGTGCAGGAGACATATCCAGTTCATCGAGAGAACTCCCTTTTGCCCCCGGCACGCGAGCGTGATAAGGGCGCTCGCGCCCACCGCGAACACGATCTTCGAGATCAAGAACCGTCCGGCTGTCGACGATCGCGCCCTGCCTCTCGCGGCGCTCGTCGCCGAGGACATCGACAAAGACGTGACCGAGCTGGTTCGGCGTCGCTACCAAAACCGCAAAGACATCACGCTCGCCCGCGACCGCACCGTTCGCCAGACCTGGTCGGGGCGCAACGACGTCGCCTGGGAGCGCAGCTGGGCGGCGTTGAAGAGCCAGGGCTACCTGGTCAGGATCGCCGTGCGAGTGTCCACCGACGAGCCCGACACGGTACAGCTCCTGATCGGCAACACCGTTGTCTTCAAAGAGGTGCCGGACTGGATCAGCCGCCGTCGCGAAGGTGAGCCGCCCGACCACTCAGACCGCGCACGTTTTGGAAAGAAGATCTTTGGCGCGATCCTCGAGCACGTAGACCAGCCGCAGCCCGTGCCGTCGGCGGTACCTGCTCCAAGCCGCGAGCTCGAGCCTCCCCCACCGCCCGAGATCAACCGCACGCTGATCGAGGGCATGATCTTGCGGGTTGCCTCGCTGGCGACGCGAATCACCGGATTCGAGGTTGCCGACCAGCTCGCTCTGCCATTCGTGGCGGTCGAACCCAGCTTGAAGTCGCTTACAGGTTCGAACTTCCTGGATGCGCTCGGCCTGGCTCCCGAGCAAGGTCCGTGGTTGGGCCGGCCGCTCCCCGAGCGGATGGCGTACGCGGTCACCAAGCAGGGGCGGACCCGCAGCGAGCAGATCGGCGCCTCGGGTACCCGCTACGTGGGTCCGGCGCCGGTCTCACAACAGGAGTACAGGGCGGTCCTTGCCGACGCGGCCAAGCCCGGCACGCTCGATCTGGTCAAGGTCAACCTGGTGCTCAGCGGCATCGAGCTGGCGCCCGGCGTCACGGAGGCTGTTCGCGCCGCGGTCAACTCCCGATCGTCGATCTTCATCTACGGCGCGCCGGGCAACGGCAAGACGACGCTGGCACGGCGGATCCCGAGCCTGCTCGGCGGGCCGATCGTGATCCCTGTCGCGCTGGACATCGGCGGTGGCGAGGTCATGACGATCTTCGACGGCGCAATCCACCGGCTCGAAACCAACCAGCCCGCCGACAAGAGGTGGCGGCGCGTGGCGAGGCCGCTCGTCCAGGTTGGTGGCGAGTTCCAGCTCGACATGTTCGACCCGACGTGGGAGGAAGGCAGCCGCACGTACGGTGCTCCGCTGCAGGTCAAGGCCAACGGCGGCGTCCTGCTCATCGATGACCTGGGCCGCCAGCGCGTGTCGCCGAAACAGATCCTCGACCGGCTGCTCGTACCCCTCGAGCAAGACACCGACTACATGAACCTGACGGCAAGCGGACGGAAGGTCGAGGTGCCGTTTCGGGCACAGCTCGCGCTGTCCACGAACCTGAGGCCCGCTGAACTGCTCGACGAGGCCTACATGCGCCGCCTTTCCTACAAGGTGCTGATGCCAGACCCGACATGGGAGATGTGGTGCCGGATTTTCGAGCGCGAGCGGGACCGGCTGACCATCCCGCCGGAACCGAGCGCGTTGGACATGATCTCCGCCCTGTACAGCGGCCGGCCGCTGCGCGGCAACCACCCGCGCGACCTCCTGGAGCGGCTGGTCGACGTGTCGTCGGCGCGTGGGGTGCGGCCGCAGCTCACACCAGAGCTGGTCGAAGCCGCCTGGCACACGCTGTTCATAGCGAGCTAGCTGAACGGCCTAGCAGCCCGATTCGTCCGACCCTCCGAAGAGCAGCGCCTTGCCGTCAGGGTCCTGAGCGGCGGCCGCACCCCATCGCGCAGACATGCCTGGCATCGATAATTTCGACCACGCTTTGCCGTCCCAAGCCCAGGCTGAATCGGAGGGTTTCGGGCAAGGCATGCCGAGCAGGACGATAGTTCGTTTGTGGCTGACGTCCCAGATCGCGTTGGCATAGTAGAGAGCGGGAGGTCCCGAGCCTTTGAGCTCGGTCCATGCAGCGCCAGTCAGGGACCAGGCATCACTTAGAGGTTCACCCTGTGCCCCGATGCCGGCGGTGGCTTTGAAGCCAGTGCCGCCAAACACAAAGAGAGATGAATCGACCGAGTTCCAGGCGAGCGCTGCATTGCCGCGTCCGCGGGGCTTGGGGTCCTTGTCGATCCGAAGCCAGCCTCTCCCGTCCCATGTCCAGGCATCTCCCCAGTAGTCGATATTGCCGTAGTGCCCGCCGAACAGGATCACTCCGTCGCCCGCCGTGATCATGCTCGGCCCGTCGCGCTTGCCGGCCGCTCCGGGCCCTATGTCAACCTGAGTCCAGTCGGTCCCATCCCAGGTCCACGTATCGCCGCCCGCTAAGCCCTCGTTACGATCTTGGATAAGACCTCCATAAAGGATGACGACCTGGCGTATGGGGTCATATGCAAGGGCGGCTGCCCTGCGCGGACTTGGTCTGTGTGCCGGCGACGCTGCTTTCCAAGCGCTTCGGTCCCAGATCCACGTTTCGTCCGATGAGCCTTTCGAAGTCTGGCCGCCAAAGAGAACAAATACCTTGCGCTTGGCGTCGTAGGCGAGGCTGGCCAGGTAGCGGGACGTTGGCCCGGTGCCCGATGCGCGGTGCCAGGCTGCGCCGTCCCAGGTCCAGGTGTCACCCTGCGGGCCTGGAGGCTGCTGCGATGGCGTGGGCGCAGGTTGTGCGGTTGCCTCAGACCCACCGCAGCCGGCAAGAAGAAAAAGCAGCGCGGCAAGCTGCGCCGCCCTACGCATGGCAGCAGCTTAAACGGTTGTGCGCTTGCCGTCTGGCGGTTGGTTACCCCTCAGCGCGCGCGCGATGTCGCTCGGCGACAGCAGACCGACCAGCTCACCTCCATCGATCACGAGGATCTGGCCGCCGGCCGCTCCCGATAAGCGATCGAGCACCTCGGTGACCGGTTCGCCAGGCGCTGCCCTGGCGACTTCATCCAGGCCGGTGCCAACGTCGCGAACGCGAGCGGTCGTCAGATCGCGGGACATCACGTCTTCTACAAGCAGGCCGCTGAGCGCGCCTCGCATCAGCACCTGGGACTCCTCGCTGCGCGCGGCCGACTGGAGAAACCAACCCAGAAAGATCAGCCAGAGGCCACTGAGGCCGCCGTTGATCAACAGCGACAGGAGTCCAAGTCCGATCATCAAGAACGCGCAGATCCGTCCGAGCCGAGCAGCGCCAGAAGTGGCGCGATACCTGTCGCCACTTCGCTGCCAGAGCCAGGCGCGCAGCAGGCGACCTCCGTCCAGCGGGAACGCAGGGATGAGGTTGAAGAGCAGCAGCATCGCGTTGGTGCCCGCCAGCCACGCGATGCCGCCTTCGACCAGAACCGGCCCGCCGGTGGCATCAAGCGCGAACGTCGCGGCTCCAAACAGGATCGAGAGGGCTAGGCTGACAAGCGGCCCGGCGATCGCGATCTTCACCTCAGTCCCCGGGGTCGCGGCGTCGCCCCGCAAGCGCGCGACGCCGCCGAAGATCCAGAGCGTGATGCCGTCGACCTTCACACCAAGCCGCCTGGCGACGATGGCGTGACCCAGCTCGTGACTGAGCAGCGACACATAGAAAAGGACGACAGCGATCACGGAGACGAGCCAGTAGGCGGACTGCTGCTGACCGGGCGCCACCGAGGGCAACACCTGCCCGGCGAGGGTCCACACGATGAGGACGAAGACGATCGCGAGGCTCCAGTTGAGTCCGATCTCGATCCCCGCGATCCGCCCGACTCGGACGCTTGCGTCCACGAGGCCATGTTAGAAGGGCGGTCGACTGGCCCTCGGTATACTTTGGCGTCGCTGATGCGCGCTGTGCGCGCCCGGCGCGGAGCGGCGGTGGCGGAATGGCAGACGCGCTAGTTTCAGGAGCTAGTGTCCGCAAGGACGTGGAGGTTCAACTCCTCTCCGCCGCACCATCCAAATCGACTGATGGTTGTTGACAACGCGCGGCCAATCGATTCGACTGAGCGCCGCAGTGTCCGTTGCTCCCTACGACCAGATCCTCACGCTGTACCGGACCCTTCTCGTTTTCGCGACTGTGGCAGTCGTCATCTTGAGCATCGGCCTGGTCGAGTTCGTGTACTTCGAACCACCCGGGCAAACCACCGGGGCGACAGCGCACATCGTGGGTGTGTTCGCGTACGACCCGGCGACCGGCACAACACACGGACCCGACAGGACGACCTTCGCCCGCACTGACGAATTCGCGGCGGTGGTCGATTGGTCTCAGCTGCCACGTGACATCGTGGTCGACGCGCGGTGGTTCAACTCGTTCGGCAGCATCGTCGGTCGAGTTGGCCCGGGCACGCCGGCTGAGCTCGGTCCCGAGAGCACCGTTCCGGTCATCGTGCCCTCCGGCTTGCACCACAGCCTGCCGGGTCACTACACGTTGGTCGTGGAGCGACTGAAGGACGGGCGGCCTGTTGAGGTGCTGGCCCGGCGCATCGTGCTGGTCGAGCGATAGTGAGCACCCACACCTACACGACTCCTCCAGCGGCCAATCCGCATTCGAAGCTCCGTCCCAGTCGTTACTGGATCGCTGCAGTGGTCGCCGGCGTCGTCGTGCTGACGCTGATCGCCAGCTCACTCCTCAACTACGTGTACCTCGATTCCATCCCCGGACGCGCCTCGCTGTACGGCTTGCTGGCCGTCGCGTTGATCGCGCTCGGCACATTCATCGGAGTTAGGGCTTTCACGCGGGATCGCGCCAGCCGCCGCAAACACCTCATTCGCGCCGGCGTGCTGTTGGGGTTTGGCGTCTTGCTGTGGCTGCTCGTGATCGACGTTTTCGTCTTCACGCAGTCAGCCGGTCCAACAGTGGCCGGGATCTGCGCGCTGGCATGTCTGCCCACCACCGCTTTTGGGCTGCTCGTCGTCCGGCGCATGGACCGCAATGAGAAGGAGCCATGGCGCTTGGTTCTCGTCGCAGCCGCGTGGGGCGCGATCGTCGCGACCAGCCTTGTCATCTGGGGCGAGAGCCTTTGGGACGCAACAGCTCAACACACGCTGGTCCCAGGTCCCGGCCTAGACGCCTCCACCGCATTCTCAGCCGGCCTGCTCGAAGAGCTGGCCAAAGGAGTCGCGGTGGTGCTGCTCTTTCTGGTCATGCGCGACGACTTCGACGACGTCGTCGATGGCATCGTCTACGGAGCAGCGGTGGGACTCGGGTTCAACTTCCTGGAGTCCGTTGCCTACATGACGAACCTCTACTCGATCTTCGAGCCCGAGGGGTTCGGGTGGGCGGCCGCGGGATTCCAGTGGTACGGCAGGCAGGTCCTCGGCCTCTTCTTTGGTCATGCGACCTATACCGCGTTCATCGGCGCCGGTCTTGGGGTGGCGCGTCAGCTGCCGCATCCCCGACAGAAAGCTCTGGCCATCCTCAGCGGATTCCTCATCGCCATCGCCGGGCATTTCGCGTGGGACGCGTGGATCACGTTTTTCCCGATCGACCCCGGTGTGTTGGGACTGCTCGAGATCCACCTCCGCACGCTGATCATGACCGGGCCCTTCACAGCCGCCGTGGTCGCGCTGCTGCTCTTCGGGATCCGTTATGAGGCAATAGGACTCGTCGACCAGTTTCGTAAGGAGGCGGCCAGCGGGTCCGGGACGATCCTGATGGACGAGGTGCCGGTCCTCGCCAGCCCGTGGCAGCGTCTCAAGCAGCGACTGCGCGCTTTCAGGCGCGGCGGGCTGAGAGCGTATTTCCAGGTCGCGCGCCTTCAGTCGGCCCAGCTGGACCTCGCCATGGAGCGCTGGCACCGCGAGCGCAAAGAGATCGACACGCCGCTGGAAGCGGAGGACGCCTTGAGGCAGCGCGTTCTGGAGCTCCGACACTTGGTGCCGGCGAGTTAGCGAGCAGGTAGGCGACCCCAGACCGCCCGGACCGCCGCAAGCAACAGAAGCATCGCGCCGGTTGCCCAGGTGATGGCGGAAACGATCGGGTCGCTAAAGTCGGTTCCGCTCAGCACAGAGTGGAAGAACATCAGCGCGAACGCCACGTAAGAGAGACGGTGCAAAAACCGCCACAGCGCCGGGCGCATCTGACGTCTGAAGTACGCAGTGACGGTGACGATCAGAAGGATGTCAACCGATAAGGCACCCAGTCCGATGCCGAGCGCGCCGTAGCTGGAATGAAGAGGGACCACCACGTCCAGCAAACCGATGCGAGCGGTCTGATCGAGCAGCAGTGACAAGATGTGTACAGCGGCGAGCGGCATCCACAGCACTGTCGTGTATTCATGAAGTGCTCGGAGCGTGCGATTGCTGCCCAGCCAGTCGAGCACCGCGGTGCGAAGCGCGATCCCGCTTACCAGGGCGATCGCCAGCGCCGCATACGAGCTGAGTCCCGCGACTCGCGCGAGGACCCAGTAGAACTGGTCGGCCGTCATGTCAGGGGCTCAGCCACCACGCCAGAGCGTGAGCCGCGCAGTAGACGGGCGCCAGCTCGGGGCCGACCAGCAGCGCCGTCTTGGCGACGACTTCCGCCTCCAGCCCGCTCGCGGCGACGACGGAAACCTCTTCGAGGCCGGTTTTCGCCGGCACACCCGTGCGTGGGTCGATCAGGTGATGGAGCTCTCCCCACCGGCGCCGGCGCACGCCGCTGGTGGCCGCACCCTGGTCGCGCAGCAGCACCGTGACTCCGGCAAAACCCACCGGCCAACCAGAGCCGGCCGGTCCCGGTCCGCCCGCGCTGATGTCGCCTCCGAGGTTCGCCAGCGTGTTCGGCCCCAGTGATTCACGCAACCGGTCGGCCATCCACCCTTTGGCGATTCCGCCCAGGTCGATGCCCGCCCCCGGCTCGAGTCGCGCAGCGCCCGCGCGGACCGTGAGCACGTCCGGCAAGGCGGGCAGCGGGCGCGCATCGGACACTGTCGCTGTAGGCCGACTCTCCGCAAACGGCCTGGTGTAGCCAATCGCCGTCATCGACGGCAGCACAGCGACGTTGACCAGGCCTCCACTAGTCTCGAATGCTCGAAGCGACTCGCGTAACAGCGTTTCCAGCTCAGGACTGACGTCCATCCAGTGTCCAGGCGACGCATTGAATCGCGACAGCTCGCTGTCGGGCGAAAAGCGCGTCAGTCGCGCCCCGAGCCGGTGCACCCAGAACTCGCCTTCAAGGAGCCGGCTCCGTGACAGCCCGACGGCAAACAGGCTGCAGTTGGTCCCGATCGCCTGAAAGTGATGAGCTTCGACTGGCGCGTCAGGAGGCATAGGTCGACGTCACGGGCCGCCCACTGCCGGGCTGAACCGAAGGTCCGAGCGTTGGGCCGCCTGGCCGAGCAGCTTTGACGACAGTCGGCTGCAGCGGTGCGGCCGGATTCTTCAGATGGGCGGTGACATATGCAGACGACAACAGCGTTGCCGCGAGGGTGAGCACGGTCGCCCCGGCTCTCAGGACGACAGTGCGCATCTCAGGCGACGGCGACCGGCGCCGCTAGGAAAGGAATGCGATCGAACGTCGCCCCGAGAATCTGGTTCGAGCCGGCGCCGAGGTGACCGGCGAGGATCTCCTGGTACACCGAGCGAAAGTCGACTGAGTAAGGCAGGTTGCCCGTCTTGTCGAGGCTGGTGAGGCTCGGCGCATCGCCATAGAGACCGCCTTTGACCGGGTTGCCGATCAACAGCAGCGGCGCGGCCGCTCCATGGTCGGTGCCTCCGCTGGCGTTCTCCTTGGGGCGGCGGCCGAACTCAGACCATGTCGCGATGAGCACCTTGTCCGCCATGCCGTGCGCAGCCAGGTCCTGGTAGAAGGCTCCGACGGCAGTGTCGAGGTAGCCCATGAGGTCATCGTGGCGGTTGAGCTCGGTGTAGTGGGTGTCGAAGCCGCCAAGCGTCACGTGCAACAGCTTGACGCCGGTCCCGGTGACGATCAACTCCGCCGCCAGCTGCAGCGCCGCCGCGAGCTGGTTCTTCGACGAATAGACAAGCTTGACCTTGTCGGTGTAATCGGCCATCGGCTGGTAACTCGCCGCAGACGTGCGCAGCGTGCTGATCGTCGTGGTCGCCGTCGCCATCGCGGTGTCGAAAAGGGCGCCGTAGATCCCCGGGGTGCCCTTGTACAGGGCTCCGACCGCAGCCTCGACCTCGCTGCCACCGCTGAACCCGAATTTCTTTTGGTCCTGGATCACGGTCATCGTGGCCTGCAGGTCGCGCAGCGCGCCCGGGACGTTGGTGGTGCCGCACGCGCATCCTGTGAGCGGATGGCCGTTGGAGTCATACGCGGTCGCCAGAGTTCGCCCGAGCCAGCCGTTGACCTGCCTACGGGTCGGGTCCCCGGTCTCCCAGATGCGAATCGACTCGAAGTGCGAAAAGGTCGGGTTGGGGTAGCCGACACCCTGGACGATTGCAACCTTTCCTTTGTCCCACAACCCCTTGATGGCGCCGAGGTTGTGGTTCAGACCCCACTGGTTGTTGAGCGGCAGGGCCTGAGAGACCATCGAACCGGCAAGCTTCGGGCGCAGATCGTGCAGCGTGGGATCTGCGATCGGCACGACGGTGCGCAATCCGTCGTTGCCACCCGCGAGCTGGATCATGACGAGGATGTTGTCGTTGGCAACGCCCTCCTTTTTGGCAGCGTAGACCGCGCGCGCGAAGGCATCGGGCACCGCTGCATACCCGGCAGCCAAGCCTGCGGCTCCCGCTCCGAACACGAGGCCGGCCTTCAGAAAGTCGCGACGCTTGAGCTGGTTGATACCGATCTCTTTGGTCATTTCTCCTGCACCTATTTGAGCTGAAATTCCGGGGATGCGAGCGTGATGAACCAGCGAGCGCGATCGTCAGCCGCCTGATTCAGAAGTTTTGCGGTCTGCGGGCTCAGGACGCCGTCAAGGTGCGTCCGCGACGCATCCGCAGCACTGGGTACCGACTTTTTCACCTGGTTCATCGCCGCAGTGACGAAGTTCACTCGCTCGACCACGGTGTTGGACGAGATCCACGACTCGTTGGTCGGCCAGCCGTTCACGTCAGGAGGGTCGAAGAGTGATTGGCCCATCCCGCTTCCTGCGCCCGCGACAAGCTTGGATAGATTGGTCGCGCCGAGCGCCTGGGTGGCGTGGAGCATGAACTCGGTCGGCGTCTTGACCAGGGTCCTGTAGCTCTGCGCAGCGTTGAACTGGGGGCTCGTAAACACCGCGTGCATCAAGGTCTTCATGTCGTACTTGCTGCGACGGAATGTGTCCGCCAGGCCCTTGACATAGGCGGCGTCCGGCTGGGCCGTGACGAAATGCCGCGCGACCTTGGTCGCCATGTAAACAGCCGTTGACGGCTGCGCGAGGATGCGATCGATCACTCCTTGCGTGTCGAGCGGGCCGGTCTTGCCGAGGAATGTGACGCTCCCGTTGAATGCGCGTTTGGAGTTGAGCACTCCAGATTTCTGCGCTGAGTACACCGGCAGCTTGCGCGTCGCATTGGTCGCCTTGTCGACGATGACCGTGGCATATGAGTCCGGCTGCGGCAGCTGCCATCCGGCGAGCGCCTTCGCGCTCTGCCGCACGTCAGTCTCGGTGAAGTTGCCCGCGCCCATCGTGAACAGCTCCATGAGCTCGCGCGAGTAGTTTTCGTTGGGACTCTGTCCGGTGGACTGGGCCAGGTCCAGGTATTTCAGCATCGCCGGGTCTGACGTGACCTGCATGAGCATCGACCGAAGGTCCGTCATCGACATCCGACGCCAGGTGAGGTTCTGCCAGTACATGAAGTTTTCGTCGCCGACCTTGCGGTAGTCGCTTGTGAAGTGGCCGTGCCAGAAGAGCGTCATGCGCTCGGCAAAAGGCGTCGCCGTGCTGAGCATGTGGTCGAGCCACCACTGCTGCAGCTGCCCGACGGCAAAACGTCCTCCCGGCGTGCCGGCGGCGGCGAGCACCGGGGGCTCGACCGGCTTGGTCTCGATCAGACGGTCGACCGTCTTGCTGAAACCGTCGGACAGCGCCGACTCGAGCTGCGCGGCCGTGTATCCGAAACTCGTCCTGCGGAGCACCTGCATGACGCGCGCCGACTCTGAAGCAAGCGGCGAGATCCAATCCATGGTTGATCCCGCTCCCGGCCTGCCGATGCCTTGCATCGACCCACCCAGGAGGCGCACCGCCCCGACCCCGACCCCGGCCGCCAAAGCGGCGGCCAGCGCCTGGCGCCGGGTGAGGCCGCGACGCGGTGGCTGATCTACCGAAGCGACCTTTTCACGACCTGTTGCAACGCTCATGCCCCAATTCAATCCCTCGCTCCGACGCATGACATCAGCCGGATGTGAAGAATTCGTAATGGCGCAAGGAAGATGGATGTAGAT
Organism: Nitrosotalea sp.; assembly: GCA_035687505.1. Taxonomy (GTDB): domain Bacteria; phylum Chloroflexota; class Dormibacteria; order Dormibacterales; family Dormibacteraceae; genus Palsa-870. Next base: position 23,107 of record DASRWV010000080.1, read on the forward strand.
GCGGCGAACGCCGCCCGACGCCAGGGTCGCCCCGGAACGTACGAGGCCTGGTACGTGACTGTCAACGAGCCAGCGAAGCGGCAGGGCTACTGGATCAGGTACAGCACCTTCAATCCGGCGCCGGGCGTCGAGGCAGAGGCACACAGCGCGCTGTGGGGCTTCTATTTCGAGCACGAGAATCCGAGCGCGAACTGGGGCGCCAAAACGACCTTTCCCCTGAGCTCCCTGCAGGTTCAATCCCGACCGTTTCTGCTTCGGATCGGTGATGCGCTGCTCGTTCGCAACGGCTGCTCGGGCGAGATCGAGAGCGAACGCGGAAGGATGACCTGGGACCTGCGCTGGGACTCGCGCGAGCAGCCCTTTCCCTTCTTGCGTCCCCCATGGGACCTGATCTCATCTGTCGCCAATATCGGTGTCCAGCCTGCGATCAAGGTGTCTGGAAGGATCGAGGTCAACGGCAAGACCTCATATCTCGAGCACGCACCGGGCGGCCAGCACCACACGTGGGGCTCACATCAGGCGCTGGAATGGAATTTGGGCTTCGCGTCGGGCGACGATTTCTGGGTGGCCGGCGCCACGTCGCGCGTGCGCTCACCGATCGGAGGTGAGCTTGTCGGCACGCCCGTGGGCACGCACACGCGACAACAGCGCTTCATTTTCAACGGACCCGTCCAGGTCCTCGGTAACCGCGGATCGATCGCGCCGGAATCGTGGACGGCGCAAGCGAAGCTGGGACCGCGGCGGCTGCACGTGGCGGTGACGCCGAGGCGGTCCGACCTGATCGGGGTGACCTTGCCGGATCCGCGAGGTGGGTCGCGAGTCTGCTACCACACCGAGGTCGCCGACCTGGAGCTGCGGTTGACGCAGGACGATGAGGTCCTCGCCCGAGTTCGCCGTCCAGCTTCTGCCGCCTTCGAGTACGGCTCCGAGTCACCCCTTCCGGACTTACCTGTTCTGATCTAGCGTCCCTCGCCACAACTCTGGCAAATGCTAGGCTTTACCGAGTAATGCCTAACTATCGGCTCGGTCAGGCCGCCAAGATGCTCGGCGTCAGCCCGGACACGGTGCGACGCATGGTCGACGACGGGCGCCTCACCGCCGTTCGCAGCTCCGGCGGGCAGCGGCTGATCGACGGCGCCTCGCTCGCGCGTCTCGCGAAGCCGAAGCGGCCGGCCAAAGCTGAACCGCCCGTCGCCCAATCGGCGCGGAACCGCTTCCCCGGCATCATCACCCGTGTCATCAAAGACCGCGTCGCCGCGCAGGTCGAGATCCAGGCCGGGCCACATCGATTCGTCTCTTTGCTCACGCGCGAAGCGGTGGATGAGCTGAAGCTGAAGCCCGGCATGCCCGCGGTCGCCGTGGTCAAGGCGACCAACGTCGGAGTGGAGCTGCCGCGTGACTAAAGGTGCGACCGGGGCCATGACCGCCGTCCTGCTGACGGTCACCCTGCTGACGGCTTGTGCTGACCGCGGCTGCGGCGGCGGCAGCGGCAGTTGTGCGGGACAACCCGAACCCCTGACAGTTTTCGCCGCTGCCTCCCTGCAACCGGCTTTCGACGCAATCGCCAAGCGGTACCGCGGAGTTTTCGACGTCACTTTCAACTACGCAGGAACGCAGACGCTGACCGCTCAACTACAGCAAGGCGCCCAGGCGGACGTCTTCGCGTCAGCCGACACCTCGCACATGACGACGCTTCAGACCGCGGGATTGATCTTCGACACGCCGAAGGTATTAGCTCACAACAAGCTCGAGATAGCGGTGGAGCGCGGCAACCCCAAGAACATCCACACGCTTGCGGACCTCGCGCGGCCCGGGGTGGTCGTGGTGCTCGCCGATCCGTCGGTGCCCGCGGGAAAGTATGCGCAGCAAGCCCTCGCCAAGGCGGGCGTCTCTGTTCACACCGCGAGCCTGGAGACGCAGGTAACCGGCGTGTTGAGCAAGGTTGCCCTTGGTGAGGCTGATGCCGGAATCGTCTACGTGAGCGACATAGTGACGAGCCGCAAGGTCGACGGCGTCCCGATCCCAGACGCCGCGAATGTCATCGCCGATTACATGATTGCCCTGGTACGCAGCGGGACCCATCTGCAGAACGGCGACCACTTCATGCAATACGTCTTGGGCAGCCAGAACTTCCTCAAGGACGCCGGATTCGAGCCGGCGTGACAAGGCCACGCCTGCCGGCGACGCTCGTGATGCTGGCGGCGCTGGGCCTCCTCTTCTTCCTCCTCCCGCTCGCGGGTCTCCTCGTCCGCGCGCCGTGGGATCAGGCGGTGGCCGGCATCACATCTCCGGAAACCGTGACTGCGCTGGGGCTTTCGCTCTTCTGCTCCCTGGCGGCAACCGCGGTGTCGCTCGTCCTGGGAATTCCGCTCGCACTGGTTCTTTCCAGAACCACAGGAAAGGTCCGTGGCGCCATGCGCGCGCTGACCACGCTGCCGATGGTGCTTCCTCCGGTGGTCGGTGGGGTGGCCCTTCTCCTTGCCTTCGGACGCCGAGGCCTTGTCGGCTCGTTCCTGTATCAGGCGTTCGGCATTCAGATTCCGTTCACCACCGCCGCCGCCGTGATGGCCGAGACATTCGTCGCCATGCCGTTCCTCGTGATCGCGGTCGAAGGTGGTTTGCGTTCTCTCGACCCGCGTTACGAGGAAGCAGCGAGAGCCCTGGGAGCGAGAGGTTGGATGGTCTTTGCTCGGGTCACGGTGCCCCTGCTGCGCCCGGCGATCTTCTCCGGCGCGGTGCTCTGCTGGGCGCGCGCGCTGGGCGAGTTCGGAGCCACGATCACATTCGCCGGAAACTTCCCGGGGCGCACGCAGACGGTTCCGATCGCCGTCTACGTGGCACTCGAGACACGACCCGACTCCGCGATCATCCTCAGCCTCATCCTTCTCGCGGTCTCGCTGGCCATCCTGGTCGGCATGCGAGACCGGTGGCTGGGTGAGCCGTGAGCCTCAACGCCCACATCAAGGTCCGCCACAATGACTTCACCCTCGACGTGCAGCTGGCCGTCGATGCCGGCGAGACAGTCGCCATCCTCGGGCCGAACGGCGCCGGCAAGACGACGTTGCTCCGGGCGCTTTCAGGGCTCATCAAAATTGACGGCCGCGTCGAGCTCGCAGGGCAGGTGCTGGAGGACTCCGCGACCCGACTGCGTGTGCCGACTGAGGAGCGCCACGTGGGGTTGGTCTTCCAGGACCACGTGCTGTTTCCGCACCTGAATGTGCTCGACAACGTCGCCTTCGGCCTGCAGGCGCAGCGGCGGCCCGACGCAAAGCAGCTCGCGCGCGGCTGGCTCGAACGCGCTGGACTCGCCGAGAAGGCGGGGTCGATGCCACGTGAGCTGTCAGGCGGCCAGGCGCAGCGTGTCGCACTCCTGCGAACGCTTGCCACCGAGCCGCGATTGCTGCTCCTCGACGAACCGCTCTCCGCATTGGACGTCACGATTCGCGCCGAGGTCCGGCGCGAGCTCTCGCGCCAGCTTGCCTCGTTTGGCGGCGTCCGGCTGATCGTCACGCACGATCCGCTGGAGGCGATCACCCTGGCCGACCGGCTCGTGGTCCTGGAGAACGGACGAGTGGTCCAGAGCGGAACGCCCGAGGAGGTCACCGCCCGGCCGCGCTCGCGCTTCGTCGCCGATCTTGCCGGCGTCAACCTCGTTCGCGGCAAGGGCCGGGGAGACCATGTCGAGCTGACGAGCGGCGCATCGGTGGCCGCGCCGGACGCAGGCGAGGGCGACGTCTTCGCCGTCATCCACCCCCGGGCCGTGGCCCTCTATCTCTCTCGCCCCGAAGGAACGCCGCGCAACATCTGGCAGGGAGAGGTCGAGGACATCGACCTGCATGGCGAGCGCGTGCGGGTGCGAGTCAAGGGCCCGGTCCCTCTGGTCGCAGAGGTGACCCCTGCGGCGGTACGCGAGCTCGGGCTGCAAGCCGGCGGCGCGGTTTGGGTAGCAGTCAAGGCAACCGAGGTTTCCGTATATCCCGCCTAGGGCTCCAGGGGGATGGAATGTTTCGGCCTGTAGCGTCGTAATCTTGTAACACCATGCAGGACCAAGCCACCGCGAACACCGAAGCCGCCGCTCTCGACGCCTACTCCACAGTCGTCACCTCGGTCGCTGAGCGGGTCCTTCCCGCGGTCGCCAGCTTGCGCGTCGGCCGGGCCGGACGAGGCGGAGCTGGATCGGCCGTGGTCATCACGCCCGACGGCTTTCTCGTCACCTCCGCCCACGTTGTCGCCCAGGGCGGCTCCGCAAGCGCTTCGTTCATCGATGGCACCGAATACGACGTGGACGTGGTCGGCGCGGATCCCCTCTCCGACCTTGCCGTCGCCCGCGCCAGAGGCGCCACGCTCGAGCCGTTGCGGATCGGAAACGCCGACCAGCTGCGCGTCGGCCAGCTCGTCGTCGCGGTCGGCAATCCGATGGGGTTCTCAGGGTCTGTCACGTCGGGGGTCGTCAGTGGGTTAGGCCGCTCGCTGGCGACCGCCGACGGCAACGGGCACCGGAGGTTCATCGAGGACGTGATCCAGACCGACGCCGCGCTCAATCCTGGCAACTCTGGAGGGGCGCTGGCCGACTGGCAGGCTCGCCTCATCGGCGTCAACACCGCGGTCGCCGGAATGGGTCTTGGATTGGCCGTGCCAATGAACAGAACGACCGAGGCCATCCTGTCGGCGTTGATGCGCAACGGCCGGGTGCGCCGTGCCTATCTCGGGATCGCAGGTGGCAATCGCGCCCTGTCCCCCGCCGCGGCGCAAAAGCTTGGGCGGAAGGCGGGCGTCGAGGTGCAAGAGGTCGTCAGCGGCAGCCCGGCCGCGGGCGCTGCGCTGCGGAGCGGCGACATCATCGTGTCGGTGGCCGGTACGGCTGTGGCGAAGGCCGGCGACTTGCAGCGCCTCATGGTCGAGGCGCGCATCGGATCGAAAGTCGCGCTCGACATCCTGCGGGGCGACCACCTGATCACGCTCGAGGTAGTACCGGTGGAGCTCGCCTAAAACTTACACTCACCTTCGTGGCTAAGAAGCAGCTTCGAGAGCTGCTGCGCGCCGAACCGCACGACGGCACCGTCCGCATGGCGGACTGGGACCCAGACTCGACGCCCGGACTGAAGGCTCCCAAGCGCGCGCTCAAGGACCAGAAGAAGCACCAGAAGGCACTGTTCAAATTTCAGGAACGCCTCTACGCGGAGCACAAGAGATCGGTGCTGATAGTGCTTCAGGGCATGGACACCAGCGGGAAGGACGGGACCATCACCCACGTCATCGGCAACCTCAACCCTCAGGGGGTTTCGATCACCACCTTCAAAGCTCCGACCCCCGAGGAGAAGCGGCACGGCTTCCTGTGGCGCATCCGCAAGCACCTGCCGGTTCCGGGCCAGGTGGGAATCTTCAATCGCTCGCATTACGAGGACGTCCTGATCGCCCGCGTCCATAAGCTGGCCGAGCCAAAAGTGATCGAGCGGCGATACGGATTGATCAACCAGTTCGAGCGAGAGCTGGTTCGAAGCAAGACCAAGGTCATCAAGTTCTGTCTCCACATCTCGTACGACGAGCAGCGCAGGCGTTTGCTCGAGCGGCTGACCGACCCCGACAAGCGGTGGAAGTTCAGCGAGCACGACATCGACGAGAGGGCTTACTGGGACGAGTACCAGAGCGCATACGGCACCGCCATTGCCCGCTGCTCCACGCCCTGGGCCCCGTGGTACATCATCCCGGCAAACATCAAGGACTACCGCAACTGGGCAGTCTCGCGGATCCTGCTCGAGACGCTCCAGGAGATGGACCCGCAGTACCCTCAGCCCAAACTGGACATCCCCCGTCTGGTCAAGCGCTTGAACGCGTAGGTTCGGTTCAGGTTTGGTACGGTAAGCACCAGCCAAGATCGTTTTTCTTCGGGGGAGGAGCACATGAAGCGGTTGCATCTGGTCGGTTTGCTGGCGGTGGCTGCACTCGTTGCAGCGTGCGGTTCCAGCGGAGGCGGCGCCCCGTCCTACTCGGGCAAGACGATCAAGTTGGGGGCAATCCTTTCACTCACCGGGGCCGGCGGTGTCTACGGCCCATCGAGCCAGGAGGGCATGAAGCTGGCTGTCAAGCAGATCAATGCCTCAGGCGGCGTCAACGGCGCGACGATCGACCTGTCGGTCGAAGACGACCAGTCGGACAAGAATATTTCGTCTCAAAAGGCCCAGACCTTCATCCAGCAGAATCAAGTTCTCGCGTTGCTCGGACCGACACTTTCCAACTCCGCGCTGACTGTGCACCCGCTGGCGGAGACCCTGAAGACTCCGATCCTCGCGGTGAGCACTACCGGCATCCACATCGTGCCGGACTGCAAATTCCCCGAGACCACAGCCTGTGCGTATGTGTTCCGCGACAGCCTCGGTGAAGAAACCGCAATACCGACCAACATCAAAGCGTACGCAGATGAGGCGCACCCGAAGACCGGCGTGCTGCTGGTGGCGCAGGACGACAAGTTCTCCAAAGACGGGGGCACCATCGTCCAGGCCAACACAGACAAGAACGGCATTCAGCTGCTCAAAACGATCCCGTTCAACAAAGGGGACCCCGACCTCACTCCTTACGTGACGCAGGCGGTGCAGCTGAGGCCCGACGTCATCTTCATCACGTCGCTCGGCCAGATCCCTGCCCAGATCATGACCGCGGCCCGCAAGCAGGGCTGGCAAGGACAGTTCCTCGGCGGCAACGGTTTCAACACCGCCGCCGTGTCGAAGCAGGCGGCCGCTAACGGCAAGGGCGCGCGAAGCGGCAGCGCGTGGTACCTCGGCAACACATTCCCCTCCAACGCGGACTTCGTCAGCGCCTACAAGACCGAGTACAGCAAGGACCCCGACCAGTTCGCCGCCCAGGGTTACACGGCGATCAAGATCCTGGCCGACTCGGCCAGGCGCGCCAATCTCACCTTCGGCGCCAGCGCCATCGCGGGTGACCGCGACAAGCTCCGCACGGCGATGGAGTCGGTCAACCTGCCGTCGACTCCACTCGGGCCGTTCCAGTTCACCAGCACCCACGACGTGAAGCAGACGGTCTGGATCATCCAGATGGACGGCAACGGCGGGTTCACGCTCGTCAAAGAAATCAAGGCTTCATAACAAAACCGTGGGGGAGCGTCGCCCGCTCCCCCACTCCAATTAAATTGCTGATCTGATGGACCAGCAGATCGTCAACGCGATCTTCATCGGCTCCATCTACGCTCTGTTCGCCGTCGGGTACACCCTGGTCTTCGGGGTGCTGGACATCCTCAACCTCGCCCACAGCGCCGTCTTCATGCTCGGAGCGGCAGTGACCTACACGCTGGTGGTCAGCTACGGCCAGTCCTTCTGGGTCGCATGCGTCGGCGGCATTCTTGTCTCGGCCCTCATGGGTTTGGTGATCGAGCACGTTTGCCTCAGGCCGCTCCGCCGGCGGCGCGCCCCGCCCATCTCGGCGTTGATCTCCACCATCGGCCTCGCGCTGGTCATCTTGGCCGCTGTTGAACAAGGCAAGCCAGGTTCCTTCTTTGCCTGGTTGTGGAAGGACGGGGCCAACGCGGTCGCTTTTCCAGTCAGCACGATTCCCAATCCGACATGGCATGTTGGAAACCTCACGCTCGAGGCAGTCAAGGTCGCGATCATCCCGATCGCCATCGCGCTGATGCTCTTGCTCGGTTACATCATTCGATACACGCAGGTCGGCCGCGGGCTTCGCGCGGTAGCGGAAAACCCTCGCGCCGCCCGCCTGATGGGACTCGACGTCGACCGGATCATCTCGCTGACCCTCGTCATCTCCTCGGCACTCGGGGGGCTCGCCGGCATCCTTTTCGGCGTCGCGCTCGGTGGCATCAGCCCGTACATGGGTCGCGATCAGGTGGAGGTTCGGGGCCTCGCGATCATCGTGCTCGGCGGCATGGGAAGCGTTGCCGGCGCGGTCATCGGCGGGTACCTGCTCGCGCTGATCGAGGTCCTGGCCTTCATCACCTTCAACAGCAGCGTGAGTGGAGGCGTCGCCTTCGCCGCGCTGTTTCTGGTGCTGATCCTGCGACCGCAAGGCCTCTTCGGCACCCGGCTGAGAGAACGCATCTGATGGACTTCTTCATCGCGCTTTTCAGCGATCCGGTCGGGTTCTATACGTCGCATACGCTGTTGATCGGCCAGATCGGGATCAACGGCATTGTCGCGACGTCGATGTTCCTGGTCCTGTATTCCGGTCAGCTGTCTTTGGCCGCGCCGGGATTCATGGCCATCGGCGCCTACGTGTCGGTGCTGATGGGACTCCACTGGCACACGCCAGGCGCCATCAATATGCTCGTGGCAGCCCTTCTCGCCGGTCTGGTCGGGTTTCTCGTCGGGCTGCCGGTGCTCCGCCTGCGCGGCGTGTTCCTCGCCATTGCCACCATCGGGTTCATCGAGGCGCTTCGGCTTGGGGTGATCCTCAACGTTCCCATCACCGGCGAGGGTCTCGGCCTGAGCAACCCCAAGGCCGACCCTCTGGGCGGAGTCAACTTCATCTTGCCCTCATTCATCGTCATCGTGTTCGTGATCTGGCGATTGACCAAAGGCCGGCTGGGCAACGCGTGGGCGGCGATCCGCCAGGACGAGCTCGCCGCCCTGAGCCAGGGCATCCACGTCGCCCGTTACAAGATGGTCGCGTTCGTCATCAGCGCTCTGATGGCGGGCTACGCAGGAGCCCTGGAGGCACACCTGACGTTCAACGTCGACCCCGGAGAAGGGAATTTCGGCGTTACGCGCGCTGTCCAGATCCTGACTTTTGCGGTGCTCGGCGGCAGCGGATTCGTCCTCGGCCCTGTTGTGGGCGCGCTGATCATCACGCTGCTTCCCTACGTCTTCGACGCCGCCGGCCCATACATCAACATCGTCAGCGGCATCTTCTTGATCGCGGTGATCATCTTCCGACCGCAGGGCATTGTCGGCCGCGGTGGGCTGGCCATCATCAAGCCCTCGTGGTGGCCGCGTCGAGCTCGAGTCAGTGCTCCTACGCCTGGATAAGGTCCAGCGGCACTTCGGCGGCGTTCATGCCGTTGACGGGGTGTCGCTGGAGGTCGAGCAGGGGTCGATCCAGGGGCTGATCGGACCCAACGGCGCCGGTAAGACGACGTTGGTGAACGTCATCACGGGCTATGTCCCCTTCCAATCTGGCCACGCCTGGCTGCAGTCGGACGAGGTCACAGGGCTTCCCGCGCATCGAATCGCCGCGCTCGGCATGTCGCGCACGTTTCAGAACATCAGGCTGTTCAAGGATCTGACCGCGCTCGAAAACGTGGTCGTCGGAATGCACACGCGCCGGCGCGACGACACGCTCGCTCAGCTCGCGACCCTCCCGGTGTTCCGCCGCGACCAGCGCAGCCGGCTCGACGAAGCCCGCAAGCTCATGGACACCGTGGGCCTCGCCGCCAAGGACATCGGCGGGCGCCCGGCGGGCACCCTGCCTTATGGCGATCAGCGCCGGCTCGAGATCGCTCGCGCCCTCGCGCTTCGGCCACGCCTCCTGATCCTCGACGAGCCCGCGGCGGGCATGAATCCGTCCGAGAAACAAGGCATGCGCGACCTGATCGAGCGCCTGAACCTGGACGGGCTCACCATCCTGCTCATCGACCACGACATGCGCCTGGTGATGGGAGTTTGCAAGCGAGTCGCGGTCCTCGACTTCGGACGCAAGATCGCGGAGGGCACACCGGATGAGGTGTCCACGGACGCCGGAGTGATCAAAGCGTATCTCGGCACACGTGGCGACAAGGAGGTGTCCAGCGCGCCAGGTGCGTCTGGCGTCGGCGATGCCGATGAACCGCTCGAGGCAACGGGTGGTGCGGACGCTTTGGAGCCGACAGATGCCTTTCTGGAGGTGCGGGACCTCACCGTGAGCTACGGCGCGGTCACCGCCGTGCGAGGCGCTTCCCTGCGGGTTGCGGCCGGCGAAATCGTGGCGCTCATCGGCGCCAACGGCGCGGGCAAGTCGACGATCCTCAACACTCTCTCCGGCCTCATCCGGCCGGACTCAGGAACCGCGGTCTTCGACGGACTCGACCTCACGGCCGCGAACTCCTCCGCGATAGTCCGGCGCGGCCTGGTCCAGGTACCGGAAGGACGCGAGATCCTCGCCCGCCAGACCGTGCTCGAGAACCTCGAGCTCGCCACGTGGGGAAGCCGGAGCGACGCGGCGACGACACGCAAAGAGATCGAAAGTGTGATGAAGCGCTTTCCGATCCTGGGCGAGCGGCGCGCGCTACTGGCCGGAACTCTTTCAGGTGGCGAGCAGCAGATGCTCGCGATCGCGCGAGGATTGCTCGCCAAGCCGCGGCTCTTGCTGCTCGATGAACCGTCTCTGGGGCTCGCCCCACAGATGGTGGACGAGGTGTTCTCGGCGATCGAGGAGATACACAGCGAAGGAACGACCATCCTGCTCGTGGAGCAGAACGCGCTGCGCGCGCTCGAGATCGCGGACCGTGCCTATGTGCTGGAGACCGGACAGATCCGGTTGACGGGAAGCGGCGACGACCTGCTGCACAACCCCGCCGTCCGGCGTGCCTACCTCGGAGGTTAGCGTTCTTCCTCGCCCCTGCGCGCAAGCGGCGATGAGGATGGGACTTACTGAATGCTCCCTAGCCCTCTCCCCTGCGGGGAGAGGGAGTAAAAAGAAACCCCGGGTCTTGCGACCCGGGGTTCTCAGTCGGTTTCTCTAATTAAAGAGTGCGGACGCTCTTGGCGCGCGGGCCCTTGGGGCTCGCCTCAACCTCGAACGAAACCTTCTCGCCACCCTGGAGGCTGTCGAAGTCACCTTCGGTGCCACTCCGGTGGAAGAAGAATTCCTTACCGTCTTCGGCTGCGATAAAGCCGAAGCCACGGTCCGCGACCAGTTTCTTGATGGTGCCTGTAGGCATTTCC
>DASRWV010000081.1:0-8158 GCA_035687505.1 Nitrosotalea sp.
CGGTGAGAGATGTAGACCGCGGTGCGGCCCATCGTGAGCGAGCGCAGGCGCTCGAAAAGGTCGTACTCCGCCTGAGCGTCGAGCGCCGACGTCGGCTCGTCGAGCAGCAGGATCTTCGCGTCGCGCATGAATGCCCGCGCCAGCGCCACCTTCTGCCACTCGCCGCCCGAAAGATTCACGCCGGCGTCAAACCACTTGCCAAGCGCAGTGTCGTAGCCGTCTGGGAGCTTCGAGATGAGCTCGTCCGCTCCCGCCTGGCGCCCGGCGTGGACGATTGCCTCGCGGTCGCTGATCTGCCCCACGTTGCCGAGCCCGATGTTCTCCGAGGCGGTCGCCTGGTAGTCGACGTAATCCTGAAACATCGCCCCGATCTGCTTGCGGACCTCATCGGGCTCGAAGTCGCGCAGGTCGATGCCGTCGATCAGGATCCGACCTTCCGCCGGGTCGTACAACCTGCAGATAAGCTTGAACAGGGTCGTCTTGCCGGCGCCGTTTCGCCCAACCACGGCCAGCGTCTCGCCCGCCTTGACGGTGAAGCTCAAATTGGTAAGCGCATTCTTTTCGGCGCCCGGGTAGGCGAACGTGACGTTGTCGAACCTGATCTCTCCACGCATCCGCTCCGGGACCGCGACGGGTGCCGGTGCGACGGGCAAAGAGGTCTTCGTCGCCATCAGCTCGTAGAGGTTGTTCAGGTACAGGTTGTGCTCGTACATCCCGGCGAAACCGCCGAGGAGGCCCTGGATCGAGCCCTGCACCGACTGCGCTGCCGCGGTGTACAGCGTCAGGTCGCCGAGGGTCAGCCGCCCGGCGATCGCCTGCAGGGCCACATATAGATAGGTGAGGGATGTCGCGATCGTGCTGAGGTTGCCCAAGGCGAACCCGGTCATGTAGCGCCTGGCCACCTGGCGGCGCTGGCTTGCGTAGAACGCTTCGGCGATCAGCTTGTATCGCGCGATGAAGTAGCTGCCCAGCCCAAAGAGCTTGACCTCCTTGGCGAATGTGTCGGTGGTCACCAACGTGACGAGATAGTTCATGCGCCTCAAAAGCCTCGAACCCCAGCGCGCGATGTTGTAGCCCCACCATCCGTAGCGCGTGTCGGCAATGAAGGCGGGGATCGGAGAGACCAACGCGAGCAGCGCCAGCAGCGGGCTCACCGCAACCAGCAGGGCGATCATCGTGACGAAGGTCAGCAGCGTTTGCACGAGACCGAACGCCGTCGAGATCATCATCACCGGCCGGTTGATGGAGTCCGTCTGGGCGCGCCGCAAGAGGTCGTAGGACGCCGGGTCCTCGTAGAAGGCAAGGTCGAGAGTCGCGGCCTTCTCCATCACCATGAGCTGGATCCGCATCGCCACCGAGTTCTGCAGCAGCTGCTGGGTGATGTTCCGGATCGTGCCGAGCAACGCAGTGAGCGCAAAGAGCGCGAGCTGGAGGACGGCGAGAAAGACGATCGCGCCGATCGCCGTGAACGCCGGCAGCTCCCATGGCCCAATCGCGCAGCTGGCGGCGGGCGAGGCGCACAACGGCCACACGCGGTCGGGCTGGTGGAAGTTGTGGACCGCGATGCCCTGCACCACCGCATCGATCAGCAGCTTGGCCGTCCACGCGGCGGCGGCCGGCATGATGCCGGCGATCGCGGTCGTGATGAACAGGGCGAGGGTTGTCGCTGGACTCGCCTCCCACACCAGCCGAAGCACTCTTGGCAGGGATGAAGCAGTGCCGGCGACCGACTGTTTGAGGCTCTGCCAGCGGCCCCGAAGGTCTTTTGGGCCTTCCGGCATCGGCGGCTGCTCGAGCGAGGGGTCGCCGGTCAGGCCGCTGTTGGCCTGGCCGGTGTCAGGCTTCTTTTGGCGCCCGCGCAGCCAGTGAATCATTGACGGCCCGCCGGGCATCATCCCCATATCAATTGCAGCTTAGTGAGGCTAGCCAAATGCCACCTCCCCCACCCGGCGCGCTTCGCGCTCCGGCCTCCCCACAAGTGGGGAGGCGAGTGGCTCCCCACCAGTTGACAGAAATGGGCGCTTGACAGAAGGTCTGTTGCATCGTAATTTTGTAATTATGGACGAAAAAGAGTTCGGAACGATCAAAGATTGGTTTGCCGGTAGGCTCCCGGACGGCTGGTTCACGGGGGTGGAGGTCACGATCGAAGACGACCAGGTCGTGGTCCTCGGAGCTCTTCCCGAGCTCAAGGTCGGGTCGACGCCCGAAGAGAAGGAAGGCGCGGCGGCCGGCCGCATCGCGCGCTTCCGCGAGGAGACCCGCGGCGAGCGGATCGGCATCGCGCAGGAGGCGGAGGAGCGTTTCCACAAGTACGTGACGTGGGGCGCAAAGCTTGGCGGCGTGACCAAGCGATTCAACGCAGGCGGCGGCGGCCGTTCGAGCGCCGATCGCCGGGTGATGATCGGCCGGTGGTGGAGGCGCGGCCGCGGACGCCACGGTGCGGCGACGCCCGGAGCTCCCACAACGACGAGCGGCACCCAGGTTTTCTAGTCGGACTTCAGCCAGCCCCTCTCCCCTTTTGGGGAGAGGGCCTTGAAGCGCTAACTTACGTCCGGTCATGAGCACCTCTCGACTTGGGGCTTTCTCTGATGGCGTGTTCGCCGTTGCGATCACCCTGCTCGTTCTTCAATTCACGATCCCACAAGCGCACTCCGGCCAGCTGCTTGGCTCGCTCCTCGACCAGTGGCCGCAGCTGGTCACGTACACGGCGAGCTTCCTGACCGTCGGCGTGCTCTGGGTGAACCACCACGCGATTTTTAATGGCCTCCGCAAAGTTGACCGCACGATCCAGTTCATCAACGTGATCCTGCTGCTCACCGTCGTCCTCGTTCCGTATCCAACCCAACTGCTCGGGCACTATCTGAACGCGGGGTGGGACGGCTCTATCGCCGCAGCCTTTTATGGCGTCGTGATGACGGTGATGTCCATCTGTTTCCAGGCCCTGGTCGCGTGGGCGCTCACGCATCCGGACCTGCTCGAGCCAAGCGTTCGTGAACGGCGCCTCAGCACGGTCCTACCTCGTTTTGGGCTTGGCCTGGTCACCTACGCGGCGTCGATCGGCCTGGCGTTCGTGAGTGCCTGGTTGGTCGTAGCCATCTACGCCGCTACCGCCATCTACTACGCGTTCAATCAGATTCCCTGGGTTGACGAGCGGAGTAGCTGACCGCGGAATACATGCTGCCGAGGTGGCGGCTCGGTAGGGTGCGTAAGAGACGCGTCTTTTCGAACCCAGCCTGAGCCGCCATCCTCTCCCAGCGCTCGTAGGAGAAGGGATGCGGCACCCAGGGATTGCCGTGATCGGTTCCGTACTCGACGACGATCAACGTGCCACCTGGATGCAGCATGTTTCGCACCGACTCCAAAACCGGCGCTTTGTCGCGGACGAAATGTAGCGAGTTGGCCATCACGATCCCGTCCAGCCGTGACAGACGAAGCGGGCGGGTGAAGTCGGCGGCCAATGTCTCCACAGCCGCACCGGGAAACTTCCTCCCCATCTGTTCGGCGAGCCTTGTCAGCGCGCCAGCGTCGCGGTCGACCGCTGTGATGTGAGCGCCCGGGCCCAACAGGTCGGCGAGCGCCAGAGTGAAGTTGCCCTCGCCCGCACCCAGCTCAGCCCAATGACCACCACGCTCGGTGATCGCATCCTCCAGCAGCCCGACGAGGTCGGAATGATTCACGCTCGGGCTTTGGCGACAGATTCCCGCACGCGGGGCGCCACCTCTTTGGCGAAGCGCCGCATCGTGGCTTCGGGGTCGTCACCGCTGTCGCCAATGAGATAGGAGTCCATTCCGTACTCCACGGTCAGCGAGACAAAGAGCTCGGGCGGCACGCCGGCGCCGGCATTCAAGACACGCCGGATCGAATGTGGGTCTCGCCCCGCGGCCTTGGCGGCTTCATCGATGCGGGCGTTCCCCGCGACGAGGTCTTCCGGCTGCACTCCGCCGAGCGACGGCACCCAGCCATCCGCGGCGCGGCCGACTAGCGAGAGCATCCGGGGCTTGTATGCGCCCAGCCAGATGCCCATCGGGTGCGCGGGCTTCGGTCCGGTGTGGACGCCTTGCAGCTGGTAGTACTTGCCGTCGAAGTGGACGCCTCGCTCGCCGCTCCACATCAGCCGGATGACCTGGATAGCCTCCTCGAGCGCTGCGACTGACTCGCCTGGCGTCCGGACCGGTCCACCCATCGCCTTGATCGCCTCCCAGAAACCGCCGGCACCCAACCCGAGCTCGGCCCGGCCGCCACTGAGCAGGTCGAGGGTGGCGGCGGCTTTCGCGAGGACGGCGGGCGGCCGCAGGGGCAGGTTGGCGACGTCGGGGAAGACGTGGATGTTCTTCGTTCGCATCGCCATCGCCGTAAGCAGGGTCCACGTGTCGAAGAACCTTCGCTGGTAGGGATGATCCTGCACGCCGATGAGATCGAAGCCGAGCTCGTCGGCCAGCTCCGCCAAGGCGAGCGGCTTGTCCGGTTGGGTGGCATCCGGCGTGATGAAGACGCCGAAGCGCACCGGGTGTCCGTAGTCCACGACAAATGAAAGGGCGCCGCACACGGCGCTATTTCAGTGTTTCTTGCGCCCGAAAACCAGCCGGAAGGGCAGCAGCAGCATGACGGCGCCGGCAAACGCGATGAGGATCTGGCCCAAGATGCCAAACCCGATCGAGATGTGCAGGAGCCCCGCGAGCCAGCCGCCGATGAAGGCGCCCAGGATTCCGATGACGATGTCCCACAAGAGACCCCTGCCCTTGCCGGTCACCACCCGGCTGGCCAGAAAGCCCGCGATCAGGCCGACGAGGATGAAGATCAGGATGTTTGCTATGTCGCCCATCTGGAGTATTTAAGCCGACTTTCCCGGATTCCTTGCTGAGAGCAAAATGAAAGGGAAATGACTACCGAGCAATATCACGAGCCGCCGGGAGAGCTGACCAAGCAGGGACGGACCTTTGCACGGATGATCGCGTCCTTGCAGGAGGAGGCGGAAGCGATCGGCTGGTACGAGCAGCGGATCGCCCTGGAAAGCGACTCACAGGCCAAGGCGATCATGAACGACGCGCAGCAGGAGGAGTTCAAGCACTTCGCGATGGCGCTGGAGTTCCTTTCACGGCGCAAGCCCAGGTGGCGCGTCGTCCTCAAGGACGTCCTGTTCCAGGAGGGCGACATCGTGGAGCACGGCGAAGAAGCCGAAGAGGACGAGAAGAAGGTCTAGCTCTAGAGTCCCGGACAAGGAGATGGCGTAATGCGGGTGGCATTGCTGGGCACTGGAAAGATGGGCGGTGCAATGGCCCGGCGGCTCGCTGCCGCGGGTCACGAGCTCACGCTGTGGAACCGGACGCGCGAGCGCGCGGAGGCACTCGGTGTCGGAAAGGTGGCGGCGACTCCGGCGGAAGCGGTGGAGACCGCCGAGATCGTGATCTCGATGCTCACCGACGCGAACGCGGTTCGGGCGACCTACCTCGGCGATGACGGCGCCTCGAGCGCGGCCAAAACGGGCCAGGTGTTCGTGGAGATGAGCACCGCGGGTCCTGAGATATCCAGGGAGATCGCGCCCGCGGTCGAACATGCCGGAGCGCAGCTGGTCGAGGCACCGGTCATGGGCAGCATCGTTGCTGTCGAGAGCGGCAAGCTTTTCATCCTGACCGCCGGCGATGAGGCCGCGATCGAGCGCGCTCGCCCGGTCCTCGAGGCGCTTGGCGAAGTCCGCCGCGTGGGCGATCTCGGCAGCGCCGCGGCGCTGAAGCTCGTCGCGAACAGCATGGTGGCCGGCGTCAGCGCCCTCGCGGCCGAGCTGCAATCAGCGGGGACGGCGGCCGGGCTGGATGCCGAGGACGTCTTCACGGTGATCAGTCGCATGGCTCCTGCTTTGAATATGCGCAAGGCTGGATTCGTCGAGCACCGGTACGAACCGGTCACCTTCTCATTGCGTGATGCCCTGAAGGACGTCCGGCTGGCGCTGGAGCTCTACAAGCGATCCGGTTCGACCACCCCGCTGACGAGTGCGACCGAGGCGCTTTACGAGCGCGCGGCAAAGTCGGTAGCCGACCTCGACATTTCAGCCATCAGTTCGCTGTACGAAGGTGAGCCTGCCGCCAAGGAGCCCAGGTGATGGGCTTCTTCTTCAGCCGCAAACGAGAAAACCTCTCTGAGCGTTCGTGGGCTCCGCGTTGGTGGGCGGTGCTGCTTGTCGGGCTTCTGCTCTGGATAGCGACTGTGGCGACCGCGTTCTTCACGGGAAACTTGATCTTGCTTCCGACGATCGTGCTGCTGGGCAGCTTCCTCGTGCCGGTGACCGGCGTCACGTGGTACCTCGACCACGATCCCAGTCCGGTCCTTACGCCCAACCGCGTCGTGGCCGCTTTCATCATCGCGGGCGTCGTCGGCGCGTTGGGCGCATCGCTGCTCGAATTCTGGCTTGTGTTCGGCCCTGGTCCGATCGGAATGTTGAAGGTCGGGCTGATCGAAGAGTTCGTGAAAGCTGCGGGAATCGTGCTGTTCGCGCTTGGGCTCCGATCGTTCAGCATGCGAGATGGAATCGTCCTTGGAGCGACGGTTGGTTTTGGATTCGCGGCGCTCGAGAGCAGCGGCTACGCGCTGGTGTCGCTTTTTGTCGTGCAGGGTGGTCACCTGTACCTGTCGTTGAGCTCGGTCGTATTCACTGAGCTCATCCGCGGGGTGCTGGCGCCGTTCAGTCACGGCTTGTGGTCGGCGATTCTAGGTGGCGTGATCTTCCACGGCGCTCGCAACGGCCGGCTGCGCTTGACCTGGGGCATCGTCGTCGCCTATCTCGGCGTATCGATATTGCACGGGGCCTTCGACACCTTCGGAAACGTCGTGGGTTATGTCGTCATCTCGATCGTCGGCACGGTGCCGCTGGTCTACCTGTGGTGGCGCCGAGACCAGTCGATCCTCTTCCGCAACCGAACGCAGGTGACTTGAGCGGTTAGAGGCTCTCGACGATTTCGCGTACGGAGTCGATCTCTTCCTGGCTCACCGTGTGGCCCATTTCCGGGTACAGGCGCATCGTCACCTTTGCACCCATATGCATGAAGACCTCCGCCGTTTCGATGACGCGTTCCTTCGGGATGTGAGGATCGACGTCGCTGCAGCCGAGAAAGACTGGCGTGCCGGCGAAGTCGCCGGAGTAATCCCGTGGTGTGCCGGGCGGTCCGATGAGCCCGCCGCTCAAGCCGACCACTCCCCCATACCGCCGTGCGTGGCGGGCGGCGAACTCGAGCGTGAGGCAGGCGCCCTGAGAAAAGCCGAGTAGGATGACGCGCTGGACCGGGATCGTGGCCTCGATCTTGGCAAGCAAGGTTTCGATCACACCAAGGGCCGCGCTCAGGTAGGGCTCGTTCTGCTCGAGCGGCGCGGTGAAGGGGTACGGATACCACGCGTTGCCCTCCGCCTGCGGTGCGAGATAGGCGAAGCCGGGGTGGATCAGCTCGGCCGCGACGGTCATGATGTCCTTCGCCGTCGCGCCCCGACCGTGAAGAAGGATCATCGCCGCGCGCGCTTGGGCCAGCGGCTCCCCTGCTTCGACGACAGGCATGCCCTGGTGTGGAGCGATCATTACTCTCAGTCTATGACCCACGCACCGAGCGGCACCTTCACCTACTCGAACCCGCAGGTCATCCATTGGGGGTCGGGATCTGTGTCCACGCTGGCGCAGGAGCTCGCTCGCCTGCAGGCTCGGCGATTAGCTCTCGTCACGACCAGGTCGCTGACGGCCGAGGAACATTCCGGGATCGTGAAACGCGCCCTTGGCGACGCTGAGGTTGCAGTGACCGTGGTCGTGACGCAGCACTCCCCGATCGCGCAGGTGAATGACGCAATCGAGCGTGCGGCCGGCGTGCAGGTGGATGGCATCGTGAGCTTCGGAGGCGGGAGCTCGATCGATGCCGCAAAGATGATTGCGGTCAAGCTGGCCGATCGCGACGGCCGCGCCGCGCGAGCTCTTCCCCACGTCGCGGTGCCCACGACGCTGTCGGTGGCCGAGCTGGCAGCCGGTGCCGGGTACACGGACCAGGCCGGCAACAAGGCGGGAATGCGCGACGCGCGACAGCTGCCCGATGTGGTGATCTACGACGCCGCGCTGACCCTCGTCACGCCGATGGCGTTATGGCTGTCGACCGGCATCCGCGCCCTCGACCATGCGGTGGAAGGGATT
>DASRWV010000082.1:0-8221 GCA_035687505.1 Nitrosotalea sp.
CCTTGTATCGAAATCTGGTGTTAGAACCATAAGGTGAGTCTCTTGCTGTGACGTTCCGCGCCAGTGGGCGCGTGTGGCTAGGTCGCGCGGAGTATACCGCACGCCCCCTGATACTCCAACCCCTCCCAGGAGCCGTGCCCGAAGACCCAAGACACGTGTTTAACGAGCCTGTTTTGAGTTGCTTGCGCTTCGCTGGCCGGAGGCCCCGTTCTGGCTCAGCCGCCACCGCAGCCAGGCCTCGATGAACGGATCGATCTCGCCATCCAGCACCGCCTGGGCGTTCCCCACCTCGAGCCCTGTACGGACGTCCTTGACGAGCGTGTAGGGCTGCAGAACGTAGTTGCGGATCTGGGACCCGAACTCGGCAGGCAGGATCTGGCCCCGGATCTGGTCCATCTGCGCAGCCGCTTCCTGCTGCTGGCGCTGAAAGAGGCGGGCCTTCAGGACCTTCATCGCCATCTCGCGGTTCTTCATCTGCGAACGTTCGTTCTGGCACGTGACCACGATGCCGGTGGGCAGGTGCGTGATGCGGATGGCCGAGTCGGTCTTGTTGACGTGCTGGCCCCCGGCTCCAGTGGACCGGTAAGTGTCGACGCGCAGGTCCTGCGGATTGATCACGACCGAGGCTTCGTCCGAGCTCTCGAGCTCCGGCATCACCTCCACCAGCGCGAAGGACGTGTGGCGGCGGTGGTTCTGGTCGAAGGGCGAGATGCGCACCAACCTGTGCACTCCGTGCTCCGAACGCAAAAGGCCATAGGCGCGCGGGCCCCGAACTATGAATGTGGCGCTCTTCAGCCCAGCCTCCTCACCCGGAGACGTCTCGAGGATCTCAGTTTGAAAACCCTTGCGCTCGGCCCACTTGAGATACATGCGCATGAGCATCTCGACCCAGTCCTGGGCTTCGACACCACCCTGGCCGACGGAGATCGTGATCACCGCGTTGTGGTTCGCGTAAGGATCGGTGAACAGCAGGTCCAGCTCGCGAGATCGAAGCTCGGCCTCGATCGACGTCTTTTCCTCGGCCAGCTGCTTCTCGAGCTCCGGATCGCTGCCGGCCAGCTGATCGAGCTCGATCAAATCCCGGGCTCGCCGTTCCAGGCGATCCCAGGTGCCGATCAGCTGTCGGAGTTCGGCAGCCTCACGCGCCATCTGCCCCGCGCGGGCGGGGTCGTCCCACACGCCCGGCTGCACCAGCTGAGCTTCGAGCTCAGCGGCGCGCTTGGCTTTTGCTGGAAGGTCAAAGGTGCTCCTTCAGCTGCACGATCCGCTCGAGGAGCTCCTTAGGGTTGAGTTCAGCGTCCATTACTTCTCCAGGGGACGGAGTCCCCCTTGCGACTTATCGTCCATGACACCTCTTGAATTTCTTACCTGACCCGCACCAGCACGGGTCGTTGCGACCGATCTTAGCTTGCGCACCAGCAGGCACCGCGGCGTTCGGCGCCGGCGCGCCAGGCCGCGGCTTTCTTGGAGCGCCGTTCGACCCTGACCCGTCCGGATCGCCCGGACCACTCTCGAAGACCTGGCGCACCACCGGTGGAGGAGGCGGCGCGTTGCGCTGGATCTGCACGCGGAAAATGCGCGCCACTATCGAGGCCTGGATGCGCTCGCGCAGCTCGTTGAACATCTCGAACGCTTCGTTCTTGTACTCGACGAGCGGATCGCGCTGGCCGTAGGCGCGCAGCCCGATCCCCTCGCGGAAATGCTCCATCTGGGTCAGGTACTCCATCCACTGCCAGTCGATGGTCCGCAGCATCACGTCGCGTTCGACGAGCGGCATGAGCTCGGTTCCAACCTCTTCGACTTTCCTGTCGTACGTCTCCGAGGCGGCAGCGACGAGGTACTCGACAAGGCCTTCGGGACCGCTGTGCAGCGCGTCGTCCGGGATCTGTGTGCCGGCTTCGAGGGGCAGGTACGCATTCAGGTACTTGACCAAACCTTCAAGGTCCCAGTTCTCCGGGTGGCGACTCTGACAATGCTGCTCGACGCCCTTCTCGATGAGCTCCTTCGCGTAGCCGAGGATGTTCTCGCGGGCGTTGGCGCCCTCCAGCACCTTACGGCGCTCCTCGTAGACGATCTGCCGCTGCTTGTTCATCACGTCGTCGTACTCGACCACGTGCTTGCGGGCGTCGAAGTGCATGCCTTCGACTTTCTTCTGAGCGCCGGCGATCGAGCGCGCCACCCAGGGATGCTCGATCGGCTCGACTTCGAGGCTGTCCATCAGCCTGCCGATGCGATCAGCCGCGGGACCGAAGATCTTCATCAAGTCATCTTCCAGGGAGATGAAGAACCGGCTCGAGCCAGGGTCGCCCTGCCTTCCCGCGCGGCCGCGCAGCTGGTTGTCGATCCGCCGGCTCTCGTGTCGCTCGGTGCCGATGATGTGCAGCCCGCCCACGTGAGTCACGCCCTCACCCAGGACGATGTCGGTTCCCCGGCCGGCCATGTTCGTGGCGATGGTGACCGCGCCTGGTTGACCGGCCTCGGCGATGATGCCGGCCTCCCGCTCGTGCTGCTTCGCGTTGAGGACGTTGTGCTTGACTCCGCGCTTCTCGAGCATGCGCGCGAGCCGCTCGGACTTCTCAACCGACACGGTGCCGACCAGGACAGGCCGCTTGACCTTGTTCATCTCGACGATCTCGTCAATGACCGCCTCGAACTTCGATTGCTCTGACTTGTAGATCACATCGGAGCTGTCCGTGCGAACCATCGGCCGGTGCGTCGGGATGATGACTACGTCCAGCCCATAGATCTTGTGAAACTCTTCCGCCTCGGTCAGTGCCGTGCCGGTCATGCCGGCGAGCTTCTCGTACTGGCGGAAATAGTTCTGGACCGTGATCGTCGCGATCGTCTTTTGTTCCTGCTGGACTTTGACGCCCTCTTTCGCCTCGACCGCCTGGTGAAGGCCGTCGGACCAGCGGCGGCCAGGCATCGTGCGACCGGTGAACTCGTCGACGATGATCACCTCGCCGTCCTTGACCAGGTAAGCCTCGTCGCGGTGGAACAGCGTCTTCGCCTTGAGCGCCTGGTTGATCTGGTGCGCCTCAACCACGTTCTCGAGGTCGTAGATGTTGCGGATGCCGGTCCAGCGCTCCATCTTCGCGATGCCCGCCTCGGTCAGCGACGCGGACTTGTGCTTGAGATCGACGTCGTAGTCGACGTCCTTCTCAAGGCGAGCTGCCCAGCGGGCGTACTCGTAGTACTTCTCGGTGGATTCGTCTGACTGCCCGGAGATGATGTGGGGCGTGCGTGCCTCGTCGATCAGGATCGAGTCGACCTCGTCGACGATGGCGTAAGACAGAGGCCGCTGGTTGCACTGCGCCAGGTCGTGGGCCATGTTGTCGCGCAGGTAGTCGAAGGCGAGCTCGGAGTTGGTCGCGTACGTGATGTCCGCCATGTACGAATCGCGCTTCGTGGCGGGCCGCAGGTGTTGAAGCCGGGAGTCCGGATGAGTCTCGTCGACATACTCCGGGTCGTAGACATAGGTGGCACTGGTGCCGACGTTGACGCCGACGCTCATGCCGAGGAGGTGGTAGATCGGCGCCATCCAGCCCGCGTCGCGGCGGGCGAGGTAGTCGTTGACGGTGACCAGGTGCACGCCCTTGCCGGCCAGGGAGTTGAGGTACAGGGCAAGGCTCGCGACAAGGGTCTTGCCCTCGCCGGTCTTCATCTCGGCGATCTTTCCGTGGTGCAGGACGATGCCTCCGACCAGCTGGACGTCGAAGTGTCGAAGCCCGATCGTGCGGCGGCTCGCCTCGCGGCACAAGGCGAAAGCCTCGATCAGGAGCTCGTCGAGGTCGCTGCCCTCCTGCGCTCGCCGGCGCAGCTCGTCGGACCGCGCCCTAAGGGCAGCGTCGTCCACAGCCTTGAGCTCGGGTTCGAGCTTGGTGATCTCGGTCGCCACCGACAGGTGGCGCTTGACCTCGCGCTCGTTAGGGTCGATCAGCCGGGTCAGAGGGGAAAGCAGCACAAACTTAGGTTACCCGGCTGGGCTCAAACCAAATCGGACCGCCAGGCTAGGTGACGACTGGCTCGATCACCGCTATCGTGCCGTCCGCCCGGCGGGCGACGATCTCGATGGCCCCGGAATCCTCGTCCAGAAACACGAAGAACGGCTGGCCGTCGGCCTCGAGCTCGGCGACGGCGTCCGAGATCGTCATCGGGCGCAGCTTGATCCGGATCCTCTCCGGCTCAGGCGACCGCGCCTCTTTGTCGGCGTCCCCCAATGGAACCCGCACGGGCGATAGCGGCTTCTTGCGGTGGGTGACCTTCTCTTTGTATTTCACGACCTGGCGGTCGATCTTGTCGAGCGCGAGATCGAGAGCCGACATCGCGTCGGCGCCTCTTTCGTGAGCGCTCAGGACCGGAGTGCGCCGGCCGTCGAGGTGGATGTTGATGCGGCAAACGATGGTGGCCAGCCCGTTTGGGTGCTTTCCCTCTTCGGAAAAGTCCACGTCGGCGTCGGCCACCTTTCCAAAATGCCGGGCAAGCCGAGTCAGCTTGCGCTCGGCGTTCTCACGCACCTCCGGCCCCACTCCGGCCGTGCGGTCGTGGAGGACGACCTTCACAACCCGAGTATATGACCCGCTGACTTACTTGGTCGAGGGCTTGTATCCGGGAGGCGGCGGGAACAGTGCAGTGATCTCCTTCGGCAGCGGAATGCCCTGGGAGAAGATGCGGTCCAGGATCTTCGGCCTCAAGCCGGTCGGCTTGAATTCGGCGATGACCTTTCCTTCCTGGGTCGCGCCCTTCTGCTCGAGCGCGAAGATCTCCTGCATCGTGATCACGTCCTGCTCCATGCCGACGATCTCTGTGATGGAGGTCACCTTGCGCGAGCCGTCACGCAGGCGGTTCAGCTGGCAGATGATGTTGATGGCGCCCGCCACCTGCTGGCGGATGGCCCGCACGGGAAGGTCGACGCCGGCCATCAGGACCAACGTCTCCAACCGGGCGAGAGCATCGCGCGGGGTGTTGGCGTGCAGCGTGGTCATGGAACCGTCGTGGCCGGTGTTCATGGCCTGAAGCATGTCGAGGGCCTCGCCGCCACGGCACTCACCGACGACGATGCGCTCCGGGCGCATACGCAGTGCGTTGATGACGAGTCGCTGGACGGTGATCTCGCCTTCTCCGTTGATGTCTTTCGGTCGGGTCTCCAGCCGGCAGACATGCTCCTGGTGGAGCTGCAGCTCGGCCGCGTCTTCGATCGTGACGATGCGGTCTTCCACCGGGATGAAGCCGGACAGCACGTTCAGGAACGTGGTCTTACCGGTACCGGTACCGCCCGAGATGATGATGTTGGCCTTGGCGAGCACTGCCGCCTTGAGGAAGCCGAACCCTGCCTCGTTGCAGCTGCCGAAGCGAATCAGGTCTTCGACCTGGAACGGGTCGCGAGAAAACTTTCGGATCGTGAGCAGCGGTCCGTTCAAGGCAAGGGGCCTGATGACGGCGTTGACACGGGAGCCGTCGGCGAGGCGAGCGTCGCAGAGCGGCGAGCGCTCGTCGATGCGTCGGCCGACGGTGCGCACGATGAATTGAATGACGTTGAGCAGCTGATCCTCGTCGGTGAATTTGATGTTGGTCAGGACCACTTTGCCGCCCATTTCGACGTAGACGTGATCGTTGCCGTTGACCATGATTTCGGTCACACGGTCGTCTCTGATGAGGGGCTCGATGGGCCCTAGCTGCTGGTAGTACTCATCGATGTTGATACCTGGGATCCGGACTGCCATTCACTAGCCTCCGCTCGCGGATTTGAACCGAGCGCCAACTATACGGTAACCCTCGCCACACTGACCCCCATTACGGGCCCAGATCCGCCCGATCTCAAAGCGGCCGCGCAGGCCTCCAGCGTGGCCCCCGTCGTGGCAACGTCGTCGATCAGCAAGATCGAACGGCCCTCGAGTGGGCCGCCACGCCATTCAAACGCATCACGCACGTTCTCGAGTCGCCAGCGCCGGTCGTGCCCGACCTGCGGCGGCGTGGCGCGCGTACGCACAAGCTCGCCAGGCGGATTCGTGAGCGCAAGGCGCCGGCGCAGCTCGCGCGCAAGCAGCTCCGACTGGTTGAAGCCTCGCTGCCGCTGCCGAGAGCGGTGGAGCGGCACCGCGACCGCCCACGAGGCAGCCAGGCCCTCCACCACCAGGCGCTCCGCCAGGAGCAGCGCGAGTGGCTCCGCCAGGCGCCTCCAGCCGTGGTATTTGAACCGCTGAAGCGCAACCTCGACAGGGCCTTCGTACGCCACTGCCGAGCGCAGCCTCGAGAGCGACCTCAAGCGCTTGCGGCATCCGCAGCCCGAGCGTGCGGACTCCACCTCCGCGCCGCAGCGGCGGCACAGCGGTTCCTCGAGGCGCCGGATGCGCGACCGGCAGCGATCGCACAGCCATGTACCCACCATGTGGCACCCGCCGCAGCGTGGCGGAAGGATGATGTCGAGCAGGCGGCTGCGCACGAATCGAGACTACGTGCGCCTGTCAAGCCCGCCTTAACAACGCCCTAAGAAATGACGATCTGGTCGCCCCGCTGCAGCTCGACGTCCGCCGTGGACCCTGCAGGCAGCTCGAGGACGCTGCGAGCGCCCCACACGAACCACACGATCCCGTACCACTGCGGCAGCTTGCGATACACCTTCCTCACGCGTTCCCTGCTGTCGAGGAAGACGGCGTCGATCGGAAAGTTCATGAACATCATGTGTATGCCGTTGCAGGGATTGAGCCACATGCCGCGGCCTGGTTCTAGCGAGCGCCGGAACATGAGGCCCGCCGTGAGAGCGACGAGAGAGGTTGCGAGCTCGAGCTCTTCCGCGAGCACCTTGCCCGTTCGCTCGTGCACAGCGCGCCGTCCTGTCATTGCGATGGTCTAGCCTAACGACCGCGCATGGACTTCGACAGCGACGGCGTCCGGCTGCATTACGAAGTGCACGGCCCTGAGCGAGGCGCGCCGGTGGTCGTGGTGCACGGGTTCGCCTCGGACTATCGATTGAACTGGGTCGGCACGCGCTGGCAAGAAGCTCTCACCACCGCCGGATTCCGAGTGTTCGGGCTCGACTGCCGGGGTCATGGATACAGCGACAAGCCCCACGACCCGGCGGCCTATGCGATCGGCATCATGGCCGGCGATATCGTCCGCTTTCTCGACCACGTTGAAGTGCCTGCTGCCGCATATCTGGGCTACTCGATGGGCGCGCGCATCGGGCTGCAGGTCGTGATGGACTTCCCGGGTCGATTGCAGCGAGCGGCGTTGGGAGGCATAGGTGCGGATGGAGCGATCAACAGCGCGGAGGCGATCGCTGACGCTTTTCTTCGGGGCGAGCCCACCGACGATCCAATTGCGCGAATGTTTTACCGCTTCGCGTCAGCTCGCCCGACCAACGACCTGAGAGCTCTGGCTGCTTGCATCACCGGCCTGAAGCCGCAATGGGACCCGACGAAGCTCGCTGCGATTCGGACGCCGGTCCTGGTCGTGGTCGGCGATCGCGACGAGCTCGCGCGGAATGCGCCAGAGCTCGTCGAGCTGATCCCGTCGTCTCGCCTGGTGACAATCGCGGGTCGCGACCATATGGGCGCCGTGCCGGCGCGCGAGTTCAAAGAGGCCGTGATCGCGTTTCTTTCCGAGGAGTAGCGACCCCCTTCAATCCCCGATTGGACGCTTGTGGCACCAAAAGCGTGGAATCGACGACGACCATTGACGTTTTTGGCGAGTCGGCTCAAGGGGTCAACGCAACGCCTCGTGAGATCACGAACCAAGGGCGGCAATGAGCAGAGCGGAAAGAAAGGACCGTGCAATGAAGAGGGTGTTGGGTCTCGCCTGGGGTTAGTCGTGCGCGCAATGGCGGGAAAGGCCCGCCTGGCCGGCACAAACCAGCCTGGAAGCGCTGGATTCGACACGTCCGGCACCAAACGCGCCTTTGAACTCGCCGATTCGACACGTCTGGCACCAACGGTGCCTTTGAAAGGACGAAAGCACCCGAGGATGGGCACTGACCGTAGCC
This sequence comes from Nitrosotalea sp., assembly GCA_035687505.1. Classification (GTDB taxonomy): domain Bacteria; phylum Chloroflexota; class Dormibacteria; order Dormibacterales; family Dormibacteraceae; genus Palsa-870. The sequence goes on from DASRWV010000082.1 coordinate 7,982, forward strand.
CCTGTTGCGCCCACCGCATGAGACCACTAGCCAACGGGGTCAATGGGCGAGCTCGAGAGTATCGGTAACATGCCGACCGTGGGCGTCCCCTCCTCGCAACAGGTCCTCGAAGTGCTGGGACACATCCAGGACCCCGACCTGGGTCGCGACGTGGTCACGCTCGGCATGATCAAAGAGCTCGAGGTCAGCCCCCAGGGCAAGGTCAGCTTCACGTTCGAGCTCACCACCCCCGCCTGCCCG
>DASRWV010000083.1:0-5394 GCA_035687505.1 Nitrosotalea sp.
CCTGGCCGGCACAAACCAGCCTGGAAGCGCTGGATTCGACACGTCCGGCACCAAACGCGCCTTTGAACTCGCCGATTCGACACGTCTGGCACCAACCGTGCCTTTGAAAGGACGAAAGCACCCGAGGATGGGCACTGACCGTAGCCCCTGTTGCGCTCACCGCATGAGACCACGCGCCAAAACGTGGAATCAAGGCGTCCTAGACGGACCCGACTCCTTAGAAGGTCAGCCCGCCCGATGGTGGTAGCGGATCCGGTGCTTGGTCCGCGTCATGGCCACTCCCGCCGGCACGATCGAGATCGTCCCGTCGGGCTCGAGCACCCCGAGCTGTACATCCTTCAGGTCGGTGATGCCGTGCTCTCGCATCGACATCTCGACCTCCTCCTGGTCGACGCCCTCTTTCTTCATCGCGTCGGTCAAGTACTGTCCGTCCCTGACGATCACCGCCGGCGCGGGAGTGAATATCCGGTGGAAGCGGGGCATCCGGTCGAGCCTCCCGACCAAGTAGTTCAAACCGACCAGCGCCATCGTCAGCACCAGGCCGCCCGTCAGCGATGTGTCGGGACCGGTCATGGCAGGCTGCAACGCATTGGCGACCAGCAAGACGAAGACCAGGTCGTACAGCGTGAACTGGCCTACCTCACGCTTGCCAAAGAGCCGCAAAGCCAGGAGCAGCCCCGCATAGATGACGACAGCCCGGAGCACGAGCTCCAGCGGTTGGACGCTCGGCAGCAGAAAAGAGGGCGTGCGTTACCTCGGCTTCATCAGGATCAGCACGGCGGGTCCGAGAAGCACGATCCACAACGTCGGGAAGATGCAGCCCACCATGGGCAGCATCATCTTCAACGTCGCCTGAGCGGCTTTCTCTTGCGCCCGCTGGCGGCGCTTGCGACGCATCTCGTCCGCCTGGATGCGGAGGATCTTGCCGATGCCGGTGCCGAACTGCTCGGACTGGATGATGGCCTGGATGAAGTTGTGCAGGTCGTCGACACCGCTGCTCCGGCCCATCTCGTCCATCGCTTCCAGGCGGGGCCGGCCGAGGCTCACCTCGCGCAGCACCTTCGCGAACTGTTCGGAGAGGGCGTTCTTGTACTTGTCGGTGACGCGCGCCAGAGCGGCGTCGAAACCAAGTCCGGCGTCTACCGCGATGACCAGCAGGTCCATGGCGTCCGGGAGGCCTTTCTGGATCTCCAGCCTGCGTGCGTCGACCTTCTGCTTGAGCCACAACACCGGCAGGTAGTAGCCGAGGATCGCGCCGCCGACCAGTGCGATGACCAGGTAGATCGTGTTGGCGAGGAGGAAACCGATGCCCAGGCCGACGGCGGCCATCACCGCCGCGGCGACCAGGCGCACAGCGGCAAAGTCCTCCGGCGTCAGGTTGCCAGGACGCCCCGCGAGCTCCAGCTGGTTCATCAGGTCCTGGCGCGCCTTCTGTGGTGTCGAACGGGATAGCATCGACCCCAGCCGCTCGATCGCAGGTCGCAGCACCCGCTCGCTGAAAGGCCGGCGCAGCTCGACTTCTTCGATCGTGAGCGGCTTCTCCCCTCCATACACGGACAGGCGCTGCTGGACCATCTGTGCGGTGTTGGTGGACGGTGTTCGCGCGAGGCCGATGAAGATCATCAGCACACCGAGGCCGCAAAAGATTGCAAGTAGAAAGACTGGGCTCATCTGATCAAACCTCGATCGCGACCACGCGCCGGATGATCATGTTGCCGATGAAGATCATGAAACACCCGAACACGATGAGCGCCCAGCCGACGATGCTCTCGAACATCGGCCGGAAGTAGCTTGGGGTGACGAAGTACATGAAGGCTGCGAGCACAAGGGGAAGGAACGTGATCAGAGTGCCCGATGCTCGTGCCTGGGCAGTAAGGGTCGCGATCTCGCCCTTGATCCGGACGCGTTCCCGAATCGTGTAAGCGATGTTGTCCAGGATCTCGGCCAGGTTTCCACCCACCGTCCGGTGGATCGCGTAGGCGGTGGTGACGAGGTCGAAGTCGGCGCTCGCGATGCGCTTGGTGATGTTCGACAGCGACTCGTCAGGCGAGCCGCCGAGGTTCATCTCTCGGACTGCGCGGCCGAACTCGTCAGAAATCGGCGGCACGCCGTTCTTCGCCACCGTGTCTATCGCCTGCGCAAACGAGTAACCCGCTTTGATTGCATTTGACAGCAGCGTCAGCGTGTCGCCCAGCTGGTTGTTGAACGCCTTGAGCCTCTTGTTGATCCGGTACTTCACGTACATGCCGGGCAGGAGGTAGCCGATGATGCCGGCCACTATCGTCTGGATGAGCCCCTGGAGGGGCAGCCCAAAGCGGATTATCGCGACGAGGACGAAGAACGCGGTGCTCCCGATCTGGATCAAGAAGAACTCAGACGTGCGCAGCTTCAAGTCCGCCCTCTGCAGCTGTTCCGACACGGACGCCTTCCCCTTCTTGGCGTTACCGCGACCCACACGGTCGGCGGCGGGCTGAAACAGCCGGTTCAGCGAATCGCGAAATCCACTGGTCGGTGGCAGCGTCGTTGCGCCGGCGGTCGTAACGCCATAGGCGGCAAGTCTCGCCTGGAAATCCTCAGAGCCACCCGCGGCGCGCCGCATCTGGCTGAGGCCAAGGAACAAGAGGAAGATGCCTGCGAAGGCGATGAGCCCGAATATGACCGGCGGTGAAAGTGACGGCATGGGAACCTCCTAAAGGGTCAGTACAGCTTATCCGGCGTCGGTTTTGGTGTCGGTTTGAAAAGGCCTTCGGGCACATCCTCGCCTTCCGCCTTCAGGTGCTCCATTCGCATCGGCAGCAGCCCGGTCGCGGTGTGATACCCGACGGCCTTGCCCTCGGCGCTGACGCCAAGCTGCTTGAAAACGAAGAGCTCCTGGTACTGGACGTCGCCATCCTTGATGCCGGTGATCTCGGCCACGCTGACGATGCGGCGAACGCCACCGCGCAGGCGGGATTGCTGAACGATCATGTGGATGGCCGCCCCGATCGTCTCGCGGATGGCCCGTGACGGCAGGTCCTGTCCTGCCTGGAGCACAAGCGTCTCGAGACGGACCAGGCTCTCGTGTGGGTTGTTGGCGTGGATAGTCGACATCGAACCATCGTGGCCGGTGTTCATGGCCTGCAACATGTCGAGCGCCTCGCCGCCACGACACTCACCGACGATGATGCGGTCGGGGCGCATACGCAGACAGCTCTTGACGAGCTCGCGAATGGTCACTGCGCCTTTGCCTTCCACGTTGGGCGGACGCGACTCGAGCTGGATCCAGTGCGGCTGCTGAAGCTGGAGCTCCGCGGCGTCCTCGCACGTGATCAGCCTTTCGGTCTCCGGAATGAAAGACGAGAGGATGTTGAGGAGGGTGGTCTTACCGGAGCCGGTGCCTCCAGAAACGAGGATGTTGAACCTCGCGCGCACACAGGAACGCAGGAACGCCATGAGCTCCGGGCTCGACGACCTGAACCGGTTGACGACGTCGGCGGGACCCCACTTCTCCTTGGCGAACTTTCGGATCGTGAGGCACGGGCCTTTGAGCGCAATCGGAGGGATGACGACATTGACTCGGGAGCCGTCCTTCAGGCGGGCGTCACAGATCGGCGTCGATTCGTCGACGCGCCGGCCCACCAGGCTGACGATGCGGTCGATGACCTGGCGCATCTGGCGCTCGCTCTCGAAGGTCACGGCCGAGAGGGTCGGCTCGCCGGCCTTCTCAACGTAGATCTGCTTCGGATGGTTGGCCATGATTTCAGTGATCGACGGATCGGCGAGCAGTGCCTCCAGGGGACCGAGTCCCAGCACGTCGTCGAGGACCGAGTCGACCAGGCGTTCCTTGTCGTTCTTGGTCATCGTCATCGCCGTGGAGCGGAAGTACTCTTCGGCGAGCTCGAGGATCTTTTCGCGGACGCCGGGTTTGTTGCTCGAGTCGATCTGGTCCGCGAACTTCTCGATCAGGCGGGCGTGGATCTGAACCTTGGCCGCGGTGAAGGCTGGGGTGACCTCGCCACCGCTCGCGGCTGCAGCCCCCGCACGTTGGGATAGGCTCGGCGCCGGCGCAGGGGCCGGAGGCGCTGTCTGAGCGATCGGTATCGATGTCGCGGGTCCATACGTGGAAGCCGCCGGGGGGACGGTCCCCACCGCGGGACCGTTGGCCGTTCCAACCGTCCCCGGGGGAACCGTCTGGTTCTGCTTGACCCTGTCGAGAAGACCCATCTCAGCTATTGCCGAAGGTCACAAAGTCGTGAAGTGGTACCGCTGTTCCACCGCTTTCTGGCTGACGCCCTGGGCCGCGAGTACGGTCGGGCAGGTCGGGTCCGGCGCGCTTGGCGGCTGCGCGAGGTAGTCCTTGAAGGACTCGAGCGTGTATTTCAGCGTCGTGTTGTTGAGGAACCAGGTGAAGAACTCGGCGTCACATTGCGTCAGGAGGATGGTGAGGCTGGAAACCAGCCCGCCCACCGGACCCTGTCCACCCGCGGCCGGCGCGCCGCTCGCCGGCTGCACGTTCGAGGCAGCTGGTCCGAGGCCGATGATCCGGACGTTCGTGAAGATGGTCTTGCTGATGACCTTGGGAGGTCCTGTCGCGGTGGTCGTCGAGAAGACGGTCAAGCTGGCGGACGAGATCACCGTGATGTAGTCGCCCAACGTGATGTGGCCCGCCACACCCTGCTGCTCACCGGTAGGGATGGTCATAGCGACGTAGCCGCTTGGAAGCGGCAGGTAAGCAGGCGCTGCGCCTGACGGGATCGAGCCAATGTCCTTGGCCAGCATGTCGGAGGTGATGAGGGCTCCCTTGCTGATCTGGATCTGCGCGATCAGGTTGACCACGTCGGTTGGGTTCTGGTAGGTGTTGTTGATGGTCGTGAACGGACCCGACACCTTCTGGGTGTCAAGGTCGGCTGCGGTGATCGTGTGCCGAAGCGGGATGGCTTGCTTCGCGAAGACCACCACGGTGGTCCCGCCCCCGCTTCCGCCTCCGCCGCCGATTCCGCCGAGGAAGTACGCCCCCGCGCCTGCGAGGATGGCAAGGACCAGGCCAACGATGATGAAAAGACGTCCACCGCCTGGTCGCGGTCGTGCTGCGGCTGGTGCAACGGCCAAGAGTAAGTCACCTCCGGAGATTTGAGTTCGCTAGAGTGCCGACATTGTAGCGAGGGGGACCGTAATACGCCCCCACCTTCGCGGTTGATTCCTTTAAAGAAGAGAGCCCCTTGTCGGGGCTCTCTCTTTGAAGGTGCTACTACGTTTGGTTCTCGTTAAGCGCTAAGAGCGGCTACGACGTTCGAGAACACGTTCTTGATCTGGTTGCCCATCGTAAGAAGGATGACGATGACCACGATTGACACGAGGACGAGGATCAGGGCGTACTCAACCATTCCCTGGCCTTCCTGACGGGTCGTAAGGCTC
>DASRWV010000084.1:0-10122 GCA_035687505.1 Nitrosotalea sp.
GTCGAGCGCGGTGAAGACGTAGTTCGCGGTGAGCATGATCGCCTCGGGCGTCGCGTCGGGATGGCCGCGCCAGGCGCCGAGGATCGCGTCCCACGCGACGCGTGCCGCGATGCGGTAGGCGGCGAGGATGGGCTCGACGGACTGGCTGCTCCTGGCCTGGAGGATGCCGAGCTGGGCGACCCGTCTGAGCTCTTCGTTCGTGGCGGGTCTTGCTTCGCGCGCGGCGGCAAGGAAGAGGTCGAGGCCGGCCTCGCAAGCCCGTGCAATGGCCTCTCTTTGAGGCGGCACTCCCGTTGAGCCGTCCCACCTGACGAGGCTGACGACGGCGCGGGCCATGTGGCGGGCCATGCCGGAGCGGCGGCGCTCGAGCTCCGAGATCAGGGCGGCAGGGAGCTGGGGGGCGGGCTTGGACGGCTTGGTGACCCTGGACTCTTTGGACTCGGTGGCCAGCTTTGCCATGGCTTCGACTATACGGCTGCGTCCGAGCTTAGGACTCGGGGTCTAGGAGCAGAAGCCTGTGCCCGACCCTCGGCTCCCCATCCGGCCGGCCTGCGGCCCCTCCGGCTCTTCGCGCCGCCTCCCCATAAATGGGGAGGCGCCACCTTCCCCGCAAGCGGGGAAGCAGATTGTCTAATTGCTGTGCTTCTTGACGAAGGCAAGCATGCGGCGCCAGGAGTCGTCGCAGGCTTCCTTCCACTGCTCGAAGGTGCGGTCGAAGAAGCTGTGCGGCGCTCCCTCGTAGGTGTGCATCTCGTGGGGTACCTTGGCCTCGGTGAGCTTTTGGTCGAACTCGACGAAAGCCTCTTTTGGAGTCGCGGCGTCGGCGCCGGCGATCAGCAGCAGGAGCGGTTTCTTCATGCGGGCGACATAGGGTTCGTTGCGTGACGGACGGCCGTAGAAGCCGATCGCACCATTTAGGTCCGGCTGCAGCGCGGACATGTTCCACGAGCTCGATCCGCCGAAGCAGAACCCGACTGTGAACACCGACTTGACCGCGCCGCCGTCCTTCGACCTGAGGTATTTGATCGCCTCCGCCACGTCCTTGGCCATGTTCTCCTGAGTCGTCTGCTCCGTGTGCGTTTTCCAGTCGAAATCCTCGCCGCGATCGCCGATGCCGGCTGTGCGGCCGAAGTAGTCGATGGCGACCGAGTCGATCCCGGCCTCGGCGAACCGCTGCGCGAGCTCCTTGTAGAACTGGTGCAGCCCGCGCACGTCGGGCATGACGACCATGCCGGCTCCCGTCGGCTTCTCCGCTCGGGCGAAGTAAGCGCCGAACTTGGTGCCGTCAGAGGAGGTGAGGACCAGGTCACCCTGGTCGGAGGCAGCGCCACTGATTAAACGGACAGGGGGAAGGGGCGGGCGGGCAGCGTCGGTGTAGCACATGACCCGATTCTCTACTAGATTGTTGACGACATGAAAATCGAAAGTCCCGATTACACCAAGACCGACTTCGAAAACTTCCTCGACGGGGAGCTCGACAGCGAGCGGAACCAGCTTGCGGACCGGCTCGAGAGCGCGTCAGCTCGACTGGCCAAGCTCGGTTCTAAGATCGAGGCGGGTACTGGTAACGGTGACGAATGGAACGGGCACGAGGTGCTCGCGCACATCGCCGGGTTCTCGAAGTATTACGGCGTCCTGGTGCACAAGGTCGCGAGCGGCCAGCTCAGCGAGGTCGACCTGATGGCCAGCACGAACATTCGGGACGAATCGATAGTGCAGATGTCTGCCATGGACCCTGCTGCTTTGCTGACCATGGCGTTGGACGCGCACGCGCGCACGGCGAAAGAGCTGCGCACGCTGGAGCTGGCCGCCTTCCGAAACAAGACCAATGTCGCAGGCGGGCTGTGGTTCAGTCCCGTCAATGCGGACTTCCTGGCCCGTTACCCGCTCGTCAACCACCTCGAAGCGCACGTCGCCCAGCTGGAGAAGCTGCTGAACTAGGCGTCCGCCACCGAACTGAATCCGAGGCGGCGCAGCTCGCGCCGGATCGCCTCCGCTGCGTCATCCATCATCTTCGGATCCGGGTGGGGATCCTGGTTGGCGAAGTTGAGATCCTGGACTCCCCGGATCGGGACCACGTGAATGTGGCAGTGCGGAACCTCCATACCTGCGATCGCGATGCCGATCCGAGCCGGTTGGAAAGCCGCCATCTGCGCCTTTCCGATCGCCTGCGCCGTTTGAAACAGATGCGCCAGCAGGTCCGGCTCGAGGTCGGTCCAGTGGTCCACCTCTTGGCGCGGCACGACCAGCGCATGTCCTGGACGCAGCGGGCTGATCGACAGGAACACGACGCACAGGTCGTCCTTCCAGACGAATCGTGCCGGCAGCTCCCCGGCGATGATGCGGCTGAAGATCGTGGTCACTGCCGTAAGGGTAAATCTCTAGCCTGTAGGCAATGCCTGCCGCCGAGCTGGTTGAAGCGACGAAGAGATACGGCGCGGTCGAAGCGCTCAAGGCTGTCAGCCTTCGCATCGAGCTGGGCGAAGTGGTCGCCATGCTCGGCCCCAACGGCGCTGGCAAGACGACTTCGATCAGCCTTCTTCTCGGCCTGCGCAAACCGACCTCGGGGAAGGCTTTGCTGTTCGGACTCGACCCGAACAGCCTGGATGCCCGCAGCAGGGTGGGGGTGATGCTGCAGGAGTCAGGTGTCCCGCAGATGCTCAAGGTCCGCGAGATCGTCGACCTGTTCCGTTCCTACTACGCCAAGCCGATGCCGCGTGACAGGGCGATCTCGATGGCGGGACTCGAGGAAAAAGCAAACGCGCTGGTGAAAGAGCTGTCAGGCGGTCAGCGCCAGCGTCTGTACTTCGCGCTCGCTGTGTGTGGGGATCCGGACGTCCTGTTCCTGGACGAGCCGACTGTCGGTATGGACGTCGAGGGCCGGCGCTCCTTCATCGAGCGAATCGCTGAGTTCGCTCAGTTGGGGCGGACGGTCGTGCTCACGACTCATTACCTCGAAGAGGCCGATCAGCTGGCCAAGCGCGTGATCGTGATCGACCGCGGCGTGGTCATCGCCGACGCTTCTCCCGAGGTGATCAAGTCCAAGGTGGCAGGCAAGAAGGTGCGCTTTGTCGCACCGGAAATCCACGAGAAGAATCTCGAAGGCTTGCCGGTGACCGCCGTGACCATCAAGGACGGCCGCGTCCAGCTGTTGACCAACCAGCCCGAGTCCGTGCTGCGCGACCTGTTCCAACGAGGCGTGGAGATCTCGGATCTCGAGGTGTCAGGCGCTGATCTCGAGGACGCGTTCATCGCGCTCACAAGCCATTGAGCGCGGTGATCACGGTGCCCAAACGAGCGCCTATCCTGCCGATGCTGACCCGCCAGACGTGGACGGAGTTCCTGAAGCTGTGGCGCGTGCCGGCGTTCAGCGCGACAAGCCTCCTGTTGCCGATCGTTTTCTATGCCTTCATCGGGATCGGCCAGGCCTCGCAGACGCTCGAGGGCACGAAAGTCACGTTCGGCGCCTACTTCCTCGCGTCGATGGCGGTCTATGCGGTGGCGAACGTGATGATCTTCAGCTTCGGCATCTCGGTGGCGAACGAGAGAGGCATGAAGACCGACCTTCTGATGCGAGCGACTCCGCTGCCTCCGGTCGTCTATCTGCTGGCCAAATGCATCACCGCGATAGTGTTCGCGGCGTTGACCCTCGCCGTGCTGTTTCCATTCGCGTACATAGCGGGTGGGGTGAGGCTCGACGCCGACCAGTGGTTGACCCTTGCTTCGCGCGTGCTGCTCGGGTCGATACCGTTCATCGCGCTCGGATTTGCGATTGGTTACCTGTCCGGACCCAACTCTGCGGTGGCGGTGATCAACCTGATCTACCTGCCGACCGCCTTCGCCTCAGGTCTCTTCTTTCCGAAACAGCTCCTGCCCCAGATCATCCAGAACATCTCGCCCTATCTGCCTCTGTACCGGTTCGGGCAGCTTGGTTGGGATGCGATTGGGGCTCCGACCAGCGAAAACGTGACGACGGACTGGCTGTACCTTACCGGCTACGGCGTCGCTTTCTTCGCCATCGCCCTATGGGCCTACCGCCGCGAGGAAAGCCGCAAATTCAGTTGAATATATGAGGGAAAACCCGGATGGTTTTCCCTCATCGAACGTGCGGCTTCGCCGCAGGTTCTGCTCCCATTCCGGTATATGGATGGGTCTTGATAAGAAGCTGAAACCCGGCCGCGCACGCAGACTTAGAGACAAAGTCGCGGCTGGGTAGAACCCAGCCGCCCCTGCAACGCTGGCTGGTCAATATGAGGGAAAACCCGGATGGTTTTCCCTCATATGGCGTGCGGCCTCGCCGCAGGTTCTGCTCCCATTCCGGTATATGGATGGGTCTTGATTAAGAAGCTGAAACCCGGCCGCGCACGCAGACTTAGAGACAAAGTCGCGGCTGGGTAGAACCCAGCCGCCCCTGCAACGCTGGCTGGTCAGCTAGTGCGCTGGGACCAGAATTTTTCTGGCAGGTCGCTACCGAACGCAGTCCTGTAACGGCGCGAGAACTCTTTCTGCGTATAGCCGTGCTCGATCGTTCCGACCTGCTCGATCACGTAAGTGGCGGCGAGCGAGGCGACGCGGCCGGCTTCTTCGAGCTTCAAACCGCGAAGTAAGCCCGCCACCAGCCCAGCTCGATACGCATCGCCGGCTCCGGTTGGGTCCGACTCGCGAGTGGGTGGCGCGGCGGGAATCTCGATGGTCTCCTTGCGCGTGGCGATGCGGGATCCACCGCGGCCCAAAGTGGTGACCACCATCTCCGCGAGCTCGAGGAGACCCTTCTCATCGCGGCTGGTGCGCTGCTCGATGAGATCGAGCTCGTAGTCGTTGCCGATCACGATCCACGCGCCCTGCGTGCCGTCGGTCACATCATCTCCCGACATCATCGGCAGCTGATGGGCGGGATCGAAGACGAAGCGCACCTCGCGCTCGCGGCATTCGTGGACGAGGCGCTTCATCGCTCCCGGGTCGTTGGGTCCGATGATCACAGCATCGACCGCCGGCGGCGCGTCGTCGAGGCCGAGCATGGCGGCGCGCCACATCGCACCGCCGTAATAGCCCGTGAGCTGGTTGTCATCCAGGTCCGTGGTGGTGAAACCCGTCGCGCTGAGCTCGCCCTCGAGCAGAAGGAGCCCGCGGCAGTCGATGCCTCGGGCGACCAACCAGTCGCGGTACTCGGCGGCGTCGGTGCCCGCGGTGGCGAGGACAGCGGCGGGATAACCGAGGAGCGCGAGGTTGTGCGCGTAGTTGCCCGCCACTCCGCCCCTGCGCTTCTGGAGATCATCGACGAGGAAGCTGAGGTTGAGGATGTGCGTCTTGTCGAGAAGGATGTGGTCTTTGAAGTGACCCTTGAACGTGAGGATGTAGTCGTAGGCGATCGAGCCGGTGCAGACGACGGTCATCGGGGAGGAAGGCTACCCGACTTAAAGGAAAGGGCGCCCGCGGGGGCGCCCTTTTTAAGGCTTTGGTAAATGTCGGGACTAGGCTGCGCGGCGGCGGGCGGTCCTGCGGCGCGCCTTGACGACGCTGGGCTTGGTCGCGGTGGCGCGGCTCGTTGTCGTCAGCTGGGTGGCCTGCTCGAGACGGGTCGCCGTGCGGGCAATCGTCTTGAACGAGCTGTTGAAGATGCGCAGCGTGCGCTTGGTGACATCACCGACCATGTCCTGGCGCTTCGCCTGGAGCTTGACCAGGTTGAGGCCCTTGATCGCGATCTTCTGGGGCAGCTTCTCGTTGACCGGCATGCCAAAGAGCATCACCTTCTCAGGAAGGATGGCGTTCAGGCGTGCGGTGAACTGGCGGTTGAGCTTGCGAGCGGTCGGGGCTCCCTTGCGCTCGAATCCCTTGACCGACTTGCGTGCCGTTCCGATCGGGTCCGAGGCTACCTCGGCCGCGGTCTTGGCGGCTCCGAATGCAACTTCCTCGACGGTGGTCGCGGTTTCTCCGAATTTGGTCTCAGTGCTCATGTGACTCAGCCTCCTTGTGCTGTTCCGAATCCTGACTTCTAACGCATCGCATCATAACGCGCCGCGTCAATTGTGTCAAGGCGCCTTGTCAGTGGTCTCTTTGAAGCGCGCGATCAACGCTTCCGCGTTGGGCCCGAACACGTCGTAGTGCGCGACCTTGCGGCGCTTCTCGGGCTGGATCCATTCCGGCCGGAGGCCGTGCTGCCGACCCCACTCTTCGAGCACGGGGCGGAGGCCGATGATGTGAAGGAAAGGGCGCTCGCGAACCATGCCGCGGATGGTGGAGCCGTGGTACGTGTCGAAGTTGCGGTGGATCGCGATGCCACCGGCTTCGGCGAAGGCGATCGCTTCTTTAATCGCGCGGCGCTCGAAATACTTCTCGCGGAGAGGCTCGCTCAACCGCCCAGAGCTCGCATTGGGGCCCACATGTGGACATCCGCAGCGGCCCCAAGGTCGATTGGTAGCCTCATTTGGGCCCAAATGGGCGTCGGGTCGGTCATCGGGGGAGGGCGTCGGGGCAGATCGGGCGGAAGGCGCAGAGGTTGCACGGGCGCTGCGCGTGCTCCGGGCCCAGGCTGAAGTCGCCGGCGCCGATGCGGGCGGCCGCGGCGCGGACCTTGGCCTCGACGCCGGCGTCGTCGGGCGCCACTTCGCGTGCTTCGCCGCGGCGCATCTCGAACAGGACCAGGCGAGGCTCGGCGGCGCCCGGCAGCAGGCCGCGATGCGCGGCGAGCCCGTACAGGCGAAGCTGGACCGAGTAATCGGCGATCTGCTTCGCGTCGAGCGAGGCATTGGTCTTGTAGTCGACGAGGACAGGCTTGCCGTCGAGCTCGCAGATCCTGTCGACCAGGCCTTTTACCCGCGTCGAGCCGATGCGCATGTTGAATTCGACCTCGACCGCGATCGTTTTCGCGCGCGCCAGCGGGTGAGAGAGGTAGCGGTCCAGCATCTCGCGTCCGGCCTCGGGCCCCGAATAAATGCTCAGCAGGTCTCCACCGGAGACGTGCCATGTCGCGAGTGCCGCGTGCACGGCCGATCCGAGCTCAGTCGACCCCATCGCCTGGATATAGCGGGGTTGGAGCTCGTCGGGCGGAGCGGGCACGCGCCATAAATGCCTAAACCGATAGCGCACCGGGCACAGCTCGAAGTCGTAAAGCTGCGAGAAGCTCAACTCGACCTCGCGCGTCGGCGCTGGCACGGCCTCGGCCTCGCGCGGCCGCAGCTGTTCCAGCCGGTCCAGCACCGCCAACACGACCGCCGGCCCGCCATCCACCTGGCCGTTTGCGGTGCGCATCACCGTCAGCTCCAGCTGCTCCGCCTCGACCACCGACGCGGATTGCGGGTTGGCGAGCGCCCAGCTCAGGATCTCGGCGAAGTGGTCGTGGTCCTCCACGCCGTTCGCGCCGACATCGCGTGCTGTCGCCTCTTCGCGCGTGGCGGTCACATGGAGCGCGTCCTTGGCTCGCGTCAAACCGACGTAGACGATGCGCCGGCGCTCGCCGATAGCGAGCTTCACCGCCGGCGCGCCCGGCGATGCCTCCACGTATCGAGGATGTTTCTCACCACGCCAGTTCTTCATGACGAAGCCGCCCGTGTCCGGGTCGAAGAAGAGGCGTTCCGTGTCCCGCGGTCTAGGCGGTCGCAGGTTGACGAGGAAAACGACGGGGAACTCAAGACCTTTGGCCGAATGGATGGTGAGCAGCGAGACCGCTTCTGCGGTCGCGGCCTCCTCGGCGGCCTCGCCCACCGGCAGCTCTGCGTCGATCACCTGGTCCAGGTGCCGCACGAAATCGCCGATGCCCGCGAGTGAAAGGTCTCGCTCGAACCTGCCCGCGAGCTGAAAGACCTTGCGCAGGTTGAGAAGCGCGCGAGGGCTGCCGTCGCGATGCGCGCGCAGCTCGGCCCAGCGCAGGTACCCGCTCTCCTCCAGCAGGCGGTTCAGGATGTCGGCCACCGTAAGGGCGTCGCGGAGCCGGCCCATTCGATCCGTGAGCTCGATCAAACGCTGCCCCTCGCGCGCGACCTTTGGATCCATCTCCGGGAAACCCTCGCGGCCGGACTCTTCGAAGCAATCACGCAGCCGCATCCCGGAACGGTCGGTGCGCCGCGCGGCAAGCCTGTACATGGCGCTGTCCGGCATACGCACGATGGGCCCTTGCATGATGCGGACGAACGCGCCGTCGTCCATCGGGTTCTCGGTGAGACGCAGAAGCGCGAGCACGTCCTTGATCTCCTGGCGGTCGAAAAAGCCCGAGCCGCCGCTCGTCACATATGGAATGCCCTGGCGCCGGAGCTCGTCCTCGAACTCGCGCGGGAGCATGCGAATGGAGTGGGCGAGGATCGCGATGTCGGCGAAGGCGCGGCCGCTGACGTGCAGCCGGCGGATCGCCTGCGCCATCGACCGGGCTTCGGTGCGTGAATCCGGCGCCATGATCACCGTCACGGGCTGCGCGCTCCCACCGCGCGTCGCGACGAGGTCGGGCTCGGCGGCGAAATCGATGTCACGGCGGATGAAATCGGTGGCGCAGTCGAGGATGCCCTGGTACGAACGCCGGTTGTGGGTGAGCGGGAGCCGCTTGCCCGGGAACCGCGTGCGGATGTTTTCGATCTCGGCATCGCGCCATCCGTAGATCGACTGTTTGGCGTCTCCGACCACGGAGACGTTGTCGAAGTTGTCCGCGGCAAGAAGGCGGATGAGGTCGAGCTGGATGCGGTTGGTGTCCTGGAACTCGTCGACGAGCAGGTAGCGGAATCGCTCCCGGCAGCGGTCGCGAAACTCCTTCACGCGCTCGAGCGAGTCGATCACCTCGAGGATGAGGTCGTCGAAGTCACGCAGGCCGGCGGCCCGCAGGGACTCCTCGTATGTCTTGTAGATGGTGAACAGGACCTCGATCGCCTCGCGTTCCGCCAGGTCGGGGTCGGGACCGCCAGTTCCCTCGAACCTCTCCCTTGGCGAACGGGGAGAGGGCGTCTGCAGCTCCAGGGCGCGCTCGTGAAAAAGGTCCGGCGTGATGCCGCGCCCCTTGAGCTTGAGCAGGAACCGCAAGCCCGAGCGCAAAAGATCGTCCAGGTCCTCGACGGTCAGCGCGGAGAAGGAGTCGGGATCGAATGGCGCCGCGACGCCGCTGCGCAAGCGGGCGATGAGCTGCTGCTCGAAAAGGCGCTGTCCTGTCTCATCGAGCACTCGCTGTTCGCGCGGCGCGCCGACCAGGTAGGCGAACTCATCGAGCAGCCGCGCGCAGGTGCCGTGGAACGTGCCGATCCAAGCGCCGTCGAGAACCTCGGGACCCAGCTCCGGGCGCCGCGCGTGCATCTCCTTGCCGATGCGCTGCCGGAGCTCCTCCGCTGCCCGCTCGTTGAACGTGACGGTGAGGATTCGGTCTGGAGCGGTACCCTGCTCGACCAGCCAGCAGAAGCGTTCAACGGCGGTGAACGTCTTGCCCGTGCCTGGTCCCGCGGCGATGAGAAACGCGCCCATGGGCCCTGCGTGCGCGGCGGCCGCCTGCTCGGGGCTGAGCGACACGGTGCTCGGAAGTCGCGTCGCGCTCATTCCGGTGGAGCGCCTCCATACGGGCACACCGCCGCGTGCGGGCAGCCACCGAAGCGGGTCACGCAGGTGCCCGCGAGCTCTCGCGGCGCTGGTTCGAAATGACCTGCCTTGATGCGCTCGATCGCCTGGACGACGATCGCGCGGCTGCGGTCCAGGTCTTCTTCCGTCAACAGCTTCTCGCGATATTCCTTGATGCCGGCGGCCCGGCCGACGCTGAAGATGTCCTGCCGCATGCCGCCCCAGACCCAATCCTTCGGGTAATAAAGAGAGAGGTACCGCGGCGTGAAGCCGAGCGGCTTGCCTTCCTCGTCGAAGCCCTCCCTGCACGCGATGTAGTAGAGGGCGAGCTGGACGTCGTACAGCTCGGGTCCGAAATACGCCTCGTACGCGTACCTCATCGGCTTGCCCGAGCCGGTCTTGTAGTCGACGACCTCGACCTCGCCGTCGCCGACATCGTTGACGCGGTCGATCTTGCCGACGATCTCCGAGCCGTCGAGCTGCAGGCTGAACCGGCGCTCGATCGCGACAGTGCGGATCCTGCGGATGAGCTGCATGCCGGTCACGAACTTGATGTAGTTGGTCAGCACCGCGCGCACCTGGCGCTCTTCGCGCTTGCGA
>DASRWV010000085.1:0-23941 GCA_035687505.1 Nitrosotalea sp.
GGCCTGCGGCCGGCCACCTTCCCCGCAAAGCGGGGAAGCCACTTCTCCCGTCACTACCCCGCAAAGCGGGGAAGCCGCTGCAAGTTCGGTACTCTAGCTAGCACTCTCCCGGGCAGAGTGCTGAAACTATGGAAAACAGGAAACAGGCGATTCTCCGGGCGGTGGTGAACGAGTTCACCACGAGCGCAGTGCCCGTCGGCTCCCAGGCGCTCCAGAGCCGCTACTTCGTCAACCTCTCGTCCGCCACGATCCGGAGCGAGCTGGCTGAGCTGGCCGACCTTGGCTATCTGGCCCAGCCGCACACCTCGGCGGGCCGGGTGCCGACAGACTCGGGCTATCGCTACTTTGTCGACTTTCTGATGGACCTCGAGAAGATCCCCGAACACGTCGGGTCCTTCATCGACCATGAGCTCAGGCAGGCGCCCGCTGACGTTCAGGGCATGGTCGAGAAGGTGGCGATGACGCTGGCCGCCGTCACCCAGAACGCGTCAGTGGCCAGCGCGCCGCAGGGCTCACAGGCCCGGATCAAGCACCTGGATCTCGTTTCCCTCGAGCCAAGCGAGGTGTTGCTCATCCTCCTGCTGGAAGGAAACCTCCTGCGCCAGCAGGTGGTCATTGTCACGCAGGAAGCAACCCAGGCAGAGCTGACCAAACTCACCGGGAAGCTCAACTCGACACTCTCCGGACGCGGGAGCGAGGATGCCCGCCGCTACTACGACACCGCCACCCTCGGACTCGAGAAGGAGCTGCTTGGCCGGGTCGTGACAGTGCTGGACCTTTACGAGCAGGGCTCCGAGAGCCTTGTCGTCCACGATGGCGTGCGCAACTTGCTGCGCCAGCCCGAGTTTGCGGAATCCTCGCGCCTTCACCAGGTGCTCGAGGTGCTCGAGGAGACCCGCTACCTGACCGTCCTGCTGCGCCAGCTCATCGGTGAGTCAGACCTCCAGATCGTCATCGGGTCGGAAAACGCCTCGAGCCAACTGCAGGGGTGTGCGGTGGTGCTGACTACCTATGGGCCGTCCAACCGGCTCAAGGGTGTGCTTGGCGTGATCGGGCCAACGCGAATGGCGTACAGCCAGACAGTCGCCCGCCTCCAGGCGGTCGCCCGAAGCGCGAGCGAGCGCATGGCTGAGCAGTGAGGGAAAGTTTGAACTGCAGCTTTTTCGCGGTATCTAGCAACTGATGACGACGCGCAAGCATCCTCACGACCCACACGAGCCCGAGCTCCGCAGCGAGACTGTCGATGCGCCTGATTCCCGGGCCATCGCTTCGATGGAAGCCAAAATCGCAGAGCTGGAATCTGCTCTCGCGGAGACCAAGGACCGCTACCTGAGACTGGCCGCCGACTTCGACAACTTCAAGAAGCGGACCCGCCAGGGACAGCTGGACACGATCCAGCACGCATCCGCCGACCTGATCGCCCGGCTGCTGCCGGCCCTCGACGACCTCCGCAAGGCGCTCGACCACAGGCCGGCTGGAGTTGACGACGCCTGGGTCAAGGGCCTCGAGCTCAGCGTCCGCAAGCTCGAGGAGGCCCTTGGAGCCCACGGCCTGGAGCCGATCCAGGCGGTCGGCGAGGCTTTCGACCCGAAGCTCCATGAGGCGATCGGGTATGAGGAGTCCGTCGAGCAGCCCGAGGACACGGTGACCTCAGAGCTGCGGCGCGGCTATCGGATCCGCGATCGTGTCGTTAGGCCGGCGCTGGTCAAGCTGGCGCGGCCCCCCGAGCCCTCCGACCGCTAAATCACTCAGAAGAGAATTTGGCAGTCAAGCGCGACTACTACGAAGTCCTGGGTGTGGCCAGGCAGTGCTCTCCCGAGGACCTGAAGCGCGCCTTTCGGAAGATCGCCATGGACTCGCATCCCGATCGCAATCCTGACGACGCCGTCGCGTCCGCCCGGTTCAAGGAAGCCAGCGAGGCGTATTCGGTGCTCTCCGATCCAGGGCGGCGGCGGTCGTACGACATGTTCGGCCACGCCGCCGTCGAGTCCGGCGCGGGACCGGGCGTCGACTTCTCCGATATGCCTTTCGCAGACATCTTCGACACCTTTTTCGGAGGTGGTTTCAGCGGTCGCGGAAGACGCGAAAGGTCCAACCGCGGCGACGATCTCCGCTACGACCTGACGATCACCTTCGAAGAGGCGTTCACCGGCGTCGAAAAGCAGGTCGATATCGCCAGACTCGCCACCTGCGATCGCTGCAGCGGCAGCGGCGCCGAGCCAGGTACAGGCGAGGAGACATGCCCAGGGTGCCGTGGCTCGGGCCAGGTTCGGCGCCAAGCGCAGTCGATCTTCGGCCAGGTCGTCACCACGGCCACCTGTCCAACCTGCCGTGGTGCAGGTCGCCTGCTCAAGAACCCGTGCCAGGAATGCCGCGGGCAGGGCCGCGTGCAAAAGCCGAAACGGCTTTCGGTCAAGATCCCGGCCGGCGTGGACACTGGATCGCAGATTCGCATCAGCGGGGAAGGGGAGTCCGGGCTCAGGGGCGGCCAGCCAGGAGACCTCTATGTCGTCCTGCGCGTCAAAGCCCATCAGCATCTCGCCAGGCACGAGCAGGACATCGTCTACGAGCTCCGGGTCAACATGGTCCAGGCGGCCCTTGGCGATCGGATCGAGATCCCGACCCTCGAAGGGCAGGTCGAGATCTCAATCCCGGGCGGAACTCAGAACGGCCAGTCGTTCCGCCTCGCCGGGCGCGGCATGCCGGACGTCCGGGGCGGCCGTCGCGGCGACCAGTACGTCGTCGTGCAGGTGGTCGTGCCCAAGGACCTGACCCCCGAGCAGAAGGTTCTGCTCCGGAAGGTCGGCGGGCTGACCGGCAAGCCCGAGAAGGTGGCCAAGGGCTTTTTCGAGAAGCTTCGGGACGCCATCAGCCTCGATTGAGAGGGTTTCAGCCTTAAGCTGGCATAACTTCGGGGCCGTTGGGGTAGTTAATAGATTCGGCAGTTGCTTTGAGCCGTATATAAGAAGGAAGAGAGTGGCAAAGACGATCGATCTCGAGTTGACGCGGGCCGAAGTGGAGGTCCTGGAGCTGGAAGCTCGGCTCCGGGTGGTTCCCATGAACGACACCCAGCTTTCCGACGCCCTGAAGACCGCTCTGGCGGCCAAGAAGGACCGCCTGGTCAAGCTGCGGACCCTGCACGCCGCCGCCGGCCGGGCTACCACCTCGGACAAGGAAGCCGACAAGGCCAGCGCCCTCCACGCCCAGCGGCGCCCGCCTCTCAAGCGCACCGTTCCGCAGCGCCCACAGACTAAATCGGGCAAGTAACCAGGGGGCCGTCCCCGCCCTTTAGGCCGCCCGGCCTGGCGGGCGATGCGCACTGAACCGCCGGTTCGACCGTTATCGTGATCGAGTTGGCCAGCGATCAAGAGCCGTCCTTACCGGCGTCCACGACCACTTCCGCCCTAGACGCGGTAGCGGGATGGGCCAACGAGGGCCGCCGCCTGCAGCTTTGGGCGCGACTGCTTCCCGTATTCACCGGGATTGCCGCCACGCTCATCCTGGCTGCTGTCGGCTACCGGCTGTGGTTGGCCAGCGTGGGCCCCACGGAGCTGGTGGCCTGGGGCGCGGCCCTGTTCGTCCTGGCCGGCCTGGCGTACCTGAGCCAGCACGCGCTCGACCGCAACATCGGGCGGCAGGCCGAACGCCAGGCTTCGCTCCTCCAGGCGATCAGCGATATCGGCGAAGGGCTGGTGATCACCGAAAACGGCCGCTACGTCGCCTCCAACGCCGCCTACCAGACCCTGACGGGCTACGACTCGGCCGAGCTCAGAGCGTTTGCATCTTTGATCGAGCTGGCCCCCGAAGGGAACCGCCAAGGGCTGATCGAGCAGCTGTCCAACCGGTTGATCGGCGGCGACGTGCCGCACCGCTACGAATCGGCGCTGATCACTAAGGACGGTCGGCACATCCAGGTCGAGACCGCGGTCCGCCGCCTGGCCGCCGAAGGCAAGAACAGGCTTATCGCCCTCGTTCACGACGTCAGCGAGCGGCACCGGATGGAGGAGGCCGAGCGCGAGAGCGAGACCAGGTTCCGGACCCTGTTCGAACAGGCTCAGGCGGGCATGGCGTTCGCAGGCCTTGACGGCCACATCACCACAGTCAACCCGGCTTTCTGCGAGCTGGTGGGCTTCACCGATGGAGAGCTGCGCAATCTGTCGCTGGTCGACATCACCTATCCCGAAGACGTGCCTTACCTCCAGCAGGCGATGTTCAGCATGCTCGCGGGCAAGGAGGAGGGGACGCGCAACGAGATGCGCTACACCCGCAAGGACGGCGAGCCCGTCTGGGTGGACGTCACGACAAGGCTGGTTCGTGGCCCGGACACCAATCCGCTGTACCTCCAGACAGTCGCGGTCGACATTCGCGATCGCAAGCGAGCCGAGGTTCTGCAGGCGGCCCGCTTTGCGGTCACCCAGGCGCTGGTCACCTCGCCGGGTTGGGAAAAGGCAGCGCCGGGCGTCCTCGAAGGGCTGTGCCGGACGCTCGATTGGGAGCTTGCCGAGTACTGGGAGGTCGACGCGGAACGCGAAGCGATGCACTTCGTGACCTCCTGGAAAAGGCCGGGCCGGGATACCTCCAGCTACGAGGCCACCGCGTCTCAGACCAGCTACAAGCGCGGCGAGGGACTGGCCGGCCGGGTCTGGGAAACGGGAACTCCCGTTTCGGTGCCGGATGTCGCCTCCGACGATTCGCCACGTTCGGCCGCCGCTGTCGCTGCGGGTCTCAAGGGGATCGTCGGATTCCCGGTGCGCAGTGGGCGCCGGGTCGTCGGCATGATCGCGCTTCACACGTGGGCACCGCGCGACCTGGACGAGGGCTTGCTCGCGGTCATGAACGACGTCGGTTCGCAGATCGGCGAATTCGTCGAGCGCAAGCGCGCCGAGGTGGCGTTGCAGGAGAGCGAGAAGCGGATGCGCTCCGTCCTGGACAACGTCTCGGACGGCCTCGCCACGATCGAGCAGACCGGAATCATCGAGTCGGCCAACCCGGCCGTCGTCAAGCTGTTCGGCTATTCAGAGCAGGACCTGGTCGGCCAGCAGGCAGACGTACTGATCGCGACCACGCATCGCAGCGCCTTCATCAACTACCTGGAGCGACGGCTCAAGCTCGACATTCCGGTCAGCGGCGCGCACGAGACGATGGGCAAGCGCAAGAACGGAAGCCTGTTTCCGCTCGAGTTCGTCGTCAGCTCGATGCAGATCGGCTCGCGACATCTGTTCATCGCCACGCTCCGGGACATCTCAGAACGCAAGGCGCATACGGATGCGCTCGAGTACCAGGCCCTGCACGACGCGCTGACCGGATTGCCCAACCGCAGCCTGTTCGGCGACCGACTCCGCCAGGCGCTGCTCGCTGCGCGCCGCAACCAGAAGATGTTCGGCGTGCTGCTGCTCGACCTCCATCGCTTCAAGGACATCAACGACGCGCTCGGTCACGACCGCGGTGACAGTCTCCTGCAGGAGGTCACGGCGCGCCTGCGCGGCGTCCTTCGGGCGACCGACACCATAGCCAGGCTCGGTGGAGACGAGTTCGCGGTGCTGACCATCGACGCCAAGCATCCCGACGACGTGGTGGCCACCGCGCGCAAGATCCTGGCCGCCCTCGAAGGACCGTTCGCGATCGCCGACCAGATGGTCGAGACAGGCGCCTCAATCGGCATCGCGATGTACCCAGTCCACGGTGACGATCCGAGCACGTTGCTGCGCCGCGCGGACGTCGCCATGTATGTGGCCAAGCGTTCGGGCGGCGGGTACGCCGTGTACGCGCCGGAGCAGGAGGCGCAGACGCTGCGACGCTCGGGGCTCGCCGGCGAGCTGCGGCGGTCGATCCCGCAGGGCGAGCTCGTGCTGCATTACCAGCCGCAGGTCACGCTCGCCACAGGCGCGATCCACTCGGTCGAGGCGCTCGTACGCTGGAACCATCCCCGCGAGGGACTCATGCCACCCGATCGATTCATCCCGATGGCCGAGGAGACCGGCATCATCCATCCGCTCACCGCGTGGGTCCTGGATTCAGCGCTCGCGCAGCTGGTGAAGTGGCTCGAGGAAGGGCTGGACGTTTCGGTTTCGCTCAACGTCTCGCCTCGCAACATCGAAGACCACTCGCTGGAAGAGATGGTCGCGCGCGCCCTCGGCACGTTCAAAGTGGAACCGCAGCGGCTCACGCTCGAGATCACAGAGGGTGTGGCGATGGCGGCGGCAGCGGCCAAGGCCCTGCACAGGCTCAACGAGATGGGCGTGCGGCTGGCCCTCGACGACTTCGGGACCGGCTACTCCTCGCTGCTGTAC
Source organism: Nitrosotalea sp. (assembly GCA_035687505.1). Classification (GTDB taxonomy): domain Bacteria; phylum Chloroflexota; class Dormibacteria; order Dormibacterales; family Dormibacteraceae; genus Palsa-870. Next base: position 6,291 of record DASRWV010000085.1, read on the forward strand.
CTGATGCGCCTGCCAGTGAATGAGATCAAGATCGACCGCTCTTTCGTGTCGGCGCTCGCGTCCGATCCCGATTCGGGCGCGATCGTACGCTCGGCCGTCGGGTTGGGTCACAACCTCGGTCTGCGCGTGGTCGCGGAAGGCCTGCAGGACCGGGCGGCGGAAGCTGTCCTGATCGAGGCCGGCTGCGACGCTGCGCAGGGATTCCTCGTCGGGCGGCCGACCGCGGAAAAGGACATGACCGCGCTGCTGCTGGCGCACTCCGGCCTGGCAAAACAGCTGGACTAACCAGGGCCAGGCATAAAAAAGGCTCGGGCCGGGCGATTTCTCGACACCGGCACCGAGCTTGGCTGCGGGGGGTGAGGATCTAAGTGATGATGATTTCCCCGAATTAACTTTTCCTCGCAAATCCCGTCCGTTCTGACGGCGCGCGACGACACGCGCAAGTAAAAAGTGTAGGAGCGGAAAGGCGCGGATTCCGCGAGCAAGATGTGCGATCTATGCACTTTTTCAACGACGAAACGACTACGTCACTCTGGGATTACCAAGCTTAAGGATTGTGCAGGCGACCCCCAAATCCCTAGGATGCGTTGGCTTCAGCAAACGACTTGCACACTTTGATCACTTCGAACGATTTAGCAACCCGCCTGGGCGTAAGCCGGGCAACAGTTCTTCGTGCTGTGGCGAGGGGGCTGCTCAAGCCCACCGCCGTCACCCCTGGAGGCCACCGCCGCTTCCTGCCGGAGGATATCGAGGCGTTCGGCCCGCAGCTCGGGGTCCAGACGCGGCCCGCAGACCTCGTCAGCTCGAAAGAAGCCGCACGGCTTCTGGGCATCAGCCAGCAGACGGTGAACCGGGCCGTCCGTGAGGGACGGTTGCGTCCCGCCGCCGTCACGCCGGGCGGTCATCGGCGCTTCTCCCCTGCGGAGATCTACGACTCGCTCTACGCGAAGGTGATGGGCACCTGATGGCTGGGAACGGCACGAACTCGAATCAGGAGTCGCGGTCTGACCGCAACCAGCTGGCGTGGAGCGTCCTTCTCAACGTCATCCTGATCGCGGCCGTCGTCCTGGGGGTGATCCCCATCGTCGCCATCGGACGCGGGTTTCTCGAGCTGGTGACAGAGTCGAAGACGCGCAGCGGGGCGGACTGGGTCGGCTATGGGTTCGCGTTCACCGGATTATTTCTAGGCGCGATCTTCTTCGCGTACGCGATCAAGTACTACCTCAGCACTGTCATGGTGCTGCTGACCACGCTGGTCTTCGGCAGCCCCCGCAACGGGAACGGCAACGGTCACGCCCTGTCCAGCCCGCCCAACCTCACGGGCCTCAGCCGCATGAGCAATGGCAACGGCACCGGGAACGGGTTCCACATCGATCTTGGCTATCACCCGTTCGTTTCAGTCCACGTAGCCGCTTACAACGAGAAGCGCGTCATCGAGCGGCTGCTCCAAGCGCTCGACCAGCTCGAATACCCCGAGTACGAAGTCGTCGTGGTCGATGACTCCAACGACGAGTCGGTACAGATTCTGGAGCGATGGAGGGACAGGCCGCGCTTCAAGATCCTCCACCGCTCCAGCCGGAAGGGTTACAAGGGAGGCGCCCTCCAGGAGGCGCTGAAGGTCACCGATCCTCGGACAGAGTACGTGGTGATCTTCGACGCCGACTCGGTCCCATTCCCGGACTCGATCGAGCGTCTACTGCCGCACTTCTATCGAATCAGCGAAGGCTCAGCCGCTCGGACTCTGGAGTCCACTTTCGGCCGGGACGAAGCTCCCTCGGACCCTGGCCAGATCAAGCGCAGGGCCGAGGTCGCTGCCGTGCAGAGCTACCAGTGGCATGTTCTCAACAAGTCGGAGAGCTGGCTGACTGAAGCTGTGAGGGCCGAATACTCCGGCAGCTACATGATCGAGCGCCCTTTCCAAGACGCAGTTGGCGCCCTGAAGATGATCGCGGGCACCGCCTACATGATTCGGGCGGACGTGCTGCGCGAGGTCGGCTGGGGCACGAGCATCACTGAAGACTGGGAGCTAACCCTCAAGCTCTACGCGCGGGGCTACAAGGTGGCTTACACGCCGTGGGCTGAGACACCCGCCGAATGCGTAAGCACCTTCGCTCGCCTGGCGCGTCAGCGAATGCGCTGGGCAGAAGGCCACACGCACAACGTGCGCAAGTTTTTCCTGCCGATCATGCGGTCGCCTTATTTGACCCCGCTCGAAAAGGGGGAGTTCCTCTTCGACTCCACCTATTACCTGCAGGCCGGGCTGTTCGTGGTGGGAACTGTGAGCTGGCTCATGTCGGAGACCGTGTTTCACACCCATGTGCCCGGCTGGACGGCGCTGCTCGGATGGTCGCTGCTCTTCTCCAACATCTTCGCGTTGCCGCTGATGAATATTGGCGGCCTGATCCTGGAAGAGGCGCCGAGGCGTGACATGCAGGGTGTCTTGGGCGCGCTGGTGCTCTCCTTTGCGCTGGTGCCGTTCCAGGCCTGGGCGGCTTTCAAGGGCCTCATCAGCAAGGACGAAGGACCGTGGTTCCGAACCCCGAAGACGGGCCGCGTCACCGACGAGGTCCACCACCTGCGTCGCCTTCACCTCTTGCGTCGCTGGCTGTTGGGTCCGCGAGCAAGGCGCCCGGACCTCAGGCTCGCGCCGCCCACAGCTCCACCGGTGCTCCGGATCGCGGGTCGGCGTCCCAGTCGCTGGGTGGGGTGGACGGTGGCGATCGCATTGGTGGCAGCGTTCGGTGGCATGGCGTTGCTCGCGTCGCATGTCCCAGTGGTCCATGCCGCCGGCAACCCGCTCTATCTGCACGGCACCGGGACCGCACCCGGTTGCACTCCGGCGACGATGAACCAGACCGTCGGCAGCAGGGTGTCGACCTGTCATTTGGGAGGAGGGGCGATAGGGGTCTGGTCCTTTTCGAACCTGCCGGCTCAGACGGTGGCCGCGGGCATCTGGTCGTTCACGATGTACTGGTCAGGCGGCGTCGCCGGAGCCAGCACGACGGTCAACGTGAGCGCAGGGGTAGCGGTTGGCGCGAGCTGCGCCGGCTTTGTGGCCGCGATCCCGAACGCCGGCACCACGTGGACTACCAGCTTTGGACCTGCCGGGGTTCATACCACGAGCCCGTTCACAGTCAACACGAGCGCTAGCCAGCTTCCGCTGGTCATACCGCCAGGCGGCTCGCTCTGCCTGCGAGTAGATGCGAGCCAAGGAAATGGCAACAACCTCGACGTGGTCTTCGACGGCCCGGCCGGAGTGGGCGACACGCGACTGGTGCCGCCGAGCATCGTCGTACCGGAATCGCTTCTGGGCTTCGCCGCGTTGGCGCTGTTGATACCCGTGTTCACCGCCCGCAAGCGCCTTCTTGCGTTCGTGAAGGTGCGCAGATGACACGGCAAGACCGCGACAACCTGAATCTGACCCTGCTTGCAGTGGTGTGCGGGCTGCTGATGCTGCTGCCGCTGGTCACGACGTTCGACGAGCTGCTCACCACCTGGGCGATGCAGCTCGGCGCGAACAACCCGCTGCAAGCGATAGTCCCGGTCGAGTCGCGGATGGTGGTCGGCCTGCTGGGCCTGGCCGGCGTTCACGCTGCGGCGTCGGAGAGTCACCTGGTGATTTGGGATGGAAGCGGTTCGATGCACACGCTGTTCATCTCCTGGAACTGCATCGGGTGGCAGAGCCTGGTGCTGCTCAGTGTCAGCTTCCTATCGGGGCTGAGGGGACGCCATCCAATCGAAGCACGCATCCAGGTCATCCTCATCGGGGTCGCGGGCACCGTGCTGCTGAACCTCTTGCGGGTCGCTGCGGTCGCCGGAATCGCCGCCACGATCGGCGTCACGCCCGCCGTCCTCTTTCACGACTACGGCGGCACCCTCCTCGTCATCTTGTTTTTGTTCTCTTTCTGGATGTTCGTTCAGCGGTGGGTTCTCGGCTCGGCGCCGTCAGGCGACCTCGAGGTGGTCGCGTGAACCGCTGGCTTCGACTCGCATTGCAAACAGCAATCGGATTGCTGCTGCTGTGGTTGTGGCTGCGCACTGTTTCGTTGACCGAGGTGCTGGGCCACGCCCGCGTCCACAGCTGGTGGCCGGTCGCGCTGATGATCGTCCTGTTCCTGGTGACGAGCTTGATCCGGGCGCGACGCTGGTTGCTCTTGCTGCGCCCGCTTGCGCCGGTGGGGATGGTGAGGGCATTCGCCATGAATGCCGCCGGTGGCCTCCTCAACTACGTCCTGCCGATCCGCTCGGGTGATGCCGCGCGCGCGTGGTGGCTGTGGCGGCGCCATCGCGTGCCGGCAGGATCCGCCCTGGCCACCATCGTGATCGACAAGGCCTGCGACCTGACCGCGGTGGCGGTGGTCCTGGCTTTGTTAGAGGTGCTTGCCCTGGCCGGGATCGTGAACACTCCACGTGGGCTGCTCGGAGCCGCCGCGCTTGCGATCGCTCTGCTTGCCGGCGTTTTAGGGACAGCGCTGGTCGGCCCGCGCCTAGCGCGGTCACGGCTGGCTCGAAGGTTGCTGCCCGCGGGATTTGCCACCGCGATCGCAGGACAGGCCTTTGCCTTCCGGGCCGGCGCTCGCGGGCTCTGGACGCCAGCGCTGGCGGGCCGCCTAGCTCTCCTCACCGTTCTGGCGTTGGTGATCGACGCTTTCAACTTCACGCTGCTCTTCGCCGCGGTGGGGATCTCGGTTCCGCCGCTGAAGGCGATGGCCGCGTATCCGGCGCTGCTGCTCAGCTTCGCTGTTCCGGCCGGACCCGGATATGTCGGAAACCTCGAGGTCGCGGGGTCGCTCGTCCTCGGCGGCGGCCTCGGATTAGCCCCGGCTGTCGCCGCCGGGGCCATCGTCCTCTACCACGCGATCACCGCCGGCAACGCCCTCGCGCTAGGACTCCTCGGCTTCCTTCTCGTCGGAGGCCGGCGAGCGGTCCGCACGGGCGGGCCGCGCCGCGTCGCGGTCTTCCACTGCGGGTTCACGTACTCGGGTGGCGGCGAGCGGATCGTCATCGAAGAGGTGTTAGGACTGCGGAGACGTGGCTACGAGGTGGAGTGCTACGCGCCGACCGTCGATCAGTCGCGGTGCTACCCGGACCTGATCGGCGACGTGCGCGTCAAAACATTTCTGCCGCAGCTGCCGCGCTGGTTCCCGTTCCGGGAGGCAGTCCAGATGGGGGCGACTTCGTTCCTCATGCCGCTCTACGCGTGGCGCTTTCGCGGTGTCGATGCCATCGTCGGCTGCAACCAGCCGAGCGCATGGATCGCGTGGTGGGCGGCGAGGCTGATGGACGTGCCCTATGTGGTCTACCTGAACCAGCCGAACCGTCTGGTGTTTCCGCGCAACATCGACCGTGAGACGGGATGGGTGACCAACGCCGACTACAGGTTGCTGGCCGCGATCGTGGTGCGCGCGAAACGCCTTGTTGCTTGGGCCGACCGGCGCTCCGTGCAGGAGGCGGACCAGCTGCTCGTCAACGGCGATTACATCGGCGACATCATCCGGCGGACCTATCGTCGCGAAGCGATTGATTGCCCGGCGGGCTGCCATGTCGCCGCTTCCGGGTTCCCGCTGCCGGTCGAGGCGCGCTTTTCTGGCGGCCTGACCATCAACGGGTATCCGATCCGGCGGCCATACGTGCTGCTGACCAACCGCCACTACCCGCAGAAGCGGTTCGACCTTGCGATCAGGGCGATTGCCGAGGTGCGCAAGCGCCACCCGCGTGTGCAGCTCGTCATCCCCGGCCCCCTTACAGCGCATTCGGAGTCGCTCAAAGCGCTGGTGGCGGAACTGGATCTGGCGGACGCGGTGCTGTTTCTAGGTTCGATTGCCGAGGACGAGCTGCAGCAGCTCTATGAAGGCGCTGCCGTCTATGTGTATCCGGCGCCCGAGGAAGACTTTGGCATGGGCGTCATTGAGTCGATGGCCAAGGGCGTGCCGGTCGTGGCGTGGAACCAGGCCGGACCGACAGTGACTGTGGGGCCTGGCACCGGTCATTTGGCGGAACCGCTCGAGGTAAGGGATTATGCCGCCGGCATTTCACGCCTTCTCGACAATCCGGCTGAAAACCAGGCGACGGGAGTGCGTGCTTTCGAATGGGCGCGCCGGTTTGACTGGGAAAGACATATCGACACGATGGAGAAAGCTGTCCTCGAGGTCGCGCGCTCTCACGAGCGCATCGCGGCGGAGGCTGCCACCGCTTGAGGCTGCTGCCGCGAATCCTTCCCACCGAAGAGGAAGAAGAGCAACGACTCGAACTGCCGGATCCGGAAACTCTCTCCGACGAGAATCCCCAGTGGATTCATTGGAGCTGGCCGGCAGGGGTAGCTGCGGCCGCCGCGATCACGCGTCTCGTTTATCTATTTGGGTTCACCGATCCGCAGAACGCGGGTCACGGCTTCACGGATGCGTACCACCACTGGCAGATCGCGTATCTGACCAAAGAGATTGGGCTAACCCACGGCCCCCGTCTCTGGGACTTGAAAGGGTGGGAGTACTACTGGGGGCTGCTGCACCCAGCTCTCATGGACCTCCTCTTCTTCGTCACCGGGTCGCCGGACATTGTGCTCGCGCGGCTCCTCAGTCTTGTGTTTGGCTCTCTGTCTGTCGTTTTGATCTTTCTTCTTTGCCATCGCTACTGGGGCACAACCGTGGCGGTGGTCGCCAGCATTTTTGCCGCGCTGGCCCCGGCGAGTGTTTTCAACGATGTCGCCGGTATGGTCGAACCGGTCGCAATTGCTCTGGTTCTCCTTGGAATTTGGTTGACGCCGAGACATGGCTTCTGGGCAGGTGTTTCCTGGGGGTTGGCCGCGATGGCAAGGGTAGAGGCGTGGCTGTTCGGAGCTGGCCTGGTTATTGCGTGGCTCTTGGGCAGGAATCGGGTCCGGTCTCGATGGTCAGTAGTGGTGGGCTGGGCGGTTGTGATGATGCTCTACGCAAAATTTCTTTACGACCACACCGGCAATCCCATCTATCCCTTCGCGTGGAGCTTCCAGTTCGTAGCGTTTGGAGCGTTTGGGTCGGGCACCGGAGTTCAACCGGGCCAGGAGATGTTGCAGCTGGTTCTTGCCGTAGGCGTTTTGGCCTCGGCGGCCGGGCTCGCCTGGTCCTTGTGGAAGCGACCGCGTGCATATCTGCTTCTTGTCTACGGCTTCGGTTATTCCGCCCACAGCTTCGCCACGTTCCTGAAGGTCGATGACTGGAGAGAACGCCGCTTTGAGTTTCCGATGGACTTCGCCGCCATCCTCATCGCGGTGCTGCTCTTCAAGGTCCTTCCAGAGTGGCGCAGGAGTTTGCAGCCTCTCGGGTGGACAATCGCGGTCGCAGGCATCCTTGCTGTTCAGATCTTCTGGATCCCGATCCAGACCGCATATTCCGCTACGGAACCGGGGTTCCAGGATCAGGTCCGCATGGGACGCACCATCGCCGCTGTCTACAACAGTTCGGAATACGGAGGTGGGGGATTGACTGTTCCCGGCGATGTACCGACTCTCGTTTACACGCTAGTGCGGGACGGTGGAGTGCCGGGCGCACACCTCGCCAGCGAGTTCTACGACCCCTTCTACTACCTACCGCCGGGATACCACTATGTCGACCACAAGGAAACGGCAGGAGCATTGCTGAATTGCTGGCTGGCGCTCACGCAAACCCGACTGCTGCTTGTACCGCCGCCCAGCGAGTTTAATCATTCGGTGGCCGATTACCGCGCCTTCATCGGTGACCATCCCCAGTGGTTTGTGGAAACCTCTGCTCGACTCGACCCTGGGTGGTCGCTGATTGCCGTTCAGGTTCCAGCCCTGAGCCCAAACGAATGCGCAAAGTCCACGTGAGTGAAGATCCGGCGTTCGACTACGAGGCTAAAGTTTGGGGTTCGACTCGAATCGAGCCGCGGCCCTGGTACGTCCAGGGACTCAAGCTCCACATCCTGCTTGACGCGCTGAAGGGCCTCGAGGGAGATGTGCTCGACATCGGGTGCGGCGCCGGCAACGTTGCCCGTGCGATTGCGGAAAGCCGGCCCGAGCTGCGAGTCCACGGCGTCGACGTCAGCGCAGGCGCGCTGGAAGCGGCGCGGCGGGCGGCTCCGCAGCTGGACTTCCAGATGGCCCCGGCCGAGTCTCTTCCGTATAAGGACGGGTCGATGTCGGCGGTGGTCATGCTCGACGTCCTGGAGCACCTCAAGGATCCCGCCGGGGTACTGCGTGAGATACATCGCGTGCTGAGGCCTGGCGGCGTGTTTCACATCGTCCTGCCCCTGGAAGTTCAGCCATGGACGTTCTACCGGCTCGTGACGCGCATGGGCTGGAAGGCAAAACTCCACCACTGCGGACACATCCAGCTCTTCGATGCCAACCGATTCGAGGTGATGTCAAAGGCCGAGGGCATGCCTGTGCGCGGTGTCCAGTGGAGCTTTCACTGGCTCTACTCGCTGGTGGACATCGGGTATTTCAGCTTTCTCGAGGTCCGGGGCCCGGCGGCGACCTCAGTCGAGGACTATCTCGCTCACAGACGCGACCTGCCAGGCGCCGTGCTGCGATGGGTCAAGGACGCCGCGGCCGCGTTCGGCTGGTACGAGTCGCGATTGCTGCGGCGGTTCCCTTCAGGCGTAGGTCACTTCACCTGCGTCCGGGATTGAGAAGCGGACAGGTCGACTTCTAGTCGACTGAAGCCGCCCACGCGATGAGGTCTGTGAGGCCGCGATCGAACGGGACTTGTGGCGTCCAGCCAAGCTCTTTCTTTGCCTTGGTGATGTCGCTCACGTAGTACGTCTGGTCGCCCTCGCGCCAGTCTGCGAACGAGTACTGCGGCTTGCGGTTCGTCAGCTCACCGATCTGAGCGATGACTTCGATCAGGTTCCGCTGATTCTTTGGGCCCCCGCCGACGTTGTAGATCTGTCCGCGCGTCTTGTCGATCTTTTCGATGACGGTTGCGTACAGCGCGCATAGATCTCGCGCGTCGAGGAGGTCGCGCACCTGCGTGCCATCGCCATAGATCGTCAGCGGCCGGTCGTTGAAGATCGAGTGGACGAAATGCGCGACCCAACCCTGATCCTCGGTCCCGTACTGATGCGCCCCATAGATGCAGCTCTGGCGCAGGACGACAGTGTTCATCTGAAAGCAGCGGGCGTAGTCCCTGACGTACTGGTCCGCGGCGCCTTTGCTGCAGCCGTACGGACTGTGGAAATCGATGGGTTGGGTTTCTTTACAGGCAACGTTGTTCTTGTCGAGCTTTCCGTACACCTTGTTCGTCGATGCGAAAACAAACGGAACCTCAGGGTTGTGCAGCCGTGCTGCCTCGAGCAGATTGAGGGTGCCTCGCGCGTTGACGTCGAAGTCGGTGATCGGATCGAGCAGCGAGGTCGTCACGGCAACCTGTCCCGCCAGGTGCAGGATCGCGTCCTGGTTCTTGACGTGGTCAGTCATGGCGCCGGCGATCCTCACGTCTTCTTTGATGAATGTGGTTCGAGTCGGATGCTCGGTGATCAACCACTTGAGGTTTCGCTCTGTGCCCGGCCGGCTGAGATTGTCGAGAAGCGTCACGTGCCATCCGTCAGCGATCAGATACAGGGCTGCGTTGACCCCAAGGAAGCCCGCACCCCCGGTGATGAGGATGCGGCGGCCGGCATTTCGTGCGGAGCCCGCGCGGGTCGGGCGTGGTTCGGCGCTGGGCGACGATCGGGGTTCCGTCATCAGCGCACTCGGATCCATCAGGGGCACCACGTTAAGACAATCAACCGCGAACGGCCGCGCCGGAGAGCTGGGCCTGCTTTTCCACGTCTAGCTTCAGCCGGTGGCGATGCCCCGAAAGAAAGCAATGCTGACCACCCACGCCGCGCCGGCGAGGATCACTGCTTCTCGCCGGGGATTTCCCCGGTGAGCCCAGAAATACGCGCCGGGAAGGAACAGCACCGCGAAAGCTCCGTAGACGAGATGCAGGAGCGTCCTTGGGTTGCCACCGGTCGCAAATGCGGCGAGGCCCAGAAGGCCTTGAACCGCGGTCACGCCGGCCATGATCAGGTAGCTCGAGCGAAAGCCGGCGGATATGGCGGCCTTCCGGAAGTATTGAAAGGTGCCCCAAATCGCGAGCGCAAGCGCGAACAAAAGCAGCACTCGGGCGCCGAGGGTGTGAAGGAAGGCAATTGGGCTGAGGACATTCACGGAAGCGCTTTGGAGACCTGCTCGCGGAAATAATCAACGGTGAGGCTGAGGCCCTCTTCGAGATTTACGCGAGGCTCCCAACCGAGCTCGTTTTTGGCCCGCTGGTTGTCCAGGGCGATGCGGAAAACGTCACCTTTACGAGCGGGACCGAAGTTGGGCTCGAGGTGGTAATCGGTGAGCAGTGCCAGCTTTCTGAACAGGTCGTTGACGGTGACCGCCATTCCGGTGCTCACATGAAAAGTACCGCCCGATCCTTTCTCGAGGGCGCCGATGTTTGCCATCGCCACATCGCCGACGTGAAGCATGTCGCGCGATTGCTCGCCCGTCCCGTCGATCGTGACGGGTTTGCCCATGAGCATCCGGCTGGCGAAGATGGCGACGACGCGACCCTCAGCGGCGTAGAAATCCTGTCGCGCGCCATAGATGTTCGCGTAGCGAAGCACCGTGTAGTCCAGCCCGAAGGTGCGCCGGAAGGTGCCCAGGTACTGCTCGAACGAGAATTTGCTCGTGCCGTAAGGCGATAGAGGCCGGATCGGATGGTCCTCCGCGGCAGGCACGACGTCCGGCTCACCGTAAAGCGCGCCACCCGTCGAGCTGAAGATCACCTTGCGCACCTTGTGATTCACACAAGCCCGGAGAACATTGATCCCGCCGATGATGTTCACCTGTGCGTCGTACGTGGGGTCGGCGACTGACTTGGGCACCTCCGACTGCGCGGCATGGTGGCTCACAAGCTCAGGCCGGAATGCAGCGACCGCGCTTTCCACCTGTGGTTGATCGCGCAGGTCGACGCGGTACACAGAGGCGGCCGCGTTGACGTTGTCCTGGGTCCCGGTGCTGAAGTCATCGAGCACTGCGACCTCATGGCCCGCGGCAATGTACGCGTCGACGACATGGGAGCCGATGAATCCAGCCCCACCAGTCACCAGGATTCGCACGGCGACTGACTCTAACCGGTTTACTTGCTGACGGTGGCTGAGCGCGCGAGGCTTGAAATCGAGGTGGTGAAGGCGGTCCGTGTGCCGGTTCCACCGGCGTTCTTGCGCCGTCTGCTGCAGCGAGCGGCTTCAGTACCCGAAGTCCAAGCTCGCCTTCCGGCGGGGACGGCGATCGTCGCCCTCAGGCTGACCGCGGATGACGAGCTGCAACGGTTGAACCGCGAATACGCGGGCCATGATTCGGCGACCGACGTCCTGTCATTCGAAGGCTCCGGCCTGCACGTCGGAGACCTCGCCATCTCGTGGCCTACGGTCGTCCGCCAGGCGCGCGAGTACGGACATCCGGTCGAGACGGAGTTGGCTTTGCTGTCCGTTCATGGGTTGCTGCACCTATTGGGTTGGGATCACGCGTCAGCAGCGCAACGAAAGGAGATGTCGCGGCTCACGATCGCCGCCCTCGCGCTGTCCGGATTGCGGCCGGCACAAGGACGTCTCTGAGCTCGGCGTAAACTCGCTCCCAGCAAAGGGTCTGCGGCACTCGCCGCGGGCCTAAGTGCGTCTATTTGGATTTTGGATGAAGAAGAAAGCAGTCGAAAACGACCCACATGAAGAGGTCGAGGCAGGAGGCGATCGGTTGATCGTCGGTCTGGGAAACCCGGAGGCCGACTATGCCGACACGCGCCACAACCTGGGGTTTGCGTGCGTACGCGAGCTGGCAAGAAGGCTGGATGTACCGGTCGATCGCAAGCGCTGGCAGTCGCTGGTGGGTCATTCGAAGGCGCGCGGAGTCTGGCTGATGCTGCCGCAGACTTTCATGAACCTCTCCGGCGAGGCTGTGGCCAAGGCGGTCAAGGACATAGGCGTGACGCCCGAGCAAATCTGGGTCGTTTACGACGAGCTCGACCTGCCCCTGTGCCGGATGCGAATCAAGAAGGGGGGTTCCGCCGCCGGGCACAACGGGATCAAATCCTTGATCAGCTCGTTGGGCACCGCCGATTTTGTGCGTTTCAGAGTCGGCATCGGGAAGCCGGCGACCAAGGGATCTCGGACGGGGGTCAAGCACGTCCTCGGGCGCTTCAACAAATCTGAGGCCGCGCGCCTACCGAAAGTTATCGACGGCGTGGCGAGCGCTCTCGAGCTCGCGCTGGAAGCCGGAGTCGAGCGGGCCATGGACCGCTACAACCGCCCCGATGCGCTCGGTTGTGAGGAGCTGCCATGAGCTCTCTCTGGAAGAGCACGATCGCGGCAGCGCCGGAGCTGGAGCGGTGGATCGGCGGCTCCTCGACGAACCTCGAGGTCGGCAGGTTGCCTCGGCCCGCGTGGCCGATCGTCGCCGGAGCCATAGCTCGCGCCTGCGGCGCGCGACGACGGCCGGTCCTGATCCTGGTGCCTGCGCCGGAGCGCTTCGCCGACGAGCTGCGTCCATGGCTTGCCGGCGATCCGCCGGTACGCGTCTTCGCCGAGGTCGGCATTTCGTTTCTGGACCGGCCGCCGGCCTTTGACGAGGCGGTGAACAAGCGCCTGGAGGCGCTTGCGTCGCTGGCGAACGACGAGGCCGCCGTCATCGTCTCTTCGCGGCGCGCCATCACGAGGCAGACCATCTCCCCTCGAGACCTGGCCGAAGGAACGGTTCTGCTCGCTCCGGGCCGCGGGCCGGATCCCCTGACGGTGGCCAGGCGCCTGGTGGAGCTTGGATATTCGAGAGAGGCGCTGGTCGAGGATCGCGGCCAGTTTTCTCTGCGCGGCGGCATCCTCGACGTGTTTCCCACGGCCGCCGACTCGCCGGTGCGCGCCGAGTGGCTGGGGGATGTGATCGACACGCTCCGCCTGTTCGACCCTGAGAACCAGAGGTCCGTCATGGCGGTTCCCGAGGCCTCGATCCGGACCGGCCGGGAGCTGCTGCTCGGTCCAGAACGCGGCGCGGCGGCAGTCGCGCGTCTGCGCAAATCGGTGTCGCTGCTGGCTCTTCGCGCGGACGTTTTCTCGGATTGGGAGGACGAGCTCACAAGGCTCGAGGCAGGCTCTGCATTTCCAGGCGTCGAGTACTACGCCGCCTACCTCGATCCGTCACGGCCTTCGCTGCTCGACCATGTTCCGGCCGGGGCGGCGGTGCTCGATTTCGAGCCGGAACGACAGCTGACCGACGCTCGGTCGTTGATCGAAGAGGCAGAGATGCTCGCCGCGGCAGAAGCAGGCGGGGCTGAGCTTCCCGGCGGTTTTGTGCTTCCCATGGTGGGTCTCGATCGCCTCGATGATTTTTCCGGACGACCTCGACTCCGGCTGAAGGCCGGTGAGGCGGGTCCCGAGTCCCTAGACCTTGGCTGGGTTGGATTGGAGCCGCTGGTCGCCCGGCCGCGTGCGGTTGCCGACCTGGCTGCCTTGTCGGAGAGCGCCACGGTCATATTCGCGACCGAACAAGACGAGCGGCTGAGGGCCGTGCTCGATGAGAACGGAGTCAAAACGGAAGTCCCAGAGGTTGAGCTGGACCTCGACCTGGAGCTCGAGCCCGCTTTGAGGCGAGCCGACGTTGACATCACAGCCGGAGCTGCACAGCCCGCAATCGGCTTTCATCTCGCCACGGACGCCGAGCTTTTCGGGCGGCTGCGGCGACCCTCTCGGACCGGGCGCGGCCGCACGCGAGCGCAGGACCTGACCAAGGAATTCACTCTCGACTTTGCTCCGGATGAGCTTGTCGTCCACGTCGACCATGGCATCGCCCGCTTCAAGGGGATGCGGCTCATCGAGTCGGAGGGCGCTCACCGTGAATACCTGGAGCTCGAGTACGCCGAGGGCGACCGGCTCTTCGTCCCGGTGGAGAACCTCGACCGAGTTCAGAAGTACCTCGGAGGCGAGACGCAACCCGTGCTTCACCGGCTGGGGACCGGCGACTGGTCGCGAGCGCGGGGACGGGCGACGAAGGTCGTCCAGGACGTGGCTGACGAGCTGCTCAAGATCTACTCGCTCCGAGAGGCCAGGCCTGGCATCGCTTTCGCGCCTGACACTGCATGGCAGCAGGAGCTCGAGGCGTCGTTTCCTTATGAAGAGACTCCCGACCAGGTGGCTGCGCTGGCGGAGATCAAGGCCGACATGGAGTCCGACAAGCCGATGGATCGGCTGCTCTGCGGCGACGTCGGGTTCGGCAAGACGGAGCTCGCACTCCGAGCCGCGTTCAAGGCGGCCATGAGCGGAAAACAGGTTGCCGTGCTGGCGCCGACCACGGTGCTCGCTCAGCAGCACTTCCATGTTTTCAGCGAACGGCTGAAGAACTTTCCGGTCGTGGTCCAGATGCTTTCGCGATTTGTCGACGACGAGACACAGGCTCAGACCATCATCGGCCTCAAGGGCGGGCAGGTCGACATCGTCGTGGGCACCCACCGGCTCCTCCAGCGGGACGTCCGCTTCAAGCGGCTGGGCTTATTGATCATCGATGAGGAGCATCGCTTCGGCGTCATGCAGAAGGAGCGATTGAAGAAGCTGCGCACACAGCTCGACGTGCTGTCCCTGTCCGCGACGCCGATCCCGCGAACGCTGCACATGGCGGTCGGAGGAATCCGCGACATGAGCGTGATCCAGACCCCGCCCGAAGAACGGCAGCCGATCAAGACCTATGTGACCGCGGATGACGACACGCTGATTCGCGAAGCGATCACGCGCGAGCTCCAGCGAGGGGGACAGGTCTACTACGTGCACAACCGGGTGCGCACCATCCAGAAAGCCGCCGACCGAATCCGGGAATTGGTACCGGAGGCGCGGGTTGCCATCGGTCACGGCCAGATGGGCGAGGACGAGCTGGCGCACGTCATGGTCGAGTTCGAATCGGCGAAGCACGACGTGCTGGTGTGCACCACGATCATCGAGTCGGGCCTCGACATCCCGAACGTCAACACCATCATCATCGAGCGCGCCGACCGTTTCGGTCTCGCCCAGCTCTATCAGCTGCGCGGCCGCGTTGGACGATCGGGTCGACGCGCGTACGCCTACTTTCTCTACGACCCGCGTCGCTCGCTGACCGAGCAAGCGGACAAACGACTGGACGTCATCTCAGGCTTGCACGAGCTGGGGCAGGGGTTCAAGATCGCGCTCCGCGATCTCGAGATCCGCGGCGCCGGCAACCTGCTTGGCACGGAGCAGCATGGTGCGATCGCTGCTGTGGGCTTCGAGATGTATCTGCAGATGCTCCAGAGCGCCGTGTCGAAGATGCGCTCGGGTGACGAGGAAACAGCGGTGGGTGACGTGCTCTCTACAGTTGAGATGAACCTGGACCTGCCGCTCGACCACTTCATCCCGCGCTCGTACATTCGCGACGAGAAGCTGCGTTTGGGTGCGTACCGTCAGCTGGCCGGCACCGAAGACGAGCAGGAGCTGGATGCGGTGCTGCGGTCCCTCGAGGATCGCTATGGGCCGGGACCGAAGCAGCTCGACAACCTGGCCTACTCGCTGCGAGTCAAGATCCGCGGTCAGCGGATCGGCCTACGCGGCGTGGTGTCCGACGGCCACGACATCGTGATTCGCGTCGACCCTGAGCGCTTCCTCGATGTCGACGACCTGTCGAGACGGATGGCGGGCCGGATCGCCGTCGGGCCGAACCGTTTGAAGATGCGGAGACAGGGAGAGGGTTGGCAGGCGGATCTGCTGCAGCTGCTCGATGAGATGGCAGCTCTGTACGAGTCGGGCCGAGCAGT
Organism: Nitrosotalea sp.; assembly: GCA_035687505.1. Classification (GTDB taxonomy): domain Bacteria; phylum Chloroflexota; class Dormibacteria; order Dormibacterales; family Dormibacteraceae; genus Palsa-870. The sequence continues at coordinate 22,058 of DASRWV010000085.1, forward strand.
GGTCGCGGTGCCGGGGCATTAGACGATGCCAGAATCAACTCCCGTGCCGGAGTCGAACGAGAAGCCTTACTCGCCCGGAATACAGGCGATCTTCGAAGTCGTCGCTCGACTTCGTGCCCCCGACGGCTGCCCGTGGGATCGTGAACAGACTCACGAGTCGCTGCGTCCATACCTGCTCGAAGAGACCTATGAGCTGCTCGAAGCGATCGACGCAGCCGACGACACCAAGATCAAAGAAGAGCTGGGAGACCTTCTCCTCCAGGTCGCCATGCACGCTGAGATCGCCGCTCAGGAAGGCCGGTTCAATGCTGCGGAGGTGTCGGAGGGGGTCGCGGCCAAGATGGTCAAGCGCCATCCGCACGTGTTCGGCGACACATCCGTCGCCAACGCGGACGAGGTCCTGCGCAACTGGGAGCACCAGAAGGCGCACGAGGCGCGCCAAGAAGGCAAGGAGGAATCGGTCGTCGATCGCGTGCCCAAGACGTTGCCGGCGCTTGCCTGGACCCTGGGCCTGCAGAAGCGCGCCGCGCGAGTGGGCTTTGATTTCACGTCGCCGAAAGAAGCGGCTGAAGCGGTCGCTGAGGAAGCTCGTGAGCTCGCAAGCGCGAGTGACGCGCAGCAGAGCTTCGACGAGATGGGCGACCTTCTTTTCGCGATGGTCTCCCTGGCGCGCCGGCTCAAGGTCAATCCTGAAGACGCATTGCGAGTCGCCGGTGAGCGGTTCCGCAGTCGCTTTGCCAAGGCAGAGACGGCGTTGCACGAAGAGGGCCGCACGTTCCGCGACCTGGATGCTGCCGAATTGGCCCGCCGCTGGCAGGAGTCGAAGTAGGGCGCGTTTGTTATAGTCGGCTTCCCCTTCGGGTTCCAGCTAACGACGCAGCATGAGATACAGCAAAGTCATCGTCGCCAACGGCACTGTGCGCACCAACACGCTCGGGCTGCGTCACGCCGTCGTCATCGCAATCGTTGCGGTGGGCTGCATCTGGGCCGGCATCGCGTTCGCCCAGGAGGGATTCATCGGCCACAAGCTGAACCAGCAGGTGACCGATCTGCGCAGGCAGAACGCGGTCCTCGCCGCCCAGAACCAGGGCTATAAGAAGGACGTGCAGGCGATCACATCAGGCTCCGCCGACGAGGAGGAGGCCAGGCTGAACGGGTACGCCCGACCAAACGAGCGTCTCTACCTGGTCACCGCGGTGCCGACCCCGTCGCCGACGCCGGCCGCGTCGCCTTCCCCCCGCACGAAGTAGGTCCAATTCGGCACGCCTGACGTCAGCCGTGCGCTTCCCGGCTTGTTATTCCGCACGTCGGGCGTCAGCGGTGCGCATGGGGAGAAGGACCAGCTCCGCGGGGTTGCCTAGCCGGCCGGAAGCCTGGCGGTATACTGGCGAAGCGGAGTGGAGCAGCGGCAGCTCGTCGGGCTCATAACCCGAAGGTCGTTGGTTCGAATCCAACCTCCGCAACCATCCTGGACCCAATCACGGAGCCATACGTGCTCCGCATCATTTTTCTTCTGGAGAAGGCTTGAACAAGAGAAAGCGAGTGGCGCTGGCCAAGCGACGGGTGAAGAAGCGCAAGCTGAAGGCGCGGGCGCAAACCGCAAGATAGGATCTTCTCTTCTATCTTCTTCGTTTGGGGCGCCCGGCTTGCGCCCGGCTAGCGCGGTGCCGTAGCTCAGGTGGTAGAGCGCGCGACTCATAATCGCGTTGTCGCTGGTTCGAGTCCAGCCGGCACCACCATGCTGCGAACCGATTCCTCAAGTCTCCTCATTCAAGGTATCCAGAAGTCGGGTCTGATTCAGCCAGGCGATCGCGTCCTGGCGGCGGTCTCCGGAGGCCCCGATTCGACTGCTTTGCTCGTCGCCCTGAAGGAACTTGGATGCGA
>DASRWV010000086.1:0-3884 GCA_035687505.1 Nitrosotalea sp.
CACGCCGTGCAGAGGGCCGAGCACGTTTTTGCTTGTATTCCGCCGGTCCGCATTGCGAGCTTGCTTCAGCGCACTTTCCGCCGTGGCGAAAACCACAGCGTTGAGCCGGGGATTGACCGTGTGTATGTGTTCGAGGTGAGCCCGGACGACCTCGAGCGACGAGACCTTCTTGGTTCGGATCGCGCGCGCCAGCCAGCCGGCGGGCGCCCCGATGATGTCTTTCATTACGCGACGTAGAACGTTAGACGGTGGCGCCCGGGTTGATATCCAGCACTTTCACACCTGGATCGACAAGCTCCTGGAGGGCCTTGGGGCGGCCGATCAGCGGAGGAAACGTGCCGAAGTGCATCGGGACCACGGTCTTGACTCCGAGCAGCTCAACCGCCTTGGCGGCTCGATGCGGGCCCATCGTGAAGAGGTCGCCGATCGGGAGGAAGGCGACGTCGAATTGGCTCAGCTCGGCGATGAGCGCCATGTCTCCGAACACATCCGTGTCGCCGGCGAAGTAGATCGTGAACCCGTTTTCGAACTCGATCACGAATCCCAATGCCTGCCCGCCGTAGACGATCTTGTCGCCGTCCGAGATGCCGCAGCTGTGCTCGGCGTGAACGAGAGTGACCTTGATGCCGTCCACGTCGACGGTCCCACCCAGGTTGGCGCCGGTGATGCTGTTGCCATCGATTCCCTTCGAGCCCAACCACGAGCCGATCTCGTAGTTGGTCACGATCTTTGGCTTGGTCGCCTTCGCGATCTCCAACGCATCATGGACATGGTCGAAATGTCCATGGGTGATCAACATGAGGTCGCAGCTGTCGACCTTCTTCAAGACGTCCGGCGCCACCGGATTGTTCATGACCCAGGGGTCGATGTAGACAACCTTGCCCTTTGCGCTGCGGACCTTCCATGTTCCGTGGCCGATCCAAGTGAAGCTGACCTCGTTGTTGAGCGCCATTACCCACCCTCCGTACGCGTGCCCGAGCGGAAAAGGCGATTTTCCCACACGCCCAACACGAAGATGCCGATGCCGGCAAGCGTCCAGAGGTTGGGGAAGATGAGATCGCAAGGCTGGCGGTAGAACCCAAGCAAGAAAACGCCGAGCAACACAAGCAGTCTCACCTTGCGCTGCTCGATACCGCGTACGACCAACAGGAGCACGAGGGGCAGGAGCGGCAGCCACTGATAAGGCCAGACCTCGTTGGGAATGAGCGCGCCAAGAGCAAAGCCGACCGACATGCCGTAGGCCGGATTCCAACCGCTGCGCCACGCTGCCCACGCCGCGGCGCCGGCAAAGCCGACGGCGCTCAAGTAGGAAAGAGCGAGCGCGACCTGTGGAAGGTGCAGCGGAGAGGTGACCAGCACGTAGCCGGCACCGGACGGTTGCGCGTACTGCTCTCCGCCAATGGTTCGCATGAGCAGGGTGCGCACCGAATCGTACGCACAGTCGGGGTTGTACGACGCGAGCGAAGGCAGGAGCACGTGCTGGTAGTAGAAGACGGCGCCGTTCAGCCCCAGTGGGATGAAGCTTGCGACCGTCACCAGCACCACCGCCGCTGCGAGCGAGACGACGTAACGAACACGGTGTTGAGGACTCACTCCGATCACCATCGCCGCCGGGTAGTACTTGAGGGCTGAGACCAGACCGCCGGCCACACCCGCAAGGGTTGGACGGCGCGCCTCCAGCCAGATCGAAGCCATCGCACCAAGCAGCAGGACGCCTCCGCGCTGCCCGGCGCTGATTTCGGCGAACAAGGGCGGGAAGTAGCCGGCGACCACCCAGAAGGCCGGCCGGGTGAGCGGATGCCGGCCGGCGACCATCCGATACAGCAGAGCCAGTGCGATCAACATCGTTGCCGCGTCGATGAAAGTCCAGACCTGGACGCCGACGTTCATTGGCAGCAGCGCGACGGGAGTCGCGAGTGCCGCCAGCGGGGGCGGCCCGATAAACGAGTCGAGCCCGCCGGGCGGAGCAATGATGTGGAGGCGCGAGAGGTAATCGGCGGCAGCGTCGTACATGTGAGCCGGATCGGTCAGGTAGGCGCGGGCACCGCGCCACATGAGCTCAGCGTCAGGGCGCCTCGGCGTCACGGCGCTGAGGATCGCGACCCGCAGCCAGAACACGGCGGCGATCGCCCACCAAAGTGCCGGCCGCGACAGCACGTCGGCGGCCGCACGGCCCAAACGTGCGATCAATCGGTTGGGGGTCTTACGCGGCCCGGAGCGCCGTTGCGCGAGAGCCAGCTGGTGTCCTTCAGAAAGGCGATGAAGGCCAGCACCGAGGCCGGGAGACGGCGGCGCCGCAGATGGACGATGTGCCAATCGCGGCGGATCGGGAATTCCTTGATGTCCAGCTCGACCAGGCGCTTGCTCGAAAGCTCGAGCGCACAGGCATAGCGCGAGATCACTGCCAGCCCGAGGCCTGATTCGACTGCGTGTTTGATCGCCCCGTTGGAGCCGAGCTCCATCGCGACGTTCAGCTTCGCGCCCGTCTTGCGAGCTGCCTTCTCGAGCGACCACCGGCTGCCCGACGCCGGTTCCCGCATCACGAAAGGCTGGCTTTCGAGGTCCTTGAGCTTCAGCCCCCGGCGCCCGGCCAGCGCGTGGCCCGCAGGCGCGATGACGACGAGCTCATCGCTGACAAAAGGCAGGATGGCGAGGTCCGGATCCTTGAGCGCCGGCCCCACCACCGCAAGGTCGAGCTCATTGAGCAAGACCTGTTCCTGGACCCGGACGCGAGTCCCGATCTCGAGCGAGATGACGATTCCGGGATGGAGCTTCTTGAAGGCGCCGAGGGCAGCCGGCAGCAGGTAGATGCCGACGGTGGTGCTCGCACCCACCCGGAGGTTTCCCCGCTTGATGCCGCGCATCTCCTCGAACGCGACAGCGGCCTCGTCGAGCACGTCCAGGGTTCGCCGTGTGTAGGAATAGAGGATCGAGCCGGCTTCGGTCAGATGCACGCTCTTGCCCAGCCGATCGAGCAGCGGCAGGCCGAGCGCCTCCTCCAGCTCCTTCACCTGATACGAGACCGATGGCTGGCTCAGGCGAAGGTGGTGTGCCGCGAGACTGAAGCTTTTGAGGTCGGCCACCGTCTTGAACGTCCGCAATTGACGCAGCGTCACTGAGCGGTCGAGGGCGAGCGGGGGGCCGTATTCGGGCACGGCCCTACGATATGCCCTATGGCAGCAAGGAGACCCAAGTCGCTCACGCCAGTCCGCCGGACCACTCCGACCATCGAAGGCGTCGAGGCGCCGCACCGGCCCCAGACCACTGTCTCGGAACAGAAGATCAACCAGTACCGCAAGCGTCGCTATCAGGCTTTGCATGCCGAAACGGAAGCTGCCAACAAGCGTCGCGCGGCGGGCAAGGCGACCGCTCGAGACCGCATTGAGATGCTCCTCGACGAGGGGTCTTTCGTGGAGCTCGACGTCTTCGCCGTGCATCGAGCGCATGGATTTGGCATGGAGGATCGGCGGATCGCCGGCGACGGCGTGGTGGCCGGATTTGGCGAGATCGACCGGCGTCCGGTCGCGGTCTACGCGTACGACGCGACGGTCTTTGGCGGCTCGCTGGGCGAGGTCACCGCGGAGAAGATCGTCAAGGTACAGGAGCTCGCGCTGCGCAACCGCGTGCCGATCATCGGCATCAACGATTCCGGCGGCGCACGCATCCAGGAAGGGGTGGTTGCGCTCGCGGGCTATGCGGACATCTTCTTGCGCAACGTGCGCTCGTCGGGGGTCATCCCGCAGATCAGCGTGATCGCCGGACCGTGCACCGGCGGAGCTGTCTATTCGCCGGCGATCACCGATTTCATCTTCATCGTCGCGGGACAGGGGTACATGTTCATCACCGGCCCAGAGGTGATCCGCGTCGTCACCGGCGAAGACGTC
>DASRWV010000087.1:0-78686 GCA_035687505.1 Nitrosotalea sp.
GGCGCGGGCATTCATGCGCGACGCGAAGATCCTGCTGCTCGACGAGCCGACGTCGGCGCTCGACGCTCAGGCGGAGTACGACCTTTTCGAGCGCCTGCGCTCGCTCACGATGGGCCGCACCGCGGTCTACATCTCTCACCGCTTCTCGACGGTGCGGCGTGCCGATCGCATCGTCTTCCTGGAGCACGGTCGCCTCGCGGAGGAAGGCACGCACGAGGAGCTGATGCGGTTGGATGGGCAGTACGCGCGCCTTTTCAGGATGCAGGCGGCGGCGTACACCGGCGAGGACGTTGTCCCCGAAGAGGCAGTCTCGCACTAAGTTGCGCTGACGCTCGATAGCTGAGACACTCCGAGCGAAAGGGTGTTGGCGCTCGTTTAGCGAGGAGGTGTGGTCTATGTGGCGAAGGCTGAGTCTTTTGGGCGCGGCCACCGTGGCCGCGGTGGTTTTTACGACCACGATCGCCGAGGCGGCGTTCGCGCTCGTGCGAGTTTCAGGTAATACGCCGTTCACGGCCGGCTGCACAGGAACCCTTCCGCAAAAGGGCACGCTCTATCCGAACGCCGAGGTCGAGCCCTACGTCTCAGTCAACCCCACCAACCAGGACAACGTCATCGGCGTCTGGCAGCAGGACCGCTATTCCAACGGAGGCGCTCGCGGCCTGATGACGGGGTTCTCGCGTGACGGAGGCAAGTCCTGGACACGGACCTTCGCCCACTTCTCGCGCTGTGCGGGCGGCAATGTCGCAAACCACGGCGACTACGAGCGGGCCAGCGACCCCTGGGTCAGCTTCGGGCCGTCCGGCACGGCCTATCAGTTGAGCCTGAGCTTCGATTGGAACACCGGGAACCAGGCGGTCCTGGCCAGCCGCTCGCTCAATGGTGGCGCCAATTGGAGCGAGCCGGCGGTCCTCCAGCGCGACACAGTCTTTGACATCGGGTTGGACAAAGAGTCGGTGACGGCGGACCCCAAGCTCCCTCGCTTCGCTTATGCGGTCTGGGACCGGCTGCAGGGCCTGGACGACTGCAGCCCAAAGACCGGTCTGTGCGACCGGAAGACCTACAAGGGTCCGACCTGGTTCTCGCGCACAACCAACGGCGGCGCCACATGGGAGCCGGCGCGGATCATCTTCGACCCGGGTTTTAACGAGCAGACGATCGGCAACCAGATAGTGGTTCTGCCGAACGGCGACCTGGTCGACCTGTTCAACTGGGTCCACGATGCCGCGATTTCGAGCACACCGCTGGACGTGGCGATCGTCCGCTCCACCGATCGCGGACTGACGTGGTCGGCTCCAATCGTCGTCGGCAACTTGGGCACCGCTTTCATCTCCGACCCCAAGACTGGCGAGGCGGTACGGACCGGAGACATCCTGCCCGAAATCGCGGTCGATCAGCAGAGCGGCGCGCTCTATCTCGTCTGGCAGGACGCACGCTTCAGCGCGGGCGACCACGACGGGATCGCATTCTCGCGCTCAGTCGACGGCGGCCTCACCTGGTCGGCGCCGACACAGATCAACAAGGCCACCAACACACAGGCCTTCACGGCCACCATAAGCGTCAACCAGGAAGGCACGATCGGGGTGACGTATTACGACTTCCGCAATGACAACTCAGACCCGCACGTCCTGCTGACAAATTACTGGATGGTGAGGTCGACCGACGGCGGGGCAACCTGGAGTGAGAGTGGGGTGTCTGGCCCCTTTGACATGCGTACCGCGCCCTACGCAAGCGGCTATTTCGTGGGCGACTACGAAGGCTTGACCACCGAGCTGATGCCCTTCTTCGTGCAGGCCAACTCGGGCAACACTTCCAACCGGACCGATGTCTTCGCGGCCCTGGCGGCCGGTGATAACAATGGCAACTCCGGCAATAGCAGTCAGGAGAGTGGAGGCGGATCCCAGAACACGCACCAGAGGATCCGGGCTCATCGGGAGGTGCACGCCGGACGCGGGTAGCCGTCGCCTTACGGGCTAAGCTTCGGGGCCGATGTCAGAGTCGGCCCCGAAGAAGGCCTACCACCCGCCGTCCGCGGTCGTCGGCGCGATCCTCGGTGTGGCCACTGCCGCGGCGTACCTGATCGGTTCAGGGCGAGCGTTCGGCTACGACGCGGCTGTCACCTTCGCCAATTTCGTCGCGACGCCGTCGCTGCTCGACGCATTCGCGGTGCACTCGCAGCAGCCGACGATCCCGCTGTTCGGCATCGCAGGCAACGACCACGTGCTGGTCTCGTTCTTGAGCCACCTCATCTACTCGACGACCGGATCGCGGTGGGAAGTCCTGTACCGCCTGATACCCGCTCTCGCGGCAGGAGGCACCGTCGGGGTGACGACGGCAGTCGTGGTGGAACGGTTCGGCCTCGTCGCCGGCGTCTGCGGCGGGGTGTTCATCGCCACGAATCCGCTCTTCGTCGTGAACAGCCGCGACCTCCGCGGCTACAGCCTGGGTGTGCTTTGCGCCGTGCTGGCGACCGTTCTCCTGCCGCGCGCAGCGACGGGCTGGTGGCGATGGGCATACGGGGTCGTGCTCGGGCTTGCCATCGCTGCCCACTTCTTCACTGGGCTGGTTCTAGTCGCGCATTTCGTTTGGGTCGCCTTCCGCCGCCCCCGAGCCGACCTCTGGCGCTTGGTTCCGTTATGGCTCGTCGCCGGCATCATCGGAATCGGCGCCAACGCCAACATCGTGTGGGTTGATCTGACGCAGCACGGCTTCATTCCGGGCGTTTTCGATCCCACCTTTCCGCGCGACCTTCTCTTCTATCTCGTCGGGGCGCCCGACTTACTGGCAATCGCGCTGTGGTTCAGCCCATTGGCATTGGGCCTGTGGGTGCTGCGCCGCGAGCGGTGGTTGTGGATTTCGCTCCCCACCATCTCGGCGGGAGTGGCGTTTCTCTGGATCGTGCTCCATCCCGCCTACATGTATCCGCGGTTCTTCATGTTCCTGGTGCCGGGATCCGCTTACCTCATTGCCGCGGCGGTGAAGCGCTGGAAGCTGGTGCTGGCGCCGGCAGTCATTCTTGGCGCCGGAGCGGCAGTGGTCTACCTGGTTCCGGGCTACGCCCAGGACTCGATCGCCGTGCGGGAGTCTGCGGCCGTTGTCGAGCAAGCCCGGGCGGAAGGCCGTCGAGCTTGTCTGATCCACTGGGACGAGCAGGTCATGGGCGCCTACTCGACCAGCTTCTACGCGGTGACGTCGCCGGACCAGCTCGCAAGCTGTGATCTCGTCGTGGTCGTGACCTGGGCGGTTGACGTGCCGCTCCGCGACCAGGCCGCCAAGGAGTTTCCGCGCGCGACCATATTGAAGGCCTACGACTACCCGGCCGTCGTCCTGGAGAGGTGAGCTCGGAGCCTAGGCCCGGATCGAGTTCATCTGGAGGACCCGCACGGCACGCCCCCGCATCCGGTCGCAACGCCAGCAGAACACGACTGCGTCGATGCCCCCAGGCAGGATCCCGTTCAGTAGAACCTCACGCTCTTTCTGGTGAAAGAACCAGCACATAAAGAAATGCATCAAGCCGGGAGAAGTTATCACGAGGTCCCCTACAAATCAAAGGAAAGTCAGTTAAGACTTTGTGAAATGGCCTGGTCCAGCCGCGCAGCGAGGATGAAATCGTTCTCTGTGAGGCCTCCGGCAGCATGCGTCCACAGCCAGATGGTCAGCGAGCCGTACCTTAGAAGCAGGTCAGGGTGGTGGCCTTCGGCCTCCGCGATGGGGGCGATCCGGTTGATGAGGTCGACGCCCGGCATGAATCCCTTGAACTTGACAGTCCTGGTGAGGCGCAGGTGGCCGTCCGCCTCTTCGACCTGCCATCCGGAAACCTGTTCGAGCAGGTGGTCGATCTCTGCTGCAGGGAGCGGGGGAGTGCCCGGCTTGCACTCGACACAATGACGCTGCTCGAGAGGGGTGGCCATCGATGAGGATCGTACGAGGGTAGGTAGAATTGTTGGCCCATGGGGCGGCTAGCTCAGTGGGAGAGCGCTCGCCTCACACGCGAGAGGTCGTTGGTTCGACCCCAACGCCGCCCACCAGGAATGTGGCCCCGTCGTCTAGTGGTCTAGGACGCAGCCCTCTCAAGGCTGAGATCGCGGGTTCGAACCCCGCCGGGGCTACCAAATTCCTCGGCGAAACGCACGCCTGACGACAGACGTGCGCTACACCGCCTCCTGAACCGCACGTCTGGCACCAAACGTTCGGAATCCGCCGGGTCAACGGTGGACCTACCGGCCGAACGAGTACCGCGCCGAGTAGACGCCGAACGGACCCTGCGGCGTTGGCGAGACGATGGCCGTCCCCTTGCCGTGCAAGTGAGCCAGCCCGCCCGAGCCAATAAGGACGAAATGCGCTTTCGACACTCCCGACGTGTTGGTCGTTCCGGCGATGTTGTGGAAGACGAGCGTTCCCGTTCGGCCCGCCACAGCACAGGTGCAAGTCGCATTCCCATGGATTTTCTGCGTGCCGTCGGGGTGGGTTACCACGTCGAGCCGTTCGGTGAAGGTGCCGGTGATGTCTCCCGTCAGCACTCCCGCCGGGAAGAAGAGTGTCACGTAGGAGTTGCCGTCGTCCATACGGAAACCAGATGGCACCGGCGGCGCCACGAAGTAGAACGTGCCGGCCGCAGACATGTGGGTCGACGCCGCGACCGGCTGGACCGCTATCAGGGCGGCTCCAGCCCCTAACACCAAGGTCAGCAATCTCATCCCAAAGTGGATCATGTGTTCCTCCTTATTACGGGGCGTTGAGTCGACGCACCGAGCCTACGCCGCCTCCATCACGTGCAGTTAGCTGCAGCCAGCAAAACACCAGCTCTGGCGCGCGGGTACAAGTTCCCATCTGCGCCTCAGCTGACGGCGGGTTGCGGCATGAGCCCGAGCTGGGTCAGGATTTCGGCTTGGTCGAAGTATTCGCGCTGCGTCTTGATCCGCCCGTCGCGGTCGACGATCCCGACACTAGCCGCGTTCACGTCGACATGCCTGTTGGTTGCCGGCAGCAGCTCGCCGGTCGGAAGGGGGAGTGGCCCGCCGTTCGTCCCTGCTGACTCGTACTCCACCGCGACGGCATCGCCCTGCTCGACGATGCGCTTGAGTGTTACCAGCACATCTGGGAACGCGCCGAACATCTGCGCATAGAACGCGACCACTGCTTGACGTCCTTTGAACGTCGGCATCCCTGGCCACGTGAGCTCAGCATCGTCCGCGTACATGTCTCCGATCGGGTTGAGATCGTGCGCATTGACCGCCGCATTGAGTCGCCGCACCCGATCCGCTATCGCTTCCATTGCAATTCCTCCTTCGCGTTGTTGGCGACATCGTCAGGGTCCGGCGACACGTCTCGAATCAGGGAAACCCCTACTTCTTCTGTCCCTCGACAGCAGGCATAAGATGGCTGGATGTTCCTGGGGAGGGACGCGGAGCAAGCTCGGATTGATGCACTCCTAGAGCACGCTCGCTCAGGTGTGAGCGGAACCCTCCTAGTGAGCGGCGAGCCGGGAATCGGCAAGAGCGCTTTGCTGAACTACGCAGCCGACAAGGCGCCCGATATGACGATGTTGTCAGCGGCAGGGGTCAAAGCTGAATCCGAGCTCGCCTTTTCCGGGCTTGCTGAGCTCCTGCATCCGATCCTCGACCGGATCGACGAAATTCCGAAACCCCAGGCGGCGGCGCTCGCCAGTGCGCTGGCCCTCGGTCCGCCTGCGATGTCCGATCCATTCGCCGTCTCGGCGGCAACCCTCAGTCTGATCGCAGCTGCGGCCGAAAACAGCCCGCTGTTGGCGGCTGTCGACGATGCTCACTGGCTCGACGCAGCCTCGCGGCACGCGCTGGCGTTCGCGGCCCGTCGCCTACATGCGGATCGAGTCGCCTTCATCTTCGTGATCCTCGAAGGGGAGACCACCGATCTCCACTTCGCGGACTTCCCTCGAATGACCCTGCAGGGCATCGGCTTCGAGGCGTGCCGCCAACTGCTCGCAGACGGCGCTGGGTCGCCGGTGGCCGCCAGGGTCGCCCAGCGTATATGGGAGGAGACGCAGGGCAATCCTCTCGCGGTCCTCGAAGCCCCACGTCTGCTGACCGCAGCCCAGCTATTGGGAACCGAGCCGCTGCCTGAGCTGCTTCCAGCCGGACCTGGAATTCAGATGTCGTTCGAGCGCCGCCTGGCCGCCCTTCCGAAAAGGACCCAGATAGCTCTTCTCGTCGTGGCCGCGTCACAGTCCGGCTCCATCAAAGAGATGGCGCGAGCGTGTGCCAGCAGTAAGGTAGCTCTGGTCGACCTGGACTCCGCCGAAGCGGCCGGACTGATCTCGAACGACGGTCTCAGGATCAAGTTTCGCCATCCCTTGATGCGCTCGGCTGTCTATCAAGCGGCCGCGCCCCCGGACCGGCGTGCCGCTCATCGGGCGCTCGCAAGCTCTGCTGATGCCGATGGTTCACCGAGCGAGCGCGCCTGGCATCTCGCTGCTGCGGCGCAGGGAGAAGACGAGGAGGTGGCGGCGGCCCTTGAGGCGGCCGCGAATGACGCTCGCCGGCGTAGCGGCCCAGCTGCAGCATGGCGCGCCTTTGAAAGAGCGGCGCGATTGACTCCGGACCCCGAGCGGCGGGCACATCGCCTGCATGAGGCGGGCAGCGATGCTTATGTTGCCGGCCAGTCCGAGCGATCGAGGTCTTTGTTAGACGAGGCGCAGGTCCTCGCGCGAGACGTGAGCCTGCGCGCAGACATCGAGCACACGCGCGGGCGCATCGAGATGTGGACACGTTCCCCGGCTGCGGCTCGCAAGGTTCTGCTTGCGGCGGCCGAACGGATCGAAGCTCACGACCAGGCTAAAGCCACTCTCATGCTGGTTGACGCTGCTACCACCATCACGCAAGAGATCGATCCCGACGAGGGCATGGTTCAACCGGGCCTTCGAGTGTCTCGACGCGCATATGAGCTGGGCTGCCGGGTCGGAGGCGTCACCCAGGCGGCAGCCGAAGGTGCATATGGCAAGGCGCTAGTCATCAGTGGCCAGAACGCCGAAGGACATCGTCTGCTCCTTCGCTCGCTAGAGGCGATTGACGCGAGAGAATCGCCCTGGCTCGCGATCCAGCTGATCCAGTACGCCCATGTCTTCCTCTATTTCGAAGAGTTCGATCGGATGCGTGCCCCCCTGGAACGTCTGATTGCCGAGGCCCGCGGGTCTAGCGCCCCCGGTGCTCTTCCCTACGCGCTCGGTCACTTGTCCGAACTCGACTTCCGCACCGGACGCTGGTCGGCGGCCCACACTGAGGCAGCCGAGGCGGTCGAGCTCGCCACCGAGCTTGGGCACAGGTTCTCCTTGATGTATGCGCTCGCCTGCCTTTCCTGGATCGAGGCGGCCCGCGGATTGGAAGTGGACTGCAAGGCTCACCTTGCAAGGCTGTGGGAAGTATCCGAGCACGCCCGGGACGCTGCCGGCGGCTATGTCGCTCGTATCAGCGGGCTTTTGGAGCTCGGGATGGGGCGGAATGAGGAGGCCGCCAAACATCTCTTGCCAGTGGTCGAGGCCTTGGCGCGGTTAGGACTGAGTACGCCGTATCTGTTTCAGGAAGGCCCGGACTTGATCGAAGCATATGTCCACACCGGCCGGCGCTCGCAGGCGCAGGCGGCGCTCATGGTCCTGCAGGCGCAGGCGGCGACTGCTCCCGGATTGTGGACTCGCGCCGCCGCTGCTCGATCCCGCGGGCTGCTCGAGGACGACTTCCAGCCTTGGTTCGAGGAGGCGATGGCGCTGCACGCTCGCACCGACATGCCTTTTGAGCGAGCCCGGACCGAGCTCTGCTTCGGAGAGCGGCTGCGAAGGGCTCGCCGCCGGGCCGAGGCTCGCGACCAGCTGCACGCCGCGCTTCAGACTTTCGAACGCTTGGGCGCTGAGCCGTGGGCCGATCGCGCCCGCAACGAGCTGCGAGCGACGGGAGAGACTGTACATCGCGACCGATCGGCGTCAGACGAACTGACGCTTCAGGAACTGCAGGTTGCTTTGAAGGTGTCCGGAGGTGCCACCAACCGCGAGGCTGCCGCGGCTATGTTCCTGAGTCCGAAGACAATCGAAGCTCATCTCAGCCGCATCTACAGCAAGCTCGGAATTCGATCACGCACCGAGTTGGCCAACAGATTTGCACAAGACAGCTTGCGGACGCCGACTGGCGCTACATCGGCCTCCAGGCGGTAGCGCCGCAGATCTTGCACTGGTACTCGGCTTGACCCTGGGCGTTCTTTTGGCCGGTCGCCCTCCAGATCAGAGCTGAACGCTTGATCACATTGCAGACGCACGGTTTCGATGTCGCATGGGTTGAATTGGGCTTGTCGGACATGTCTACACCTCCATTGGTTTGGCTTTCGGTCGAGTGGCCGCGATTCGGTTGACGACGTATTCGGCATCTCTGCCGACACCATCGATCAGTGCTGAGTTGTGTCCGAACTGGAACGGCAGGCCCATGAAGTAAAGGCCTGGTTCCGACCGCACCACGCCGCGCTCGTGAGGCGGGACGTGGCCGCCGACGGTCGCGGGCCGTTGGATCCACCTGTAGTCGTGTTTGAAGCCGGTGCACCAGACAATTGTCTTGACAGTAAGCTGGCGACCACCATCCAGCCGCGGCTTGCCAGCCTCGACACCTTCGACCCGGGGTACTCGCGTGATGCCTGCGGCCGCGAAATCCTGCTCTCGGATTCGCACCAGCGGCGTGCCTTTGCCCCGAAGCTGCATGTTCATCTTCCGGCCAATCGGTGTGTTCACGGTGATCAGCCGGGTGGCCAGCCACCACGAAGGACGCGAATACAGGACAGGCGAGGCGCTGCCGGTCGGCCGGCCGGCAAGCCACACCCGATGTTGCTGCGCAGCGTCCAGGGATATCTCGGCGCCCGAGTTCCCGGCGCCGACAACCAGGACATCGCCATCTTGCAACTGCGATGGGTCGCGGTAGTCCGATGAATGCAGCTGCAAGATGCCTTGATCCAGCTCGGCAGCAAAGTCGGGTCGTTTGGGGTTTGGATGTCCACCGGTCGCGACGACGACTTGATCTGCCTCGAACCGTCGATTGCCGGCGATTAGGACAAACGGGTTTCCCTCTCTTTTGAGCGCCTCGACGCGAGTGCCTAATCGGATGGGTAGCTTGTGGTGGCCGGCGTAGCTCTCCAGGTAATTGGCCATCTCATCCTTCGTCGGCAACGCCCTAGCTCGGTCCGGGAACGGCGTGCCCGGGAGGCCGTCCAGGCGAGCGGGTGTAAACAGCCGCAGGGATTCCCAACGCCTGCGCCACGCTTCGCCGACGCGGGGATAGGCGTCAAGAATGACGAAATTGATGTTGCGCCTCGCCAGGTGAAAACCAACTGCGAGACCCGCCTGACCTCCGCCGACGACGACCACCTCGAAATGCTCAGATGTCAATTGACTCGTCCGCTCATTGGAACGTCAGGCTAAAGCGTCGGGCTCAGCAGTTGAATCGGGGAAACCCCCAATTCCCTGGGTTTCAGAGTACGGCGAGATCAAGGTCCATGACACGCAATTCGGCAACGTCGGCGACGAGAGCATCGGCTATCGGGACGTGGTCAGGATGTTCAAGGTATCGAGGAAGTGCACCCCGATCGGGCAGTGTCACGACGATGCAGTGGGTGAGGCCGCCGGCACGGTCGGTATAGCTGGCGCTGCACTCAACGGAGAGAGCCTCCGGAACTAGGTGCGCGAGAGAACGAACCGCGGCCACGTGGTGTGCAATGCGCTTCTCATCGGTTCCTTCTTTGAACCTGAACCACGCGATGTGCATAGCCGTCATGTCCGTTGCCCTCCGTCTCGTTTTGTGAACAACAAAGCAACTGTCTTGGCGTCGAGCTCTTGCCGCAGGCTGTCAAACCCAGCGTAATACCTAGTCCATCACAGCCGATCTGAAACCAGCCTTCCACCTTGAACCGGCGCAGTGCGCGACCAACGGAGCCGCTGGTGGTCCCCGTCAGGACAGATAACGCTGCGCCAAAGTCGGTCGCATTCCGGCTGCGAAAACGCCTTCTGCCTTGTCGTGATGCTGAAGACGATCGGTTTCTTCGAGCGTTGGGATGCATACGACCTCACCCCGTTCGAGGCCGATCATGCTCGCCTTGACCACCTCTTCTGGCTCGAGTCTCGGCCGGCCTGACATGTCCATGTTCTGGCGGGTGTGGAATTCAGTCTTCACGACGCCCGGGCAAACGATCTGGACTTTGACGCCCGTGTCACGGAGCTCCACCGCGAGAAGCTGGAAGAAGGTGAGGAGGAACGCTTTGCTAGCTGCGTACACGGCGCGCTTGGGCAACTGCGGATTTTCTGATGTCGCGCTGAAGCCGAGCAGCGAAGAAAAGCTGACCACGGATCCTTTGCCGCGCTTGACCATGCCGGGAAGCGCTGCGTGGATCATCCGCACCGGCGCCAGAACGTTCAGGTTGACCAACTCCTCCGCCTTGTCGGGTGGGAGGTCGAGGAACGGCATGTAATAGGCGAGGGCAGCGCTGTCGACCACCACCTCGAGGCGCGGCTGAGTTGCGACGGCATCCACTGCGTGCCGTCCCGATTCCGTCGACAGGTCGGCGACGAGAGGTTGAACCGAAACGCCGTGTGCCGATTCGAGGTGACGCTTGACCTCGTCGAGTCGTTCTTTTCGCCTCGCAACGACGATGAGATCGTAGCCATCCGACGCGAGGCGCTCCGCATAAGCCCGGCCGATACCGGCTGATGCCCCTGTGACAAGCGCGAGTGGGCGGCTCATCGAACTCGCATGGGATGTCATCTGCTTCTCCTTACGAAGGACGGGCTGCAGGAGCGACGTCTGCAGAGGCGGTGAGCTGGGCAATTGCGCTGCCACTATCGATCCAGACGTTTTCACGGCTGATCCGGCCGTCACGGAACTCCCATACGTGCAAAAGGCGGTGGGAAATCCGCTTACCGTGGCCGGGGACGCCCAAGAAGTTCCCGGGTACGGTGCCGGTCCACATGTGCTCGATGACGCAGAAGTCCTCACCGTAATAGCTGTGGGTAGGCTTCATTTCCTCGGTGCGAATCGACTGAGTGAGGTCTTCGTAGAACCCCTGGGCCGGACCCTTGCCATGCACGGGGCCGGTGGGATACCCCACCACATCGTGCTCGACATCCTCGGTGTAAACGGAAATCGCTCCAGTCGTGTCTGCTGCCTTTTCCGCCGCCAAGTGGACCTCGATCAGCTTGTCCATCTCCGCTGGTTTCATGGTCTCTCCTCAAGCTCCAACTGGGTGAATTGTTCGTGAGACAGCATATCTCATAACGAGACGTGCTGTATTGTTAATCCATGAGTCGATCAGAGGTTCCAAAAACCGAAGCACTCTCGCCCGGGGGCATGCGCCACCGACAGAAGAACCGGACGCGAAGAGCCCTGCTCGACGCAGCCGCAGAGCTGATGAGGCAGGGCCGCGAGCCCACCGTCGCGGAGGTGGCGGAGGTGGCGGAGGTCTCGAGGGCGACTGCCTATCGATACTTCCCAACCCAGGAAAGTCTGCTCGTCGAGATGCGGATGTTCGCTCCCGAGGGACCGCTCGAGATGTTCGACAAAGTTGTTCTCGAATCCGGCGATCCCGTGGAACGCGTGGGTGTTCTCGCCAGGGAGGTGTCCGAGTGGGCCCTGCAGAACGAAACGGCGCTCCGCACCTTGCTACGCCTGTCGCTGGATCCGGAGACCGGGGTTCGGCGCCCGGGTCATCGGATCCGCTGGATCGCTGAAGCACTGCAACCCCTGCAAGGGAAAGTCGATGGCGCCACTCTTGATCGACTGTCCAGCGCCTTGACCATGCTCTTGGGCATTGACCCGATTATTCCTCTCCGAGACTTTGCGGAACTGCCTCCCGCACAGGCGATCGAGGTCATCGAGTGGGCGGCTCGCATGCTCGTCCGTTCCGTTGTTGACGAGGTCGCACTGGGGACGGAAGTTAGACGAGCGCGCGCGCCGGCCAAGCGAGTCTGATCGCCGGAATTGCAACTGCTGCGCGGGCGGATTCCGCACGTCTGACGCCACACGTTTGCATCCCGAACAGCTGAACCGCACGTCTGACGTCAAACGTTCGCTTTAAGCCTGATTCACGCCGCTCCTTCAGCGGAATATTTCTCCGCCCCACGCCTTCTGGTGTATGAGCAGGCCACTATTCAGATCGACTGATGGAGCAACAAAAGGCAATGTCCTCTACACAACAAGGCAACCTCGAAGGGCAGAAAGCACTCGTGACCGGCGCCACGTCCGGCATTGGCCGTGCGATCGCCTTACAGCTCGCCCGCGACGGCGCCGAGGTAATCGTCCACGGCCGCGACGCCGCCCGGGGCGTCGAGACTGTGAAAGCGATCGAGGCCGGCGGCGGTCGGGCGCGCTTTGTCGCAGCCGATCTCAGCGATCCAGCGGAGGTTCGACGCCTGGCCCAAGAAGCCGGCGACGTGGACATCCTGGTCAACAACGCGGGGTTTTCCTTGTTCGGCGCCACTGCAGGCCTCGAGGTCGAGAGGTTTGATGCGCTCTTTGCGAGCAACGTGCGGGCACCTTTCTTCCTTGTCGCCGCACTGGCGCCGGGGATGGCCGTCAGGGGCAAGGGCACCATCATCAACATGAGCAGCATGGCCGGCCAGATTGGACTCGCCGGGGGCGCCGCTTACGGCGCGTCCAAGGCCGCTCTCGTGTCGATGACGCGCTCGTGTGCCGCGGAGTTCAGCCACAACGGCGTTCGGGTGAATGCCGTCGCGGCCGGCCCGGTGTTCACCGAAGGCGCGGTACGCGATCGGACAGATGCGCTAGGAAAGACCACTTTGCTTGGACGGGGTGCGAACCCCGAGGAGATCGCAGAGGTAGTCGGATTCCTCACCTCGCCTCGTGCCAGCTATGTGACCGGCGCGATCGTCGCTGTCGACGGCGGTCGAACTGCGATCTAGACCGTCGATTTCGTCGAACGCCTCAGAAATTGATTCGCGTCAAGCGCCATGAAGTCCCTGGTGGATCAAGCGGGTCGGCGGTGATCAGGGGGACGTCGGCGTGCTGATCGCCCATGACGATATTGAGTTTCCCCGCGGGCGTCCCTCGAGCCAGGGGACGATCGACGACGGGCATTTGCGCGTCGAGGCGCTGTCGAATGATCATGCCGGGCCACAGCACCAGCGTGACGTTGTTAATGGCGACGAGGTCCGAGTGACCTCCCCACGCGGTGTCGTACCTCCCCAGCACTTCGTTCGCGGTGATGACCCGGCGCACTTTCAATGCGGCCTTCATGGTGCCGATGAGCGCCATGGCCGCTTTGAAGGCCGCGTCCAGCGTCGGCTGGCCCATGACGCAGCCATACAAAGTCACCAGCTCAGCGTCGACGCTGGCCGTGGCCGCGAACAGAAAGTTCGCGCCGGAATTCAATCCCGATCCGGTCTTGATCCCGATGATCCCGCTCTGCCCTAGAACGTAATTGACGTTGTAGACCTTGCCGGCCACCGGCAGCGTCGCCTCCGGCATGTTGACCACCTGGGCGAGAACCTCCTGCTGCATCGCCGCCATGCCGATCGCGAGCAGATCGGTCGGCGTGCTTACCGTCTGGGTCGAAACCCCGGCGGGATCTGCAAATGTCGTGTGCTTCAGGTGAAGCGCAGCCGCGCGCTCGTTCATCTTGGCGACGAAGGCTGCGACTGAGCCGGCATCCCAGCGAGCCAGCGTCTCCGCGATGTTGTTGCCTGACGGGATGAGGAGTGCCTCCAGCGCCTCGAGCTCGCTCAGCTGCTCACCCGTCTTCACCGGAACGACGGACTGTCCGTCGCCGGCATCTGCCATATAGGTGGCCACGTCCTGCTCGGTGATGGTCAGGGTCGGCCCCACGTTGCCTTTCGCCAGCGGTTTGTCACCGAGCAGGACAAGCGCCGTCATCACCTTCGCCACGCTTGCCGCAGGTGCTGGAGGTACATCGCCTGAGGTCGCGATCAAGCCGAGGCCGGAAGCGCCTACTGCCGCGGAACCCTGACTGGGCCAGGGTAACGTCGGCGGGTTTCCAGCGACTTTTTGTTGGGTCGGACCCGAGCTGGTTGCAGCCACCGCAGGAATCGGTCGCAAGTAGTTGACTGTGCCCAGCGCGGCAAGCACCGCCACGATCAGGGCAATCCATCCCAGCCATGCGACGCGGCGCCGAGGGACATAGCCGGACCCTGCCTTCGGTCTCCGGACATACCTGCTGGTGGACGCGGGGGTGGGGCGGACTTCGACCGTCAACCGAAAGCGTGCCAATTTTTCCTATCTTGCACCCGAAATTGGCGCAGGCGCTTGGTATCGGGTTGGACCCCGCAATCGGTCGGCTAAACTCGTGTTCGGTGATTTGATGGGGGGAGGCGTACGTGCCTGCTGACTCTGATCTCTACCGCGTACTTCAAGTTGATCCTTCAGCTGATCCCGAAGTGATCGAGGCTGCGTATCGGCGTCTGGCTCTCAAGTACCACCCCGATCACAACCGGGGCGACGCACGAGCCGAAGAGCAGATGAAGCGGATCAACGCTGCCTTTCGCGTCCTCAGCAGACCTGACTCGCGTGCGGAATACGATTCACACAGCCGTGCTCGGCTGCCCGAACTGGAAATCACGCCCAGCGAAGTGGTGTTGCGAGCCGTGGATCCCGCAGCTCGAGAAATCAACTTCTCAGTGCGCTTGAGACAAGCAGGCGGACCTCCGTTCGATCCCGCGATTCATCGCATCGATCTCGCTCTGGCTCCCCCGTGGCATCAAGCCGAGGTTCACTGGCACTGGAGCGACGATCGCCTTCCTGCGGATGTCGACTTCACCCTCGCGTTCGCCGATGGTTTCCTCGAGCCCGGCAACTCACTCAGCGGCCACATCGAGTTGAATGTGACGGCAATCGAATAGGCGTGAGCAAGATAGTCCCCACTCCATCTCACTCCGACATGTCGATGACTGGCGAAACAAGAGTCGTGCGAATGGAAATCGGCCGAGACTCGGCGAAGGCCCGCGCAGACCTCGTTTTTGTCATCGACACGACTGGCAGCATGAACGACAAGATCGACGGCCTCATCGAAAGCTGCCAATCCTTTGTCGACAGGCTCGCCGCCAAGCGCATCGATTGGGTTGCTGCCGTGGTGGGTTTCGGAGACCTCACGGTCGAGGGGGATCGAATTGTTGCGACTCCATTCAGCTCCAGCGCGGATCGCGTCAAAACGCAGCTTCGCGGTCTACCTCGCAATTCGGGCGGAGGTAATGAAGGGGAATCGTCGCTGGAAGCTTTGCGAGCGGCACTGAACCTGACGGGTTACCGCCCCGACGCAATGAAAGTCGTGATCCTGATCACCGACGAGCCTGCATTGCAACGCGAGCTCCGGCCGGCCGCCATGACCGGGAGGCTGCGGGAAGCAGGCGCCCTGGCCTTTGTACTGTCGCCAAATCTCAAGTACTTCCGTGCCATGGCCACCGAAACCGGAGGCCAGTGGTGGAACGTCGATTCCGGAGGGGATTTCTCGAAGATCCTCGACGTTTTCGACAAGATCGCGACGAAGGTTGCCTCCACGGTGGCGGCCGTGCATCAGCTCACTGGAGGCAACGTGAAGGAATACATGAGCCTTCCGCCGTCCAGAAGAGAGGATTAAAACGTCCCTCAGCGAGTAGAGGAGCCGGCCAAACCCTCGAGCCCGCGAATCGACTCGATCATCCCGAGATGCCGGCTCAGGTGTTCGAGGTAGATGAGGATATTGTCGAGTCTCGAGTCGCCATCCGGGTCATCCTTGGCAACCGCCAGCAGCAGATCATCCGGAATGAGCTCGATCGCCTCCTCCGCGTATGCGAAGGCGAGTCTGGCGTAGCCGATCACTTCCTTCTGATCAGGGAACCGGAGATCTTCCGCCGCCTCGTCAGTCATCTTGGTCCCCGTGTCGCGGAGCCCCATCGACTCGGAAGGGAAGGACCATCGTGCCGCCAGCGACTCTCGCTCCCAGACCTGCTTGCGAGGCTCGTGATCCAATGCCCTGTGGAAGTAGGACGCGATGACGTCGTCCCAGCGGGCGGCGTGCCACAGCTGCCAGGCGACCGAGTGCAGACTCGGACCGGCGCTCCACGCAAATTGCTCCGGAGAGAGCTCGTCCCCCGCCTTCAACAACCGTTCGTGCGTGAGTCTGTAGAACCGTAAGAGTGTCTCTTTGAGCGAGCGTTGATGAGCGGCCACCAAGCACCAAGGTACTGCGCCCCTCAAAACGCCGTGATGACGACGCGCTAGGAGTGCAGAAACTCCAGCGCCATCGCCGTGTAGGCAGCCGTACCTAGAGCCAGCGCGTCTTCATCGAGGTCGAACTGCGCGGTGTGCGCTGGTTTCGGTTGGGTCCAGCTGGGTTTTCTGACGCCGAGCATCAGCATCGCCCCCGGGACTCGTTGAAGAACAAAGGAGAAGTCCTCAGCGGCCATGATGGGCGACCCCTGCACGACGGTGATGCCCAGCCCGCGCACAGCGCCACCTGCCAGCTCCACCATCGCCTCGTTGTTGATCGTTGGCGGGTAATGCATGTGGATCTCGACCTTCGCCTCGGCTCGCAGGGAAGAAGCCACCCCTTTGGCGACTGTTTCGATCCTGGCCTCGAGCTGGTCCATCAAGCCTGCGTCGTAGGCCCGGATCGTCCCCATGATCTGCGCCCGGTCCGGGATGACATTGAAGGTAGTTCCGGCCAGAAGCGCGCCGAGGGTGATGACCGCCGGCACGCCGGGTTCAACCTCGCGGCTGACGAGCGTCTGCAGTGCCACGACGATCTGCGCTGCGACGACGACGGGGTCGACGGTGGTTTGCGGGCGGGACGCATGTCCCCCCCGGCCCGTCACGGTGATCGTGAAGGAGTTCGCTCCCGCCAGCAAAGGCCCGCCTCGTGCGGTCATGGTGCCGGTCGGCGTGTCGTGACTTGTGTGGATCGCGAAGGCTGCGTCGACCGGCGGGTCGTCGAGCAATCGCTCGTTGATCATCTTCACGGCGCCCGCGCCGCCCTCTTCCGCGGGCTGGAACATCAGCTTCACCGTGCCGGAGAACTGAGTCCGGCCCTCCTGGAGGATTCGCGCGGCTCCGAGCAGCATGGCGGTGTGCGCGTCGTGTCCGCAGGCATGCATGACGCCCGGGTGCTGAGAGACGTACGGCGCGTCTGACTCCTCCGTGATCGGGAGGGCGTCCATATCCGCCCGCAGCAGGACTGTGGGCCCGGGTCGAGCACCGCGCACCAGTCCGATCACCCCGGTCCCGCCGACCCCGCCTCGGTACTCGATCCCGAGGTTGCGCAGCCGGGCTTCGACCAGGGCTGCGGTCTCCTTCTCCTGATACCCGAGCTCGGGCCGCGAGTGAATCGTGCGGCGGTCGGCGACGATGGTCTCCGCGATCGATTGCGCCGCGTCGAGAATCTCGCCCATCACGCGCAATCTTCGCAGAGGCCCAGGTGCAACCTGGTCTACGTGCGAGCCTGGGGATTGCGCGCCTTGAACACCCGAAATAGGAGCCAGAGCGACGGGATTAGCAAGAGTCCGCCGATGGTGATGACGACGAGCATGGCCGTCAGCGTTGCCTCCGGCGCGGCTGTCGCTGTGATGGTTAGGTCGGGCGGGACCAGATATGGCCCCTGGCCGACGGCCCAGGCCCACAGCACGAGCACCACCTGGCCGATGACGGCGACCCTGGCGAGACGCGGCCGCGAACGCCAGACCGCCCACAGCGCCAGCGGGCCGTTGAGCAAAGCCAGCGCAAACAGGGGAGGTCGGCCGGTCAGAGTCTGGAGCAGCCGCTGGTCGCCGAAGTACGAGATCGCCACCGCCAGCAGCGCAAGGACACCCGACACGAACGCCGCGGCGATGGCGCGACGGCGGAAGTCGGCTAGCAATGCCGGCCGGTGCTCGTTCTCGACCATGAGATAAGTCGCGGCGAGATACGCGCAGATCGCGAGGGCGAAGAGTCCGATCACGATTGCGAGCGGCGTAGTCCAGCCATCGAGAAATCCGCTGACGAGCTGTCCGTTCGGAGCGTGAATCGAGCCCGAGGCGACAGCAGCCGCCGCGGTGCCGAGGAAGAACGGCGTGACTATGCTCGCCACCCCGAACACCACGCCCCACGTCGACATCGGCCCGACAGAGTCGGCCCCGTGCGCTCGAAAGGCGAAGGACGCGCCGCGAAGAACGATGCCCACCATCGCAATCGTGAGGGGAACGTACAAGGCGAGAGCCAATACCCCGAACGCGACCGGGAAGGCGGTGAACAGGCCGGTGATCATGAAGATCAGCCACACGTGGTTCGCCTCCCACACCGGGCCCATCGCCTCGGCGACCGCGACGCGCTGCTCTTGGGCGCGCGGGCCGCTGGCGAAAAGGTCCCAGACCCCTCCGCCGAAGTCCGCTCCGGCGAGCACGGCGTACGCGGTGAGTGCGAGCCAGAGGATGCCTGCGATCAACTCGGCGCTATTCATCTCGAAACGCATCCACCTTCTTTGCTGCGTTACGGGCCGCCGCATCGCGATTGTGCGCAGCCAGCATCAGCAACAACCGAGCCGTCGTGAATGCCAGACCCGCGTAGATGGCGATGAAGATCGCGAACGTCAAGCCGAGCCCGGGCGCTGTGGTTGCGGCCTCCGAGGTGCGCATGATTCCGTAGACAACCCAGGGTTGCCTCCCGAATTCGGTGACGAACCAACCCGCTTCCATCGCGACAACACTCGCGGGACCTGCTGCAACCAGTCCGAGGAGAACCAGCCTCCGGGTCGGCACAGACCGGCGCCGGATTGCCAACAACCAGAATGCGGCGGCCATCAGTCCGATGAATGTTCCAAGGCCCACCATGCCGTCGAAAGACAGGTGGACGAGGACCGGATTGGGGCGGTCCGCCGGCGGATAGGTGTCAAGGCCTCGCACCTCGGCGTTCGGATCGAATGTGGCGAGGAAGCTCAGCGCCTTCGGAATCTCAATCCCATAAAGGACACGGTGCTGAGCGTCGCTTGGGATCCCGCCAAGGGTGATTGGAGCTCCGCGCTGGGTCCTGTAGATGCCCTCCATGGCGGCGAACTTGGCCGGTTGCGCCTCGTAGATGAATCGCGCGCTGGAATCGCCGGTGATCCCCGCCAGGACGATCGCGATCGCGCCCATCGCCATGCCCGAGGCGAGACCGCGCCGGTGGAAAATGTCGTTACGTCCTCGCAGCAGGCCTGCCGCATAGACGGCGGCGACGAGGAAGCCGGTCACGACGTAGGCCGAGACCAACATGTGAGGATCCTCGGTTGCGGTCGAGGGGTTGAGGGCTGCCGCAAGTGGGTCGACCTGTGCCAGCTTGCCGTCGGGCCCTAGCTGGAAGCCGGCCGGAGTATTCATCCAGGCGTTCGCCATGACCACGAACACCGAGCTCGCGGCTCCGCTCAGCGCGATCGGTATCGACGTCAGCCAGTGCTTGACAGGGCTCAGCCGGTCCCAACCGTAGAGGTAGAGCCCGAGGAAGATCGCCTCGATGAAAAAGGCAAACCCTTCGGCGGAGAACGGAAGGCCGAATATGCCACCCGAAAATGCCATGAACCGAGGCCAGAGCAGGCCGAGCTCGAAGGACAGGACGGTACCCGAGACGGCGCCGACAGCGAAGAGAATGCCAAACGCTTTGGACCACCGCCGCGCAAGCAGCATCCAGGCTTCATCGCGTCGCCAGAGGGCAAGTGCCTCCGCCACGCACATGAGCAGTGGCAGTCCGACGCCGAGCACTGCGAAAACGATGTGAAACCCCAGCGAAGTTCCCATCGTCGCCCGTGCGAGGGTGGTGTTGTCCAATCTATGGAAGTCGTCGCATAGGTAGGCCCTGGGGATTCATTGTGAGACGCGCGACGAGACGACTCCCAGATCAGCGTTTGCGTTCGAGGACAACCACCGGAATTAGGCGCTCGGTCCGCGTCTGGTAGTCCGCAAATGGGGGCCAGATCTTCGTCATCGCTTTGTAGAGCCGGTCCCGCTCCTGCTTATTGTCGACCGCCCGGGCGCGGGCCCTGAACTTCTCCGTCCCGCCTTCGCTCGCCACCTCAACGTCGACCTCCGGGTTGGTCGCGATATTCCCGAACCACGCCGGGTTGTTGGGCGCCCCACCCTTGGAGGCCACGATGATGTAGTCGTCGCCTTGCCGGCCATAGACCAGGGGGGTTGTGATGGCTTCCCCGCTCTTCGCTCCTTTGGCCGTCATCAGCAATACGTGGTCGCCAAACATGCCTATCCCGAGCCCATGCTTGTCATGGAACTCGGCGATCGTCTTTTGGTTGTAGGGAGTTGCTTTCACCGTATGAAATCTACCGCGATGAAGAAAACGAGATGCCCATGGGCGGACAGCTCGCCGGCCATGCGCAAGTACCACGACGACGAGTGGGGCGTCCCATCGCACGATGACCCCCACCTCTTCGAGATGCTCACCCTCGAAGGCGCCCAGGCCGGCCTGTCCTGGGCCACCATCCTCAACCGCCGCGCCGGCTACCGACGTGCTTTTGCGTCTTTCGACCCGGCCAAGGTGGCGAAGTTCGATGACCGCCGGCTCGAACGACTCCGCGAGGACGAGGGCATCATTCGAAACCGGCTCAAGATTTACGGCACCCGCTCCAACGCGAAAGCGTTTCTCCTCGTGCAAGCCGAATTTGGCTCGTTCGCAACCTATCTCTGGAACTGGGTCGCCGGAACCCGGATCGTCAACCACCCTCGAACACTCGCCGACCTCCGTCCCACGACAGCGTTATCCGATCGCATCAGCAAGGACCTCAAGCGGCGCGGCTTTACGTTCGTAGGTCCCACCATCGTTTATGCGCTGCTGGAGGCGGTCGGCGTGGTCGACGACCATCTCACGAGCTGCCCGTTCAAACGAGACTGAGGTGACCGAGCACGAGGTCAAGCGGCCGAGGCACTCGGTTGAGATCCAATGCCTCGACGAGCAACGCCCCTGATTCGATCTTCCGTCCCCCGTGTGTGCCGAAGAACCGCCGGAGCTGCGCCTCTTGAGAACGTCCTCGCCACTGCGGCTGGCTTTGAAAGCTTCGCAACGCTCCCAGCTCTCCGTTGGCTTCGATGACCCGCTCGACCGCGGCGGCACCCAGGGAGCGGATCAGCTCGTCCTCCAGGTCTGCGACGCATGCATAGAAGCCCAGTCGTTCCATGCCGGCGCGACTGAGGTTGGCCCCGAGCCCGGCCCGCTCGAGGCCGCGTCGAAAGTCACCCTCCTCGGCGGCGTCATAGAGGCCCGCTAGCCTGACGTTCAAGCCTTGAGGGCCGAACTGATCGAGG
The DNA here is from genome assembly GCA_035687505.1 of Nitrosotalea sp. Classification (GTDB taxonomy): domain Bacteria; phylum Chloroflexota; class Dormibacteria; order Dormibacterales; family Dormibacteraceae; genus Palsa-870. The sequence goes on from DASRWV010000087.1 coordinate 21,257, forward strand.
AAGGTTCTGATGTTCTTCGAACCTCCGATTGGAACTATCGAAATGCCCTCAGCATCAAGACTCCGACCACGACGTTTGGCCAAGGCCTCGAGCGCTAGCTGGTCGCTGACGCCTTCCACAAGTGCGACCGCGCGAATTGACTCCATTCCCAACAAACTATCGGCTCCCACCTCGCGAGGTGGACGGTGATCAGACGCCGATGTCTTTGCGGACGAACCTCAACGTGCCGATTCCTAAAGCCAGAGCGCCGACGGCGATGACTCCCAGGACCGAGGTCAGCTGCAGCCCGTGAAGCAACGGTGTGCCGTAGTAGTAGAAGGCCGAGAGCCGCAGCGTCGCGTCCGGCAGCTTGAGCTCCGGTCCGATGAAGCTGATGAAGAACCAGATCGCGAGCACGAAGCTCAAGAGCCCCGTGTCGGCCGCGGTGCGGAGCCAGCCTGACGCCAGATAGCCGATCGCGGCGATCAACAAACCGAACGGGATCATGCCCAATGTCGCCGCCGCCAGGTTGCCCCCATCGAGCTTCAGCCCCGCGGCGGCTGCAGCCCCCGCCGACGTGAGCAGTGTGATCATGGCGATCACGACAGTGGCAGTGCTCAGAGCGGCAAACCGACCGAGCAGCACCTCCGGGCGTGATCGCGGCGTGGCGAGAATGAGCTCGAGCCTCCCGTCGCTTTCGTCGCCAGACCAGCGGTTGACCTGGGTCACGGCAAAGGCCATCAGCAACAGCGGCAGAAAGAAAAACATCGCGCTCAGAAAGCCTGCGTTGACGCCAACGTCGCCTCCACCGAGATTCTTGATCAGGCCCGTCATCGTGGGCGACCCGGACAGCAAGCCGGACAGCTTCGCCTCCATCAGCTGGACGACGTAAACCATCCAGCCGGCGAAGCCCGCGATGCCGATGGTCCACCAGACGGTCGGCATCGCGATCATGCCCATGCCGCGTGCGTAGACCGACCGAAGCGACCAATCTCTGGCCGGCAGCGCTCTGCTGGCTCTGCGTTCCGGAAGCCGAAGCAAGCGGGGCAGCGGCACCGTCCCTCCAACGTCGCGCTTCACGAACAGCCATACGGCAAGTCCGCCGAGGATCAAGGCCAACGCGAGGAGCACGACCATCGCTCCGGCATTGGCGCCGTGGCTCGGCACCAGTGGCTTGCTCAAGTTGTAGTAGTAGATGGGGGAGAGGCGCGAGATCCACTCGGTGTTCGCGGCGACGCGATGGACCATGTCCACAACGATGAAGACAAGAAGCAGACCCGCAGTCCAGCCTGCAGCCGGGCCGCGCTCCTGCGTGAACTGCGAGATCAACAGGGCAAGGCCGCCGATCACGGCGCAGATCAAAGCGAGGTTCAAGCCGAAGAGAAGGGCGTCGCCAAGGCCGAAATCGCCGTGGAAGATTTTACCGCCGGCGAAGGTGAGCAGTCCGATCAAGAGACCCATGGCGAGCAGCGCCGTCCAGATCGCCGCCAACTTCTCCAGCGCCACGTTCAGCCTTGGACGGGGAAGGGATAGGAGCACGTCCATCGAGCCGCGATCCTCCTCGCCACGCAGCATCCGGCTGCCTGCCAGGAGCGACCACACTGCAATGAGGAAGATGAAGATGCCGATCTTGAACATCGCGTAGCCGCCGACCGTGTCGACCGCGATTGCATCCGCGTTCCAGGAGAACGTCGCGGCCAGGCTGACCAGCTGCTCCCGCGCCTGGGGCGTCGTGATGAGAGCGGTCACGCTCGCCATTGGCGAAACGACCACCAGTCCCATCCCGATACCCCAACCCAGGATTGCGATGCGATAGTCGCGGAGACTCTTCAGGAAGACGCTGCTAAGCCACACCCTGCGCCTCCTTCGCGAGCACGCCGTCCGCTTCGTAGTAACGAAGGAATATGTCCTCGAGGCTCGGCTCGTAGCTGGTCAGCGAGACGACCGGATAGCGCGCGGCCGCCTTGATGACCGCGTCCGCGGGACCCTGCATCGTCAAGCGGACACCATGCCCGTTGTTCAACGCCTCCACCTCGATCACGCTGGCCAGCGACTTGAACGTATCGAGCGGGACCGCGTCAGCGAAGGAGATCGTCATCTCGTAGCGCTTGATGGCCTTCACCTCTGCGACCTCTCCGATGCGCACAAGAGTCCCGTCGCGGATGATGCCGACCCTCGTGCACGTTTTCTCGACCTCGCTCAGAACGTGAGACGAAAGAAAGACGGTGCGTCCTTCATCGCGCGCCTCGAAGAGCATCCGGTCGAACTCCTGCTGGTTGAGCGGATCGAGCCCGCTGGTGGGCTCGTCAAGAATCAGCAGTCGCGGGCGGTGCATGAAAGCCTGGATCAAAACGACCTTGCGTTTGTTCCCGGTCGAGTACTGGCGGAACTTTCGGCTGGTGTCCAGCTCGAAGCGATCGATCAGCTGCTTGAGGTAGGTGCGGTCCACGCTTCCTCGCAGGTGCGCGAAGAACTCGAGGATCTGTCCGCCTGTCAGGTTCGCGTCGAGCGCCGGCTCGCCGGGCATGTAGCCGACCATTCGCTTGATCTGGACTGAGTCGGTCCAGCAGTCGAGCCCAGCGATCTTTGCGGAGCCTGAGTCGGCGCGAAGCAGCGCCATCAGCGTCCGGATCGTCGTCGTCTTGCCCGCGCCGTTCGGGCCCAGGAAGCCGAACACTTCGCCCTCCTCGACGGCGAACGAGACGCCCGCGATTCCCCTCTTGCTGCCGTAGCTCTTGGTGAGCTTGTCGACTTCGATGATCGCTGCCATGTGTGCTCCTTAACCGAACCAGAAGTGGAGGGTCTGCTCGTCCGCCAGAGTCACCGACCCCTGTGGAACCCCGAGAATCCGCTCGAACGCCTCACCGAAAGACGCAAACGTTTGCCGCACCACGTCGTACGTGACCGTCCCTGCCTGGCGCGCGATAAAGAGGTCCATGGCCAGCTCCTGTGTCCCCAACATGAGCGCGATCAGAACCGTCGCGGTGTCTTCGGGTGAGCTCACTTGGCAACTTCCCTCCTCGACACCCTGTTTGACCACAGTGGAGAAGAGAGGGACCATGCGGCTCTGACTCACCCGGCGCACCTTCTCGCGGACCAACGCGTTGCCATCGGAGCGCCAGATCTCCATGATCGCCAGCACCAGCTCTTTCTGTTCGGCCTTGATGCGGGCGATGCCGGCGAAGACCCTCTCTAGCTTGCGGAGGGCCGGCAGGTCTGGATCATTGAGGATGGGGGAGAGGGAGGCCATCGAGCTGTCCGCGAAGCGCTCGACAATGGCCTCCAGCAGGGCCTGTTTCGAATCGAAGTAGTGGTAGAAGGCACCCTTCGACGCCTCCAGCTCGTCGAGCACATCCTGAATGCTCATCGCGTCGTAACCCTTGGTCTGTACGAGGCGCTGGGCCACGTCCAGGAAGGCGTCCCGGCGGATCGTGTGAAGGGTCGCGTTGACGGTCCGCGGCATCCCCGAACTATAACAGACCGACGGTCGGTTTGTTTATCCCGTCAGTTCATTTCTCGAGGAGTTTCGCCAGTTTGCCGAGCTCGCTCTCCCAGCCCATGACCGCCAGGCTCGTCCAGTGCTCGTCATGCATCGCCGTGAATGAGAGGACCATCCGCACGCCATCCGGGCCCTGTTCGAGCTCTACGGTCGTCGGCACCTCGTAGGGCTCGACACCAGGTATGAAGTCGGCCGTCTGGCTGTAGGCCAGACGGTGGGGAGGAACGACTTCGGTGTAAGTCAGCCGGCTCACTGTGGTCACCGGCATTCCTGCTTTTTTCAGGAACTCCATCTGATCGGGTGCGGTGGCGGTCATGGCGTAGACGAGCTCGCCGCCGGGCCGAAGATCGAGCCGCTGGACCTTGACGGTGAACCCGTCCGGTCCCCACCAGGACTCGATCCCCTCTTTGGTCGTCCAGAGCTCCCACACCTCATCGATAGGCGCGGCGAACGATCGCTCGAGCGTGACCCGGCGGCGTGCATCCCGTGTCTTCGGAGCCAAGCTACGCGGCGCTCCAATACGCCTGCTCGAGGGACGCGATGTCGAGCTTCTTCATCTTCAGCATCGCTTCCAGCGCCTTGGCGTTGTTCCCGTGCTCGGAGTCGCCCAGCATCTGGCCCAAAGCAGCGGGGACGATCTGCCACGACAGACCGAACCGATCCTTCAGCCAACCGCATGGGCCTTCCTCGCCGCCGTCGGCGGTCAGTCCCGTCCACAACCTGTCGATCTCCTCCTGCGTCTCGCAGGTCACCATGAGCGAGATCCCCTCGGAGAAAGAGAAGGAGGGGCCGCCGTCGAACGCGGTGTACTCGCGTCCGTTGAGCTCGAATGTGGCGTGCATCAGCGTGCCTTTGGGCATCTTTTCGCTCCCTTCGCTGCGCACCATGCTCACGACCTTGGAGTTGTCGAAGAGGGAGACGTAGAGATTGACTGCCTCTTCGGCCCGCTCCTTGAACACCAAACATGGTGTGAGCCCCTGCACCTTCGTCTTCTTGCTCCCTGCATCTGTCTGAGTACCTGTTTGTGTCACTTGCGTCTCTCCTTGTTGTATTTGTCCTTAGCCCGCATCCGGCGCCGCCGGTCGAGCTCCACCCCGAGTCTGTCCAGCCGTGATTCCCACACTCCGCGGTAGGTGGTCATCCATTCGTTCAGCTCCCAGAAAGGCTCTGGGCGCAGCGCGTAGAGCCGCCGCCGGCCCTCTGGCCGGACGACTACGAAGTTCGCGTCCTCCAGGATGGCGAGCTGCCGCGAGACACCGGGTTGTCCGATGTCGACGATGTCGACGAGCTCGCCAACCGAATGCTCGCCCGAGCGCAGCGCTTCGACGATGCGGCGGCGAGTGGGGTCGGCCAGGATCTGGAACGCGTCGGTCATTGGCGACATATTACTCCAGCAACATATGTCGTGTCAACAATGTATTTTGACGCCGCGCGGTTGAGCGACGATGTTGGCGCCATGCGGTCGAAGTGGTGGCGGCGGCTGAATCCAGACCCTGTCGCCTTGCGCCGCGGCGCCCGGGCAGCGCTGGTCATTCCGCTGGCCTTGCTGATCGGGCGGTCTGGCGTCGCCGACTCGCAGGCGTTGATCTTCATCGTGTTCGGCTGCTTCGCGCTCCTGGTCATGGCCGACTTCGGTGGACCGCGCAGTGCTCGGCTGGTCGCGTACCTCGCGTCCGTGCTCGTCGGTGCAGTTTTGGTCGCTCTCGGGACGCTTGCCTCAGCCACGGCGCCAACAGCTGCGGCCGCGATGTTCGTCATCGGCTTCGGCCTTGCCTTCGCCGGCTTCGTCGGCGGCTATGTGACGGTCGCGCAAACAGGGTTGCTTCTCGCTTTCGTCATCTCTGTCTCGCTGCCGGCGCCTGCCTCTGCGATAGCCGGCCGGGTCGGAGGATGGATGCTCGCGGGCTTCATCTCGACGATTGCGGCGGCGCTTCTCTGGCCGCGGCCGGAGCGCGATGCCCTTCCAGACCGCGCGGCGTCCGCGATCCTCGCCGTCGCAGACTTGCTCGAACGCCCCGCACAAATTCGAATCGGTGACGTGCGCGAGGCGGTGGACGCCGCCCGCAGCGCGTACGCAGTGGCGGCCCGCCGGCCCGCCGGCCTGAACCGGAGCGATCGGGCCTACTTCGAGATGTTCTCCGAACTGGATCAGATCATCGACCTCGTGGAGATTCCCTTTCAGTCGCCGCAGGCAACGCTCCGGCCCTGCATAGAAGAAGGGACCCGGCTCAATGCGGGGATGCTCGGTGCCCTGCGCTCGAGTGCAGGGGTTCTGAAAGGCGGCGCAGCCCCCGACCTCCGCGCGGTCGATGAAGCGTGGAGAGTCCATCGGCTGGCACTCGATGCGTGGGTGGTGGTTCAGCTGCGCGCGGGTCGCCCTGCGGCGGAGGTCCTGGACGGGGTCGACTACGACCACACGCTCCGCGTCCTCGCTTACCTTTCGCTTGGGCTTGCCGGCAATGCCGTGATCGCGGCCGGACGTAATCCGGAACACGCCTTTCCCCTGCCTGCCGCGATCCCGCGACGTTCCGGGGCCGCCGGCGTCGCCGTGCGGGTCATGCGGTCGGTCAGAGCTCATCTGCAACCGCAATCGCCGGTTCTGCACAACAGCCTTCGTCTCGCCGTGGGCCTGGCCATCTCAGTCTTTATCGCGCGCACGCTGGGTTTCAGCCATGCCTTCTGGGTGGTGCTTGGGACCCTCCAGGTGTTGCGGACCAGCGTGTTGGGCACAGGCCGCACCACCGTCCAGGCGCTCGTGGGTACCGCGATCGGGGTAGCCGTCGGCGGCTTGTACGCCGCGCTCGCGGGCAGCGATCCGCAGCTGATGTGGTTTGCGCTGCCAGTCACGATTTTCATCGCGGCCTATGCGGCGACGACGGTGGGATTCGTGCTCGGCCAGGCCGCGTTCAGCGTGAACCTGATCATCGTGTTCAACCTGATCTCACCTGCCGGTTGGCAGGTGGGACTGGTTCGAATCGAGGACGTCGCGGTCGGCGCGGCCGTCAGCATCGCGGCCGGGGTGCTGCTCTGGCCGCGGGGCGCCCGGCAGGAGCTCACCCGGTCGGTGGCGAGCTTTTACCGAGCTCTCGCGGCGTACCTAGGTCCGGGATTCGACCAGGTGCTCGGTTTTGAGGTTGCCGGCGAATTCAACGTGTTGCGGCGTCAAGCGGTAAGGGCGCGTGACCGCGCGGGCGAGGGCTTGCAGCTGCTGCTCGCCGAGCGAGGCGTGAAGCACCTCGAGCACCAGGCGGCTGCAGCCCTCGTGATCGCCGGAAACCAGGGGATGCTTGCCGCGGACGCTCTGAGCGTGGTCGCGACCGACCTCGGCTATCGGGCCGAGGCCTGCGCGGACGGCGCTGCCGCAATCCGCACCGAGGTGAAGGCGCTGCAGGCGCAGCTCACAAACCTGGCTGACCGCCTCGTTGCCGACCGCGATACCAATGAAAAGACGAAGCCCGTCTCACTTTCGTCAATGCGAGCCGCCGCCCTTGGCTGCCTGGATCGCACCACCCACGAGCAGGATGCGCAGCGCTCGGCCCTTGCTCTCGTGGTGGCCGAGGAATGGGCGCAGAACCTGGCCCGGCTTGCCGGCGGAATGGAGCAGCCTGTGAGCGCTGCGGTTGCTGCCGCGCGAATCCCCTGGTGGCGGTGACAGGGAGTGGCCGTATGGTTTTGCAATGCGGAAGGTCTATCGCGGTAAGGACATCGAGGTCAGCTTTGACCTGGACGTCTGCATCCACGTCGGCGAGTGCCTGCGCGGACAGCCTCAGGTGTTCGAGCTCAACCGGCGGCCGTGGACCTTGCCGGACATGGCCGGGGCCGACGATGTTGCGGACGTCGTGCTGCGATGTCCGAGCGGCGCGTTGCTTTACCGGCGGCTGGACGGCGGGCCGCAAGAAGAACCCGATGCGACGACCAAGGTCACGCCGATGCGCAATGGGCCGCTGCTCGTGACCGGCAAGATCGAAGTCCAGCGTGAGGACGGAACCGTCGAGACGCTGCCTCGCGCCACCCTCTGCCGCTGCGGCGAGTCGCGGCACAAGCCGTTTTGCGACAACCAGCACCTTGCCATCGGCTTTCGCGCGCCAGGGGTGCCTTTTCGAATCCATCTCAGCCCGGTGCGCTCTCAACTGGACAAGCCGATGACCAAGGCGGAGGATCCGCGAGGCAGGTGAGCAGCCCGGGTCGAGTCGGGAGTCGGACGGTTTGGCCGGAGTTGCCCTACAGCGCCTGGAAGGAAACGCTCGCGACGCTACACATGAATCTTCAGATCGTGGGTAAGGTCAGGCTTGCGCTGAGCCCGCTAGAACCGCAGTGGGCCAACGTTCCGCTGTATCTGAGCTCGCGCGGTATGACCACGACGCCGATGACTTATGACGGATTGATATTCGAAATCGTTGTCGATCTCATCGACCACCAGGTGGCGATCCAGACCGTCCGGGGAGAGACCCGCCGCGTTGCGCTGGCAGCTCGCGCGGTCGCGGAGTTCTACGCCGATTTTATGTCCAACCTGAAAGCGCTCGGCATTGACGCCAAGTTCCGACCGATTCCTGATGAGGTCACCGATCCGATTCCCTTTGCGCGGGACACGGTCCACCGCGCCTACGAACCCGAGTGGGCGAATCGATTCTGGAGAGTGCTCTCGCAGGTAGACCTTGTGCTCAAAGAGCATCGTTCTCGATATCGCGGAAGGACATCGCCGGTGCACTTCTTCTGGGGCACCTTCGACCTCGCCCTCACACGATTTTCCGGCCGTCCGGCTCAGCCGCCACCGGACGCCGGGATCATCAGGCGGGTGTCCGCCGATGCAGAGCAGATTTGCGCCGGCTTCTGGCCGGGAAATGAACATTACCCACGAGCAGCGTTCTTCGCGTACACGTACCCCAAACCAGAAGGAATCGAAGAGCATGCGATCGAACCGGCACAGGCGAGCTGGAGCGCAGGTCTGGGCGAGTTTGCCCTCCCGTATGACGACGTCCGGGTGAGCGCATCGCCTCGACACGCGATTCTTCAATTCTTTGAGAGCACTTATGCCGCGGGCGCACGCCTGCGCGGGTGGGACCCCGGTCTTCTGATCGAACGCGCGCCCTAGAATCCGAGCTGATGCCCACCGCCACCAAGATCTCAGTCGCCGAACAGGTCAAGAAGATTCCGGCGGCGACACGGCCCACGGTCCAGGCTGCGATCAGGACCGTCAAAGCCGCAGCACCGAAGGCGGATGAGATCGCCTATCGCAGCTCGCCACCGCGCTCGAAGGCGATGATGTGGAAGATCGTCCGGTACGCGGTCGATGGCACGAACGTGGTCGGCATCGGCACCTTCTCCAGTCATTCGGCTCTGTTCTTCTACCGGGGCCGCGAGCTCGAAGATGGGAGCGGCCTGCTTCAGGGAAGCGGAAAAGATTCGAGGTTCATCACGTTGCGCGCGCCGGCTGACCTGGAGCAGCCGGCGGTCAAGCGTCTGGTGCGGAACGCGTTCAAGCTCGCCGGAGGCGTCGAGAGCTAGTCCCTCTCAGTTTCCGCGCGGAAACTAAGCATCGAGGGAGTGAACTAGGTCGTTTCCGCGCGGAAACTGCCGATTACTTTTGCCTCAGCTCGCGGTGACGGTCTCGTCCCAAATCTGCACCTCGGCGCCATCGGAGTGGTTGTTCACGTAGTCGAAGGGCCGCACGAGCGACCGCAACGCAAGCTCGTAATGAAAAGTGCCCGCGTCCTTCGCAGTCCCGACGATCACGTACGACGCGCTCTCGCCCGCGCCGAGGTCTCCGCAATCGAATGCCGACGCATCGGCTGCGATCGTGCAGCCGCCAAGGTCGGAGAGAGTGTGGTGCTCATACCACTTATCCGCTGTCCTGAAGACCAGGCCCAGATGCGCGATCAGGGGTCCGGTGTTGGTCAGCTTGACTACCAGCTGAGCACGCTCTCCGACCATCAGGTTCTGGCTGGCTGAGGCGACAAAGGTCGCCGTAAACGGCACCGGGTTGGAGCAGAGTGAAGTAAAGAGCGCCAGGGCAACCAGGACTCCCGCCTTCATTCCGCCTTCCTTAACTCTTTGCTTGACGCATCGAGGGGTGACGACCTAATACGAATTGCGCCAAATCGGTTAGCGATATTCTGGGGCGTCTTGCCCCATAACAAGTCGCGTAACGTGCGGCCTCTGAAGCTCGTTCAGACTCCCGTGGGGAGGGGGTTGGTACTCGCAGGCGTGCTGCTGGTCATCGCAGGCTGCACGGCGAACGGACCGGTGGTAGCTCGTTCCAGCCCTTCGAACTCGCCTTCACCAAGCCCGACCCCGACCCCCGAGCCCAGTCCAACGCCGAGCCCTTCGCCCAGCCCTTCGCCGGCACCCCTGCCAACTCCTGTCGCGGTCCCCGCCTGGGCCGCCATGCGAGCCACCTGCCCGGGAACGCCCGCCACGCAGGAGGCCCTCCTCGTCATGCAAGGTTCCACCACGCCGGTCCTTGCCGACGTGACCGACGCCCGCAACCCGCGTGCGATCTGCACGATCACCGGTACCGCGACACCACAGCTTGTGACCCAAACGATGATTTCGTGGTCGGCTACGCAAGGCATGCCGGGCACGCCTGGTAACAGCCTCGTCGCGGTCCTGGATCTGTTCACCGGCACGTCTTCTGTGGTCGCGACGTGGTCCGGCGGCGGGTTCATGGACGGGCTGCACGCATGGAGTCCCGACCGCAGCCTCCTCGCCTATGTCACCTCTGACTCGACCGGTGTCAACCTGCATATCCTCAGCGGTGGTGGCGACCGCGTCGTCTCCACGATGGGCGCAGTCCCCGGGCGTGGACAGAACCCAAGTGAGGACGACACCTACCTCGGCTTCTCACCCGACGGCGGGTACTTCGCTTTCGTCCAGACGTTTACCTCCACTGGCGACCACCTCCAGATCCGGAAGACCATTGACGGCAGCGTCGCCTACTCGCAGTCGGCGGGCACGATGGCCACGTGGGGGAGCACCGGCGGCCGCCTGTACTTCCGCAAGCCGGCGGAAAACGTGGTCAGCCTCTGGGACTCGAGCGGCGGAGTCTCGCAGGCGTTCGGGCAGCGCATGGCCTGGATCCGGCCGAGGGCAGACGCGGGCGACGACAACCTCGCCTTCACGGTGCGAGATTCGACGGGAATTCCCCATGCTTGGGTGTACGGCCACGGGGGTCGTACCGGCGGCCAGCTGCCCAACATTCGCTCGTCGCCGGCGTGGATCAACACCATTGCGGTCTTTTACGTCGAAGAGGCGCCTTGCGGGACGGCCTGCGGCCCTGGCCCGGCGACCCAACCGACCAAGAATACGTTCACATATGACGTGGTCAGGCAGGCCGAGGACCCCTCGCGAATCACCCAGGTCCTTGGCGCTTGGCCGAGGCCTGGACAGATATGACGCCTTCTGGATTAAGGGATGCCATCATGGATTCAACCGAAATGGAGACCACGTCGACCCCGACCGACCAGGTCGAGGCGCAGCCAGTCGAGGCCTACATGCCTCCCCCCGTTCCGAGCCGCGGCGCGTCCGAGTCCTGGACGCCGGCGCGCATTCCGGGCGGGCGGCGGCTGTGGACGGCCGCCTTGGCTGCCGCCCTGCTTGTCAGCGCCGGCGGAATCGGGCTCCTTTATCTCGACGACAGCAACAACCAGGCCGCCATCCGTTCGTTGAACAACGCGAATCGATCTCTGACCGGCCGGACCCAAAATCTCGAGGACCAGCTGACGGTCACGCAAGGCAAGCTGACGGCGTCGCAAGCCCAGGTCGACAGCCTGAGCGCCGAGCTGAAGCACCCGACCCTGGGTGTGTGGAACGTGCCGATGACAATCCACAACGGCAACGAATTCCTGTCCGCAACGGTCCCCGACACCTTCACGTATCACCTCCATCTCAAATCGAGCGGTCCGATGTCCGTGAGCATCCTGTCCACCAGCCAGTTCAAGGACGCGATCCTCTGCGTCTCGAGAGGGGTCGGCAACACCAACTGGTGCATGCATCACAATGGCGCCGCGTACGGAGCGCTCGGTGTAACCAGCGTCGACTACGACTTCAGTCTTGGCACAGGGTGCGCCGCGTATCTAACGATCATCACGGCGGCGAGCCAGGTCACGATCACGCCAGACGTGAGCGTCACGTACAACCCTGCCTCAGGACCGACCGGCTCCTGCGCCTGACGGGCTAGAAATCTGCTTCTGCTAAGAACTACGTTCTGATCACAAATTAGGCTAACCTATCTTTAGTGATAGGCAGGCCTGTGCACAACATTAGGGGCGCCTAGATAGTTGGTCGACCAGGTCGAGCGCCACAGCAGCCTCACGCGAGCCCAGGAGGATTACCTCAAAGCCCTTTATCAGCTGCACGGTGACCACCAACCCGTGCCGACCCGTGATCTCGCTCAGCGACTCGGCATCTCGTCGCCAAGCGTCAGCGAGATGGTCAGCCGGCTGAGCGCCCAGGGCCTCGTCGAGCACGACCGCTACCGCGGCCAGCAGCTGACCCGCGAGGGCCGCAAGGTCGCCCTCGAATTGGTCCGGCATCATCGCCTGCTCGAGATGTTCCTCGTCCAGGTGCTCGGCTACAGCCTTGACGAGGTCCACGACGAGGCCGAGCGCCTCGAGCACGTCATCTCGGAACGGATGGAGAAACGCATCTTCGAGCTGCTCGGCCGGCCGGAGCTCGATCCTCACGGTCACGCCATACCGACGCTCGGGGGCAAGGTCCGATCTCTCAGCGAGCGCCCGCTGAGCGAATGTCGCGTCGGCGAGAAGGTGGTGGTTCAAGGCGTCTCTGACGACGACCAAGCGAGGCTGCGAGAGCTCAAGCGGCGAGGCCTTCTGCCGGGGACGCGCGTCGAGATCGTGGTGGCCAGCACGTACGAGGCTCCCATCCAGGTTCGAATCAAAGGAAAGCGTGTGTCGATCCCGCTCGGCCTGGCTCGCGCCATGTTTGTCGAAGCAACGCACACCTCGTGATCAAAGAACCACCAATCAAACCGACCGTCGCGCCTGCGGTTGCGGCACTCCCCGGCGAAGAACGCGTCCTGCGTGCGGCGGAGAAGGCTCTAAACGGGGAGACCCGAGGCCTGCGTGCGCTGATTCCGTTCCTCGGACCCGCATTTGTCGCCGCCGTCGCATACGTCGACCCTGGAAACTTCGCGACCAATATCGCCGGCGGCGCGCAGTACGGCTACATGCTGCTGTGGGTTGTGCTCGCGGCAAACCTCATGGCGATGCTGGTCCAGTCGATGAGCGCCAAGCTCGGCATCGCGACCGGCCTCAACCTGGCCGAGGTCTGCCGCGAGAGGTTTCCCAGAGGAGCGACGATCGCTCTCTGGATCCAGGCTGAGGTCATCGCGATGGCGACCGATCTCGCCGAGTTCGTAGGTGCCTCGATCGGTATTCACCTGCTGTTCCCGGCGATCCCACTCTTCGTCGCCGGGATCATGACCGCGATCGCCGCCTTCGCGATTCTTTCCCTGCAGGCGCGAGGCTTCCGGGGCTTCGAAGCGGTTATCGCGGCGCTCGTCGGCGTCATCGTCGCAGCATTTGCGTTCGAGGTCATCCTGGCCAGGCCTTCCGTGACCGGAGTCGTAACCGGCCTGATCACGCCACGCTTCGCGGGCACCGAGAGCGTCCTCTTGGGCGTCGGCATCCTGGGCGCCACAGTCATGCCCCACGTCATCTACCTGCACTCCGCTCTGACGCAGCGGCGGGTCGTCGGGGTGACTGAGGTCGAGAAGCAGAAGATTTTCAGGTTCGAGAGGTGGGACGTGATCATCGCGATGGGTCTGGCCGGGGTCATCAACATCGCCATGCTCACGATCGCCGCGGCGGCGCTCCACGGGCGCAACGTGGGGGACATCCACAGTCTCGAGCAGGCGTTCCATGCGCTCGGCCTCACGCTCGGGCATGGCGCGGACATCTTCTTCGGGCTTGGTCTTCTGGCGTCAGGGCTCTCGTCCTCGTCGGTGGGGACGCTTGCCGGTCAGGTTGTGATGCAGGGCTTCATCCGCCGCAGCATTCCACTCTTCTTGCGGCGGACGATCACCATGGCGCCCGCCTTGCTCGTGATCGGGATCGGCTTCGACCCCTCGCGTGCGCTGGTGCTCAGCCAGGTGGTGCTCTCTTTCGGCATTCCGTTCGCGCTCATCCCACTGCTGGTCTTCTGCCGCGACCGCGAGCTCATGGGCACCCTGGTCAATCGCAAGGTGACGACAGTGGTCGCCACTGCGGTCGTGGCGGTGATCTTGAGCCTCAACGTGTTGCTTCTCTATCTGCTGATCACAGGTCGGTAGAGAAACCTAGGTCTTGCCGCCGCCTCCCAGGAGGTCCCTCGCGCGTTCGAACTCTTCAGCGGTTATCTCACCTGCGGCAAAACGCCGGGCGAGGATTTCCTGAGGCGTCTCTCGCGCCGACTGTGTCGAGACAGCGCCGACAGGAGAGACGGTCGTGCCTGAGCTCCGAACGCCCCAGACGATCAATGCGACGATGCCGATGCCCCCGATGACCACCAGGAGCACCAGAAACAAGAAGAACATGCTGAATCCCACAGGTTGGTACTCCATAAGAATCCTCCCGAGGCCGAGTCACGACCCCGCGACGACAATACACTCGTTTCGATGAAGCTAGGCGTCAGCGTCGGCTACTGGAGTTTCGGCCTGACCGCGGCAGACCAGCTCGAGGTCGCGCGCACCGCCGAAGACCTTGGTTACGACTCCATCTGGACGGCCGAGGCTTACGGCTCAGACGCGGCCACGGTGCTGGCCTGGCTGGCGGCCCAGACCAGCAGGATCAAGCTGGGCGCAGGCATCTTCCAGATCCCCGCCCGAAGCGCGGCGATGACCGCGATGACAGCCGCGACGATCGACCAGCTCTCGGGCGGCCGGTTTCTGCTCGGCCTGGGCACGTCTGGCCCGCAGGTCTCGGAAGGCTGGCACGGTGTTCGCTTCGCCAAGCAGCTCCAGCGCACCCGCGAATACGTGGCGGTCGTGCGGATGGCGCTTGCGCATCAGAAGGTCGAGTTCCACGGCGAGACCCTCGACCTTCCGCTGCCGGACGGTCCCGGCAAGGTGCTCAAGCTCACCATCCGGCCGGCGCAGGACCGCATCCCGATCTATCTGGCAGTGCTCGGGCCGAAGAATGTGGCCCTGGCGGGCGAGATCGCGGACGGCTGGCTGCCGGTCTTCTTCTCGCCGGAGCACACCGCTGCGCTGCGTGCCCCGCTCGAAGAGGGCGCTGCGCGGGCGGGACGTTCGCTCGACGGCTTCCGGATCTGCCCGAGCGTCAACGTGATGATCAGCGACGACGTCGAGTCGGCGCGCAACGCGATGCGGCCGATGCTTGGGCTCTACGTCGGCGGGATGGGATCGCGTGAGCAGAACTTCTACAACCGCCTCGTCTCCTCGTACGGCTTCGAGCGCGAGGCGCAGAAGGTCCAGGAGCTTTACCTGGCAGGTCGGAAGACCGAAGCGATGTTCGCCCTGCCGGACGACTTGATCGACGCAGTCAGCATCGCCGGATCGCCGCAACGGGCCAAGGAACGGCTCAAGGCGTTCCGCGACGCGGGAGTCGAAACGCTGATCGTCTCGCCGATGGCCCTGGACAACGAAGAGCGCAAGAAACAGCTCCACGTAGTCGCCGAACTAGCAAAGGATCTCGAATGAATAGAGTCGCTTCCCCACTTGTGGGGAAGCCGGCGCGCGAAGCGCGCCGGATGGGGATGGGGGCGAGCCCTCGGGCAGCAGCCGTGAATGAGTAGCAACCAGCCGCCGCCGCTCGTCGATTACAACCTCTTCGAGGCCGACGCGCCGCTGCGCGAGGCGTTCGAGCGAGAGGGCGCGGCCTGGGCCCAGGATATGGTTCACGATCTCGGCCGCCTCGCCGGCACCCAGGAGGCGATCGACTGGGGATTCCAGGCCAACTCCAACCCGCCGCAGCTCCGCACCCACGATCGATTTGGCAACCGCATCGACGAGGTCGAGTTCCACCCGGCCTGGCACCGGCTGATGGAAGTGGCGATCGGTCACGGGCTCCACGCCTTGCCATGGCGCGAGCCGCGTCCCGGAGCGCACGCTGCGCGCGCCGCGGCCTTCTACATCTGGTCGCAGGTCGAGGGTGGGCACGGGTGTCCCGTGTCGATGACCTACGCGGCGGTGCCGGCATTGCGCCAGCAAAAGGACCTCGCCGAGAAATGGGAACCACTCATGACGACTCTCGATTACGACCCCGGCTTGCGGCCCGCATCGACAAAGAGAGGGGTCCTCTTTGGGATGGCGATGACCGAGCGGCAGGGCGGCTCGGACGTGCGCACCAACACGACGCGCGCGGTGCCGACCGGCACGGACGGCGAGCACTTGCTCAGCGGACAGAAATGGTTTTGCTCGGCTCCCATGTGCGACGCGTTCCTCGTCTTGGCTCAGGCGCCTGGAGGTCTCTCGTGTTTCTTGCTGCCGCGCGTTCTTCCCGACGGGACGCGCAACAACTTCCACATCCAACGGCTCAAGGACAAGCTCGGCAATCGATCCAACGCATCCTCGGAGATCGAGCTGAGCGACGCATGGGCAGTGATGGTCGGGGAGGAGGGGAGAGGAGTGCGGACGATCATCGAGATGGTCAACCACACACGTCTCGACTGCATCATCGGCTCCGCCTCGCTGATGCGGCAGGCCGTCGCCCAGGCCACGCATCACACCGCGCATCGAAGCGCGTTCGGCAAGCTGCTCAGCGAGCAGCCGCTCATGGTCAACGTGCTCGCGGACATCGCGGTGGAGTCGGAAGCGACGACCATCTTGATGATGCGCCTCGCGGGTTCCCTCGACCGAGCGTCCGATCCCGCCGAGTCCCTATTCCGCCGACTGGCGCTCGCGGTCGCCAAGTACTGGACGTGCAAGCGCGCGATCGCTGTGGTCGCCGAAGCGCTCGAGTGTCATGGAGGCAACGGCTACGTCGAGGAGTCGATACTGCCGCGGCTTTATCGCGAGGCTCCGCTCAACTCGATCTGGGAGGGTGCGGGCAACGTCAACGCGCTCGACGTGCTGCGGGCGATGCGGCGCGAGCCCGAGTCGGTCGCAGCATTTCTTGCCGAGGTGGACCTCGCCGGCCCGGACGTCCGGCTCGATCGCGCCGTCGCCGATCTCAAGCGCGAGCTGTCGAACGATGCAGAAGTCGAGTCGCGAGCCCGCCGCGTAGTCGAGCGAATGGCAGTGATATTGCAAGGCTCACTCTTGATGCGCTTCGGCGATCCGGCCGTGGCGGAGACGTTTTGTGCATCACGTCTCGGCGGAGATTGGGGCCATTCGTTTGGCACTCTGGCATCGAGTCCAGAGCTCGCTTCGGTCGTCGAGCGTCACCGCCCGCGTAACTTATAGGGAATGCTCCAAATCGAAGAGATCCCGAGCGCGTGGCGGAATTCGCCAGTTTCGGAGGTTCCGCCAGGCGAGCTCGTCCTCGTCACCGACTTCGACGGCACCCTGGCCGAGATCGTTCCGGATCCCAACGACTCGGGTGCGCTGCCTGAAGCCCTCGAGGCGCTCAGCCGGCTCGTCCGCCTACTCGCCGACGTCATCGTGCTGAGCAGCCGCACTCCCGAACAGCTCGAAAAGCTCGTTCCGATATCCGGTGTCCGGCTCATAGGTGACAGCGGCCGGGCGATCCCGCGACACGCGCAGAGAGAAACGCTCGAACGATTCAATGCGGACGTCGCCGTGGTGCTCGAGCGGATTCCGGGCGCGTGGCTCGAGGTCAAGCCGTCGAGCAGCGCGATCCACCATCGCAAGACCGAGCTGAGCGGTGAAGAGATGCTGGCGCTCATCCAGCCCCTGCTCGAAGGAAGGCGCCTGGTCGCGGATCTCGGACGGAAAGTGATCGAGGTCCACGCTCCCAATGCCGGGAAGGGCACCGCGCTGGCGGCATTGATCCCGGCCGAAGATCCCGGCGGAGTCGTCTGTTTCGGCGACGACGAAAACGATCGATCGATGTTCGATTACGTGAGCTCGCTCGAAACCCCGCACATGTGCGTCGGCGTGACCTCGCCGGAAGCGCCGCGCGGCCTGTTCGATCGTTGCGACCTGGTGGTCTCCGGGCCGGAAGAGGCAGTGGCTCTTCTCAACGAGATCGTCGAGTGGGCCGAGTCGGCCACATGAAGCAGGAGCCGAAGAAGGCACCACCGGCTTTGCTCCTCCGGTGGGAGGCCCTCGACACCTGGAAGCAGCTGGCGATCTCTTTTCCTGTGTTTGCGATCGTCACGTTCCTGATCAATATCGGGCCCTTCTACCAGCCAGTGCCGCGCTCGATTCTCTACGGCCTGTTCGAGGGCGCCGTGTTGAGCGGGCTGTTGGCGGTAGTGTCCAGGAGCGAACGCGCGAAGCGCTGAGCTTTCTTTGGCGCCAATTACGTCGTTTTGGCGCCAAATCGACCTCTCGCTAGCGCCTACTCCGTGGTTTTGGCGCCAACTGCACCTAGTTCAGGGCGAGGCGATTCAACCTGTAACCGGGCGCTCTGGCCCGGGCCGACCAGATCTCGCAGGTCCTGCACCTGGTTGCTGATCCACCGCGCGATATCGTTGGCGCGCACGACCTCCCGCGCGGCCTCGTTCCTGCGGTGACGCTCTTCAGGCGCCATCGTGAGGCCTGCATATAGCGCTGCGGCGGTGGCCTCGACGTCGAAGGGATTGATCGACAGCACGTGCTCCCGCAGCTCCTCGTGTGCGCCGGCGTTCTCCGACAGCACGATCACCCCGTCGTGTTGGTTGACCAGCGCACCCTCTTTCACCACGAGATTCAGCCCGTCGTAAACCGGGTTCACGAGCAGCACGTCGAAGTTCTTCAACGCGGCGATGGCTTTGCGCTCGCTTTCGGCGATCTCGAGCCGGATGGGCACCCACTCGTACTCACCGAATTTCTGGCCGAACTCACTGTTGATCCGGCCCGCGGACTGGCGGATCTGGCGAAGGTAGCGGCTGTAAACCGCGACGTCCTGCCGCGACGGCTGTAGAAAGGCCCAGAACTGGACCTTGCCGCGCAGCTCCGGGTGATACCGCAGCAGCTTCTCGTACGCGATGAATCCCCGCACGATGTTTTTGGACGGATCTGTGCGGTCGATGCGCGCGATCAGATATTGAGGACGCCAATGCGAGAGGTCGTGCTCCTGCCGCTTGACGCCCCGCGATTCGGCAAGGCGCATGGTCCTCTGAACGTCGACCGAGATCGGGTAGTGCCGCGCGTAGATCACGCGTCCGCCCGACACCACTGCCCGCTCGCGCTCATCGACCTGAAGGCCTCCGTTCTCCTCGCAGGTCAACAGAAAGTTTCGGACGTCGAGGCTTGACTGGAAGCCGACGATGTCGCAACCAAGGATGCCCTCCAGGATCGCGTCACGCATTTCCTTGGGCAGCACCTTCCAGTACTGAGGGGTCGGCCACGGCACGTGCACGAAGAGCTGGATCACCGATGTCGGGAGCTCCTTTCTCACCATCTGCGGCACGAGATACAGCTGGTAGTCGTGAACCAGGACCAATGGTCGTTTCGTTGCTGCGCGAGAGACTTCCACGACCCTGGCGGCCATCAGCCGGTTCACCTCGACGTATCCCTCTTTCCAGGCCTGGTGTATGCGATCGTCGATGACCGGCTCGTTGCCGAGGTCCCACAGGTAGTGCTGGATGAACCACAGCACCGGGTTGGCGATCACCCCGTAGTACATGTCGTACTGCTCGCGCGTCGGCGTTGCGTAATGGAGCCGGCCGTTCGAGTTCGGCAAGGTCACCGGCGCTGACACCCCGTTCTTTTGCGCCAGCGCGCGCTCCTCGTCGGTGCGCGCGCACGCCACCCAGTCCGCCCCTGTCGCGTCGGCCATCGTGAGCAGTGCTGTGATCACGCCACCGGCCCCGCGTGTGAACCCGCCGTCGGGCTTGGGCTCATGAGGCGCTCGGTTGCTGACCAGCACAGGGGAGTAGTCGGGGAGCGTGCGCGTCACGTACGCGCGCAGCGGTGACCCTCGGACTTCTTTTCGTCGGTCGCCCAAGGTTAGCTCTGCGCGCTCGCCCTCACCAACACCGAACGGTCGACAGGCACGTCACGCACGCGTATCCCGGTCGCGCGCGCCAGCGCATTGGTCAGCGCCGCAGGGCCGGGGATCGCCGGCGGCTCTCCGACACCTTTGGCGCCGAGCGGTCCGACCGGTGACGGAACCTCGATCAGCTCGACGTCTATGTCCGGCAGCTGGTCTGCGGTCGGCAGCTCATAGTCGAGGAAGGAGCCACTCCGCAGCTGTCCTTCCGCGTCGTAGGCGAGCTGCTCGCCAAGCGCGCGCCCCAACGACTGCACGGCGCCGCCGTGCACCTGGGCCCGCACCTCGGGCGGGTTGATCGCGCGCCCGACATCCTGGATCGCGGCGTACCCGATCACCTGAAAGGCTCCGGTCTCCGGGTCGGTGCGCACCCGGGCGATGTGAACTGTGAACGCGGGCGATGCCCGCTCCACCGCAGAGCGGCCCATCGCCTGTATCGGCCGGTGGCGACCCATGAACTCAGTGCTGAGCGCGACGAGTTTCGTGATCTCGACAAAGCGGTCCGGCACGCCCTTCACAGTGACCCGCCCGTCGACAATTTCGAGGTCTTCGGGCGCAGCCTCGAGCTCCTCGGTGGCGATCTCCAGAAGCTGCCGCCTCGCTTCGAGCGCCGCTTCGTAAACCGCACCGCCCAGGCTGTAGGTCGACTGGCTGCCGGCCGCTGTCGGCCCGTGAGGCGCGACTGAGGTGTCGCCGACGTCGACGCGAACTTTCTCGGCTGAGATTCCGAATGCCTCGGCCGCGATCATGGCGAGCCCCGTCGAGGAGCCGCTGATATCGGGCGTTCCTATCAGTACCGATACGGTGCCGTCGGGCTCGACCCGGCAGCCCGCCGCCGCCGGCGAGCGTGCGCCGCCCCAGGATCCGAGCGCGACGCCCACTCCTTCATCAGGGCCCAGGGGAGCCGTGTAGAGCCGATGGCGACGTGCCGCCTCCAGGACCTCGACCATCCCGATCCGCGGCCAGGGTCTTTCGTCAGCGGCCAGGTCGCCTTCGCGCGAGGCGTTGTGCAGGCGGAGCTCGATTGGATCCATCCCGAGCTTTACTGCAAGCTCGTCCATCGCCGACTCCAGCGCGAAGTAGGCCTGCGGCCCTCCCGGTGCGCGGTACGCGTCGACGGGCGTCTTGTTGGTCGCGACCTCGTAGCCGACCAGGTCGAAGTTGGGGATGCGATACGTGCCGCCGAGGAACATGCCCGTGAGGCCGGCATGCCAGCCGCCGGTGGCCCCGTTGTCGTAGTCGTAGCGTGCGCGCAGCGCGACGAGGGTTCCGTCACGCTTGGCGCCGAGCTCGATGTCGAATCGCGCCGCCGGTGCCGGTCGGCCCACCACGAACTCCTGCTGACGGGTGAGAGACAGCCGTAACGGGCGCTTGACCTTGCGTGCAAGCAGGACAAGAAGGGGCTCGAGCAGGATCACTTTCCCACCGAAGCCGCCACCAACCGCCATCGGGATGACCCGGACTTCGTGCGGCGCCGCGTCCAGCAGTTTGGCAATCTCGTCGCGGAGGGCGAACGGGCCTTGTGTCGGCGCCCAGATGGTCACGCCACCGTCCGGCTCGGGCCTCACCACGGTGACATGCGGCTCGATGAACGATTGGTGGACGCCGGCGAGACGATAGGTCGCCTTGACGATTGCATCGGCACCGGCAAGGCCGGCGGCCGCATCGCCGCGCTTGAACGTGGCGACCGCGCTCACGTTACGGGGCCGCTTGACGGGTTCGGATTCCGCTTCGGTCGCGGCGCCGTGCATCGAGGCGTCGGCTTCGGAGCCTTCGCTGCCGGCCTCCAGCACCTCTGGGGCGCCTTCCAACATGGCCTCATCGGGACCGGCGACGACCGGAAGCGGGTCGTAATCGACCTCGACAAGCGAAGCTGCGTCCCAGGCGGCGGCCTCGGTTTCGGCGATCACGGCGGCCACAGGCTGGCCCGCATAGAACACCCGTTCTATCGCCAGGGGTTTGTCCGGACCACTTGCCTCTACGTCTGGGAGGTCGGCCCCGACGACGACGGTGACCACTCCAGGGGCAGAGAGCGCGGCGGCGACCTCGATGCTCCGGATCCTGGCGCTCGGCAGGTGGCTCAGCACCAGCTGGACGTGCAGCAGGCCTGGGAGCTCGAGATCAGCGGTGAACTTGGTCGACCCGTTGGCTTTGGCCCGGCCCTCCTGCCTACGCATACCGCGACCGTTCCGTTCCACGGGGCGATCATTGCACGCCCGGGAAACGGACCTGGGCCCGCCTAAAACTTGACCGCATGGGGGCGTAGGCCCCAAGATGACGGTTGGAGTAGCGGGGCCATCGGAGGATGGCGGCCATCGCCGGCGCACTCTCGCCCCGGTCTGACGGGAAGAGGGCGATGGATGTCGAGGGGAGCTTTCTCGTTTGCGTGCCTCCCCTCACACCTTGTTACCTGAGGAGGTTGTATGACGCGATCCTCGAAGATTCGTTCTTTCGGCGCGGTCTTGTGCGCAGCTGCCATAGCAGCGGCGTGCGGCCCGACGTCCACACCTTCGGAAGCGCTCGCCGCAGACCAGACCTATCGCTTCGGGATAACGGACGACGTCACCAGCATCGACCCCGGCCACGTAATTACGGCGGTAGACATCGTCGTCATCTCTGAAGTGTTCACAGGGCTGTACAAATTCGACAACAACCTGAAGATCCAGCCTTCCGGCGCCACGGCTTTGCCAACAATCTCGCCCGACGGCAAGACCTGGACGTTCAACCTTCGGAAGGACATGGTGTTCTCCAACGGCGACAAGATCACCTCGGCTGACTGGGTCTACAGCTGGACCCGGACGCTTCGGCTCAACGACGCGTACGCGAGCAACCTCGAACCGATCATGGGTGCCACCGACGTCGAGGCAGGCACCGCAACCAAGATCGCCGGACTTTCCGCGCCAGACGCCTACACGCTCGTCGCCAAGCTCGTTGCGCCAGCCGGTTACTGGCTGACCGAGCTCGCCATGCCTGTCGCGACCGAGGTCGTGGACCAGAAGGTCATCACCGCGGCTGGTGAAGACACATGGACCAACTCTCCCTCGACCTACATCGGCAGTGGCCCGTTCAAGATGACCCAGCGCACCCCCAAGGCCGCGATGGACTTTCAGCCGGTCAAGAACTGGTGGGGCGGCGACACCGGGAAGCTGACCGCTGTCCACATCGATATCGGCCTCGACGACGTCTCCCGGGTCAAGAAGTTCGAGTCCGGCGGCTACGAGGTAGTCGGTCCGGCCAACAGCCAGCCCGGGCCCGACGACGTCCTCCGCTACAGGAACGACCCGATCAAGAGCAAGCTGCTGAACGTTTATGTTGGCGGCCGCACAACGGCCGTCGGCTTCAACTTCACCAAGGGCCCCTTCGCCCAGAAGCCTGGGGTCACTCCGGGCGACTCGACCGTCAACGCCAGCGACCCCGGCCTGGACGGCCGGAGGGCGTTCTCCATGGCGATCGACCGCGTCCAACTCGCCGACATCGCTTGCGCACACGCAGTCACCTGCCAGCCGGCGTACGGCGGGCCCATTACCAAGGGCTTCATTGCCTACGCTGGTGATAACACTGACACCTACGCCAAGTTCGACGCAGGGGCGGCCAAGGCCCTCTACACGAAATGGGACCCGGACGGCAGCAAGGTCAAGGGCCTCGAGTACCGCTACAACACGAGCGCCGGCAATACAAAGATCGCGACGAACCTACAGGCTCAGTGGAAGCAGAACCTGGGCGTTGACGTCAAGCTCGTCCCGTCTGACTTCCCGACGCTCGTCAAGGACCGCCAGGGCAAGAAGACGATTATCTTCCGCGAGAGCTGGGGCATCGACTACGACCATCCCCAGGACTGGTTCGACAACCTGTTCATCTGCTCGCAGGCCAAGGTCGGACGCGGCAACAACGAGGGGTACTGCAACCCCGCGCTGGACGCCATCGTTTCGGCTGCCAACGCTAAGCCGATCACCGACCCCGCGACGGTCGCCGAGTACAACAAAGCGAGCAAGATGATCGTCAACGACGTAGTTTGGGCGACGCTCTTTTACGGCACGCAGCCGTACTTGACCCAGACCTATGTCAGGGGCACCGGCTACAACGGCCTCTACGACTACAACTGGGAGGGCATCCGGCTCCTCCAGCACTAACCGGCGTCTTTCGTCGTCAAATGAGAGGGGGTTCGCCGTTTGGCGGACCCCCTCTGCTGTATCGTTTGGTCGGAGCTAAGTGAGTCGAGGCACCCTCGTCTACGCGACGCAGCGCCTGGTGCTGATCACCTTCACGGCCATTGTCGTGTCGTCCATCGTCTTCATTGGCGTCCACCAGCTGCCCGGCAATGCGATCGCGAGCGAGAAACGGCTCAACCCGGCCACCGAGGCGGCTCTGCTTCACCACTACCACCTGGACCTGCCCTGGCCGCAGCAGTACCTTCTGTGGCTGCAAGGCCTCGCCCACGGCGACCTCGGCGAATCGCTGGTCAACCAGGGCGTGGCGATTACCCCGCTCTTGACACGTGAGCTGAGAGTCAGCGTGACCCTCGGCCTCGCCGCGGTCGTGGTGACCGTCGTCGTGGGCATGTCGCTCGGAGTCCTGGCCGCGATCAGGCAGAACACATGGGTGGATTACACCGCTTCGACCGCGGCGGTAATCGGTTACAGCGTGCCCAGTTTCGTGTGGGCCTTCCTTCTCATCCTGCTCACCGTCACCGGCTTCTATGCCTGGAGCCAAGGGCAGATCTACGAGGACATCGGCTGGGGAAAGATCGAGCAGATCCCGGTCCCGGCGTTCGCGCTTGGCCTACCCTACGCCGCCATCGTCGCCAGACTGACGAGGGCCAGCATGCTGGAGGTGATCCGCCAGGACTACGTGCGCACCGCCTGGGCGAAAGGCCTGAGTGCCCGCGTTGTGATCCTGCGCCACGCTTTGCGGAATGCCCTCATCCCGGTGGCCACAATCCTCGGCCCGCTGATCACGGGCATCATCACCGGGTCGGTGGTGATCGAGTTCCTGTTTGGCATTCCCGGGCTGGGCAAGGAGTTCGTCACCAGCATACTGAGCCGGGACTACAACATCGTGATCGGCGTGTTCACCTTCTACGCGGCGCTTGTCGGCCTGGCGAACTTGATCGTCGACTTGCTTTACCCGATACTCGACCCGCGGATACGCTATGGAAACTAACTAAGAGATGGCAACAGTAGTCCCGACTGCTCTCGAAATACCCGAGGAGCTCCACGTCATCGGGGCCGACGACCTGCCGGAGCAGGTGACCCTGTGGCAGGACGCCTGGCGCCGGCTGACGCGGAACCGCCTGTCGGTCATCGGGCTTGTGATCATCGGGACATTCATCGTCATTGCCCTTGTCTCCTTTGTCTGGACCCCTTATCCGATCTGGAAGCAGGCACTGGGACCGACCTATCAGGGTCCGAGCTTGATCCATCCATTCGGCCTCGACGACTACGGCCGCGACATCCTGAGCCGCGTCATGGGGGGTGCTGGGATCGCGCTGGCGGTGGGCGTCGGCGCGAGCCTGCTCGCCTCGATCATCGGAATCGTTCTCGGCCTGACCGCGGGCTTCTACCGAGGCAAGATCGACGTGGCCATCTCGCTTCTGATCAACATCTCCTACGGTGTGCCGGACCTGCTCATCGCGTTGATCCTCGTGGTGCTGATCGGGCGCGGCATCCAGAACATCATCCTGGCGATCTCGATCACCGCTTGGCTGGGGATGGCGCGCCTGGTCCGTGGACAGACCATGAGCCTCCGCGAGCGTGACTTTGTCGAGGCCGCGCGTTCGATCGGCACGAAGAACGTCCAGATCCTGGCCCGCCACATCCTGCCCAACGCACTTGGCCCGATCGTCGTCCAGGCCACCTATCTGGTGCCGGCCGCGATTATCTTCGAAGCCTTCCTGAGCCTGCTGGGCATGGGCGTCCCGCCCCCAGCACCGAGCTGGGGCAGCATGGCCAGCGAGGGCTACAAGGCGATTCAGATCGCGCCGCATATCGTGCTTGCGCCTTGCATAGCCCTGTCCTTGACTGTGCTCGCCTTCAACTGGGTGGGGGATGGGCTTCGAGACGCGATCGACCCGAGGATGCGCAGATAGCCGCTCCTCTGCTCGAGGTCAAGAATCTAACTACGGAGTTCGGCAACTCAGCCGGGCGCGTGCGCGCCGTCGACGGGATCAGCTTCGACATGGACCGAGGCGAGACGCTGGGCATCGTCGGGGAGTCGGGCAGCGGCAAATCCATGACCGCGCTGTCGATCCTCAACCTCGTCCCCGAACCCGGGAAGATCACCGGCGGCAAGATCCTGTTCAAGAATCGCGACGTCGTGACAATGACGTCGGGCGAGCTGCTCGAGTATCGGGGCGGCGACGTGGCGATGATCTTCCAGGATCCGATGACCTCGCTCAACCCTGTCCTGCGCGTGGGTTTTCAGATCGAGGAAGCGATGCGTGCGCACTCGCGCTTCGACAAGAAGCAAGCACGTGACCGAGTGGTCCCTCTGCTGGAGCGCGTGCGCATACCGTCACCGAAGCAGCGCGCACGCGACTTTCCGCACCAGTTCAGCGGAGGTATGCGCCAGCGCGCGATGATCGCCATGGGACTATCGAACGAGCCCTCTCTGCTCATCGCTGACGAGCCAACTACGGCGCTCGACGTGACAGTGCAGGCGCAGATCCTGGAGCTCTTGAAGGATCTCAACCGCGAGTTGGGGACGGCCATTATCCTGATCAGCCACAACGTCTCCGTGATCTCCAGCCTCTGCACCCGCGTCATGGTGATGTACGCCGGCCGGATCGTTGAGTCGGGGCCGACTCGGCAGGTGTTCGATCATCCTCAGCACCCATACACGTGGTCGCTGCTGCGCTCGGTGCCGCGCCCCGACGAGCGCCGGCATGAGAGGCTGGTCAGCATCCAGGGCATGCCGCCGGACCTTTCTCGGCTGCCGACGGGCTGCACGTTCCACCCTCGCTGTGAGTTCAAGGTCGAACGGTGCACTCGCGAGGAGCCGCCGCTGGAGGAGGTCGGTCCTGCGCAGGACGCCCGTTGCTGGGTGCTGATGAAGAACGTCTCCCAAGAGTCGCGCGAAGCGGTCAAGAAATGAGCCAGCCTCTGGCCGTGGTCCCCAAGCCCACTGGCGGGCCGCTGGTCAGGGTCGTCGATGTCACCAAGCACTTTCCGACCGGAGGCACGTTCGGCCGCGGCGCGGTGGTCCGGGCCGTGGACGGAGTGAGCTTCGACATCGCGCCGGGCGAGACCCTTGGACTGGTGGGCGAGTCGGGATGTGGAAAGTCCACGCTGGGGCGCGTGATCATGCAGCTGCAGCCGGCCACGTCCGGCTCGATCCAGTTCGAGGGTCGGGAGCTCACCAAGATGCACGGGAACGAGCTGCGCATGGTGAGGCAGCGGATGCAGATCATCTTCCAGGATCCATACGCATCCCTCAACCCGAGGATGACGATCGGCGACATCGTCGCCGAGCCCCTGCAGAACTTCGGCCTTGGCAACAAGCGAGACCGCGAGAAGCGTGTGCAAGAGGTGATGCGGGTCTGCGGGCTCAATCCCAATTTCACGAACCGCTATCCGCACGAGTTCTCTGGTGGCCAGAGGCAGCGTATCGGGATCGCCCGCGCGCTGGTCCTCACGCCGAGCCTCATCGTCGCCGACGAGCCCATCTCCGCTCTTGACGTATCGATCCAGGCGCAGATCGTGAATCTGCTCGAGGATCTCCAGGACGAGTTCAAGCTGACCTATCTGTTCATCGCCCACGACCTCTCGGTGGTGCGCCATGTCAGCGACCGGGTGGCGGTCATGTACCTCGGCAAGATCGTCGAGATCGCGACGAGCCGGGACGTTTACGACACCCCGCTCCATCCTTATACGAAGGTCCTGCTGAGCTCGATCCCGAACCCAAACCCTGAGATCGAGGCGAGCCGCAAGCCCATCCTGCTGAAGGGCGAGATCCCGTCGCCGATCAACCCGCCGAGCGGATGCCGCTTCCACACGCGATGCCCGATCGCGCAGCTGCCGATCTGCTCCGAGGTCGAGCCGCCGCTGGAGATGAAGGCCAACGGGCACGTCGCGGCGTGCCACTTCGCCGGGAAACTCTAAGGGAGAGGTTGTTCCCTCTCCCCTTCAGGGGAGAGGGGTGGGGGGAGAGGGGCAAGGGAAGAGGCTGCTAGGGACTGTCTCTAGTGCTTCAGAATCCGCGCGTTTGTCCATGAGAAGTCGTACAGCGCGTTGCCGCCCACGCCCAGCACGTACGAGTGGACGAGGTACTGCTGCACGCCGTAGAGGAGCGGCGCGTAGATCGAATCGTCGATCAGCATGTGGCCCACAGTCTTGTAGTCGGCCAGGCCGTCTTTGAGCGGCCCAGCGTCGGCAAGGCTTACAAACTTGTCGACTCGGGGGTCTGAATAGCACGACCCCGATGACGGGGCCCCGGTGACGAACAGGTAATCGAACCAGTCCTGGGGATGGTCGTAGTCGGCGCTCCAGCTCTGGCGGAACATCGGGTACGCGCACTTGCCATTGCGGTTATCGAAGAAAGTCTTCCGATCGACGTCCACGCAGGTGACCGTGACGCCGAGATTCTTTTTCCACTGCGCCGAAAGGTTGTCGCATACCGCTTTGTTGAATGGGTTTGTGTCATAGCTGTACGTGAGCCCTTTCACTTTCGTGCCGTTCGGGTCCCACGCCAGGTATTGCGTCTTCGCCGCGGCCGCGTCGAACTTTGCGTTGCTGTCGGCATCGTCGCCGACATAGCCCTGTAGTCCCTTGCTGATCAACCCGCCGGTCGCGAGGGCACACGCCGTCTTCTGGTTGCAGAGCGCGTCGACAAGCGCGTTGCGGTCGATAGCGGTGCTGAACGCGTGGCGCCCCGGCCGCCCCGCGTCGATGTCGGCGAACGGTCCGCTGCGCAGGTTGAAGCCGACCCAGAAGGTGAGGCCGATCGGCACGAGGTTGAGCTGGCTCTTGAGGGTGGCATCCGAGGTGTACCGCGTCGCCGCGGCCGGAGGCAGTCCCTGGCGTCCGTAACCGACGAGGCTGAACGCGCCGGACTCGTACTGGGACACCTGGGCGACAGGGTCCGCGATGACTTCCAGGTGCACCCGCGTCAGCTTGCCGGTCGACCCCCCGTACCAATCGGGGACCGGCTGGAAGTCCATCGACTGGCCCGGTGCGCGAGCGGTCATGCGAAAAGGTCCGCTTCCGATGAGCGTCTCGGGTTTGCTGAACCATGCGTTCTCACCCGCTGACGCGACGACTTTCTGGTCGACCACCCAGAAAGGCCACAGACCCAAAAGGGTCGTGAAATAGCCCGCGCGCTTGGTCAGGGTGGCGGTGAAGGTGTAATCGTCTGTCTTGACGAGCCCGCTCATCTGGCTGGCCCGCCCCGACGCGACCGGGTCATAGCCGGCGACGATGTTGAACAGCCCCGCGTAGTCGCCCTGCTTTGCAGCTGCGCGATTCCAGCTGTAGATGAAGTCGTCCGCAGTGATGGCGTCGCCGTTGGAGAAGTGCGCGTTGCGACGCAGATGAAAGGTATAGGTGCGGCCGTCGTCGGACATCGCCGGTGGGTCAGTGGCCAGGTCTGGTAGCACGTGCAGCTGGCTGTCGAATTTGTAGAGGCCCGAGAAGACGTTGCGGAAGATGTCCACCTCCGCCGCGGTCGAGATGAGCGCGGGATCGAGGTCGGAGATGTCCGTTGCTATGGGAAAGCTCAGCGTCTGGTCCGCCGCCAGCGGCTCCGGAGGTGGTGGGGAGCTGGTCGGTTTGCCGACGATGAGCACGAGCAGGAGCGCGATCAGCGCGATTGCCACCCCTGCGGCCGCGGGGCGGTAATGGCGCAGCCCTGAACGGGCCGGAGGCGGCGGTGCCGCCGGAGCCTCGGGCTCAACTGGTGCCGCGGCCTCCTCGGGCTCGGGCGGCGGGGCAGGCTCTTCGAGTTGAGTCGGCAGAGCGCCTTCCTCGGGCTCAGGCGTTGGGACTGCCTCCGCGGGTTCAGCCGGCGGAGCCGGCTCTTCAGGCTCGGGAGGTGCCGGTGGCTCGTTGAGCTCAGCAGCCGGCGCCGGCTCTTCGGGCTCGGGAGGCGGGGTCGGGGCCTTGGGATCAGACAGTGAGGATCACCTTGCCCGTGCTCTTGCCTTCTGCCACTGTCGCGAGCGCGCGGGGCGCCTGGCTGAGCGGAAGTCGGGTCCCGATGTAAGTCTTGATCTTGCCCGCTTCGCAAAGGTCGAGAAGAGCCTTCATCGCGGGCGGAATGAGTTCGGGTGCGCGTTTTGCGTACAGCCCCCAGTGGAGCCCGACGACGGAGTAGTTCTTGATCAGAACGTGGTTGGCGGCGGCCTGGGGAATGCGGCCACTCGTAAAGCCGACGATGACGATCCTGCCCT
Source organism: Nitrosotalea sp. (assembly GCA_035687505.1). Lineage (GTDB taxonomy): Bacteria > Chloroflexota > Dormibacteria > Dormibacterales > Dormibacteraceae > Palsa-870. The sequence goes on from DASRWV010000087.1 coordinate 51,171, forward strand.
CGAACGCGATGCATTTCGTCGAGCGGTCGTAAACATCGCCGCCGATCGGGTCGAACACCACGTCGGCGCCGCGACCTCCGGTGATCTTCTTGACCTCCTCCACGAAGTCCTGCGTCTTGTAGTTCACCGCGTGGTCTGCGCCCAGCTTGCGGCAGACCTCGACTTTCGCATCCGAACCTGCGGTCGCGATCACAGTCGCCCCGGCGGCTTTGCCGAGCTGTATCGCAGCGCTGCCGACCCCGCCCGCCCCGGCGTGAACGAGGAGCGTTTCGCCGGCCTGGAGGTTGGCCCGGCGATGGAGCCCGAACCAGCCGGTCTGGAAGATCAAGGTGAAGCCCGCCGCCTCTTCGAACGGCAAGCTGTCAGGGATGCGAGTGACCGTGCCTGGTTCAGCATCGGCGATCTCTGAGTAGCCGCCCCGAGTCAGACCGGTGTGGTCGACCAGTGCCATGACGCGATCACCTGCTTTGAATCCGGATGCAGACGGCGCGCTGACCACCTCGCCGCTCACCTCCACGCCAGGGACGAATGGGAGCTCAGGCTTTACCTGGTAGAGCCCGGCGACCATGAGCGCGTCGGGGAAGTTGATCGCAGCCGCGCGCACCTTGATGCGCACTATGCCGTCAGCCGGCTTACCTGGATCGATCTCCTCCAGGCGAAGGGATTCCGGCCCGCCGAGCTCCCGAACGACCCAGGCTTTCACCGGGGGAAGGCTACAGCGCCGGATCGGGCCGGCGCAAAAGTGATTGGTGGCATGCCGGCGCCCTGGACAGTGACATTAGTGCCGGTTTGGTCGTATCCCGGGCTCCGTATACAGCCATTCCTGCGCACTTGGCGGGGCTAACGGTTATGTGCTTGAGGCCTCAAGCTGGAAATTGGGACAATCACCAGGTAGCCGGCGTAGCTCAGCTTGGCAGAGCAACGGTCTTTTAAACCGATGGTCCAGGGTTCAAATCCCTGCGCCGGCACCAATTTGTAAACAATGCGGGCGCCGAAAAAACGTGTGGAAAACCGCTGATCATCCGGGAGAATAGCCGCGTGCGCTGGGCTCCCGCCCTCATCTGGACCACCGTTGCGGTGTTCATCGCCGCGCTGTTCTGCCAGTTCGTCGGATGGGAAACAGCTCGGAGCGTGATCCTCATCGCATGGGTGGCATTCATCCTCGCGGTCTTCATGACACGTGGGATGCGCTGGACCGGCGTGCTCACATACATGTCGGCGGCCGCTCTGCTGGGCGCCGTAATCAGCCAGGTCGCCGGCTGGACTTCCGTTCGCGGCTGGTTCCTCCTCGCGTGGGCGGCGCTCCTTCTGCCTGTGGCGATCGCGCTCTTCAGTCACCCGATGCGGGGACCGGCCTGGGGCATGTTCGTGGGCTTCTTTGGTGTAGTTGGGACCGTCTGGCTGATCGTGCTCCAGCTCTTCGCGGTCGCGGGACTGCTGAGCGGAGAGGCCTACCGCGGGTGGTCGGCGTGGCCGCTCGTACTCATTGCGATCTGGTTCGTGGTCGCCTCAGCCATTGGATTCGGCGCCGAGCGTTTCCCACGCTGGGTCGACGGGCTTGGCCTGCTTGCCGGAGTAGGGCTGCTCGCGATCAGTGTTTCGACCTGGACCGGCGCACCGGCCGAAGGGCCGGGACTGTTCGCGGCAGTCACGTATTGCCTGTGGGTTGCCGGCCTGGGCTGGGTTTGCTGGGGAACGGAGGACGTGAGCCACCGGTTCCGCGGACTCTCGCTGGAGCACACCTTCTGAACCAGGCTTAGACTCGCGTCGGAATGGCAAGCACCGCGCTGCCACCCGCGGATCTGCTTCCGGTCAGCCGCCGGGCGAACTTTCCTTACCGGATCGTCCGCTTGATCGGCGTACCGCTTCTGCGGCTGTGCTTTCAATTCCAGGTCGAGGGCCGCGAGAACGTCCCGCGAGCTGGGAACTACATCGTTATCGCCAACCACCTGAACTGGCTGGACGAGTTCGCGCTCTTGCTGCTGTTCCCGGTCGAGCCGCGCATCCATTTCCTGGCCGACCCGACCCTTTTGGTAACGCGGAAGTTTCAGTGGTGGCTGATCCGGACGACAGGCGGCTACGTGCCCGTCGTCCGCGACCGCCACAGCGACCAGTCTCTGTTTCACCACGTGGATCACTGCCTGGAGGTTGGGGGAGCCGTGGCGATCTTCCCGGAGGCCAACTACGGACCGAAAGAGGGCGAGCTCATGCCCTTCAAAAAGGGCTTCGCCCACTTTGCGATCAAGGCCGGCGTACCAGTCGTTCCCGTCGCCCTTTCGGGCACCAAAGACCTTTGGTTTCGCAAGCGGATCCGGGTGGTCATCGGCAAGCCGATCGAGACCGCCGGCCACACTCCCGAGTCGCTGACCGAGGCAGCTTTTCAGACCATCAAACAGCTGCTTCCCGAATACAGAGAACCTGCCGGTCGCAAGCTCCTCAGGCGCCGCCTAACCCACCTTTTTTAGGACTTCTAGAGCGAGACAAAGCCGGGACCCTTTTGGTAAGGTGCCCTTCCGCGGTAACTGAGCAGCCCTTCCAACGTCTTCGCCAAGAGCTCAGGCCTGATCAACGCCCCGGGGTGGGGCTAATGCGAAGAGGAGCGTTAGGAAGGGTTTGCTGCCATTGTTTCGTGCGGTCCTGGTCTGGACCGTGATTCTTGCGGGCGTGATTCTGCCTCGGCTCGAGCAGCCGGTGGACGTGAAGTACGCCGTCGCCGTCACGCAGCTGAACGCTTACGACCGGGCTTCGGTCGTGCAGCAGACCCGCACCCAGCGCGTGCAGGCGGCACAGATGGCGCAGGTCAACGCATGGACCCAGGACCTGAAGCAGGGCCTGGCCGACTACCAGGCGCAGCTCGACGCTCTTGCCGCCGCCGAGGCGGAATCGCAGCGCATCGCCGCCTTGAACAACCACCCGCCGCCGCCCGCCTGGATCGGCAAGATAATCACCGACGCTTTCAGCCCGCTCGGACACGACGCTGTCGTGTGGGCGATGCGCATCGCGTGGTGCGAATCGCGGTACCACCCCAACTCGGTGAACAGCAGCAGCCAGGCGTCAGGGCTTTTCCAGTTCCTACCCAGCACCTGGTCGGGCACGCCGTGGGCCAGCCAGTCGCCGTTTGACCCCGTGGCGAACGCCAACGCCGCGGCATGGCTGTACAACCGCTACGGCCCCGGCCGCTGGGAGTGCAAATAGCGGCCAGAGCCTGAACTGATTACGCCCCGTTGGTTCAAAAGGGGTGGAATTTCCGTCGCGATTGGGCCCGTTGGCGCCAACGGGGTGGAAAAACTGAGGCTCAGTCCTTGGACGCGAGAGTGATCTGAAGCTCATAGATCGCCTGCGGTTCGCTGGCGCCCTTGAGCAGCATTGGCTCGAAGCCCGCCACCTCAAACCCATCCGGCAGCAAGCCTCGCGTCGTCTCGGACATCAGCACCTTGGCCGGCCGCACCTTGGACAGGTACGAGCTGTTGTTGACCGGGACGCCAATCAGCGTGAACTCGAGCCGGCGGTCTGAGCCGACATGCCCCGCGACCACACTTCCGGTGTCCAATCCGATGCCGACCGAGATCGTCGACTTGCCGTCCGAAACCAGCTCGGTGTTCAAGCGCTCGATCTCCCGCACCATCCCCCGGGCCGCCTTCAGCGCCTGGGCGCCGTGGTCTTGCATGGGGTTGGGTGCACCGAAGACCACCAGCATGCCGTCGCCCTGGAACTTGTCGATGTTGCCGCCATGTGTCAGGACGACGTCGATCATCCGGGCGAAGTAGTGATTGAGGAACTCCACCAACTCCTCGGCTTCCATGGTCTGAGACAGCGTGGAGAAGCCTGCAATGTCGGAGTTGAGCATGGTGACCTCGCGGCGCTCGCCGGGGAGGAATTTCGTGTTGATGTCAGAGCGCGCAAGAACATAGTCGGTGACCTGCTTGTTGACATGGAGCTCGAACAGCTGGCGCAGGAAGTTCGAGCGCTCGTACTGGCGCGCATTGTCGATCGCGATCGCGGCCAGGTCCGAGATCGCCTGGAGGAACTCCTTGTCCTGTTCCTCGAAGATGGCCGCCCGAAACGGGTTGTCGACGTAGACCGCGCCGATGACCTTCCCCTTGGTGACGAGCGGCACGGCGATGATCGACCGCAGGTTCTGCAGGATGACCGACTGCTGTCCCTTGAATCGATCATCGAGGCTGGCGTCGGTTGCCACGACCGCCTGGCCGGTCCTCACGACGTGCTCAATGACCGTCTTCGACCCAAGAAACAGACGCGTCTGCTCCGGGTCGGCCTCGCCGCCCGACATCTGAACCGACATGGTGCCCGTGACCGGGTCGACCAGCACGATGAACCCCCGTGATGCATGCATAAGGGTGATCACGCGGTCCATCACCTTGCGCAGCACGACCTCGAGCTCGAGGGACGAGCTGAGATCGCGTGCCAGCTCGTAGAGCAGGTGATCGCGCATGCCGAAATCCACTTCTCGGGCCAAGGGCACGGAGAGTGTAACGAAGCAAACCGCGACATCCGGCGATTTCCCTCTCCCGTCGTGGGAGAGGGGTGAGGGGGTGGAGGGCGGGTAGATGGCAGCCGGTAGACTCGAACTCCCTATGGCCATCGAAGGACCGTCCACGCCCGAAGTCGACGCGTTGCTGGCGCGCCTGAACCCGCCTCAGCGCGAGGCAGTCACGCATGGCGAGGGGCCGCTGCTGATCTTCGCCGGGGCCGGAAGTGGGAAAACACGCGTGCTCACGGCACGCATTGCCTACCTGATCGAAACCCACCGCGTATGGCCCGACCGGCTGCTCGCCGTGACCTTCACCAACAAGGCGGCCAAGGAGATGCGCGCACGGGTCGAAAGCCTGGTGGGCGAAGAAGCCAAGAACATGTGGGTCGGCACCTTCCACTCGACCGCGGTCAAGATCCTGAGGCGCGAGGCGCAGCGCATCGGCATCGTCAACAGCTTTGTCATCTTCGACGACGACGACACTCGGGCCGCGCTCAGACGGGTGCTCGACGAGCTCCGGCTCGACCCCAAGCGCTACCCGCTCGGGGCGCTCAGCAATGCCATCTCACAGGCCAAGAATGAGCTCAAAGGACCAAACGAGTACCCGAACCGCAGCTACGCCGACGAGGTGGTGCGCCGCGTCTACGAGTCGTACCAGGAAGTCCTGCGCCGGTCCGGCGGCCTCGACTTCGACGACCTGATCATGAAGCTGGTCGAGCTCTTCAACACCGACGCCGAAGCGCTCGAGAAGTGGCGCGATCGCTTCCGCCATGTGCTGGTCGACGAGTACCAGGACACCAACCGGGCGCAGTACGTGCTCGTCAATCAGCTCGCCCTGGAGCACCGGAACCTGGTCGTCGTCGGAGACGACGATCAGTCCATCTATCGCTTTCGCGGTGCCGACATCCGAAACATCCTCGACTTCCGCAAGGACTACCCGGACGCCCACATCGTGCGGCTGGAACAGAACTACCGCTCGAGCCAGGCCATCCTCGACGCCGCCTACGCAGTCATCCGCAGCAACCCGGAGCGAGCAGAGAAGAAGCTCTGGACGGAGCGCGCCGGCGGCGAGAAGGTGATGGCGATGCAGGCGTACAACGAGATCGAGGAAGCCGAGTTCGTCGCTGACGAGATCGAGCGCCTGCGCCGGACCGAGAACCGCGGCTACTCGGACTTCGCGGTCCTCTATCGCACCAACGCCCAGTCACGTTCCTTTGAGGATGTGCTCGCGCGCCGGCGCATCCCTTACCGCCTCGTCGGGGGCATCCGCTTCTGGGAGCGCCGCGAGGTCAAGGACGTGGTCGCGTTCCTCCGCTTTTCCTTCAACCCCAAGGACGCCCTCAGCTTTTCTCGCATCGTGTCAGTGCCCCCGCGCAAGATCGGCAATGTCACCGTCGACGCCCTCAACGCCTTCGCACGAGAGCGGGAAGCGGACATCCTGTCGCTGCTCGAGGATCCAGGGCGCGTGCCGGGCGTGCCGCGTCCCGCCATCGCGCCGTTGCAGAAGTTCCGGTCGCAGATCGAATCGCTCCGCTCGGTCATGGGCGTGCTGCGGCCGAGCGAGCTGCTCGATCACGTGATCGAGGTCATGGGCTTGCGCCAGCACTATCTCGATGGCACGCCGCAGGGCGAGGCGCGCATGGAGAACCTCAACGAGCTGCGCGGTCTTGCTGAAAGCTTCGACGACCGCGAACCGGCGCAGGGTATGGAGGATTTCCTGGCCGAGATCGCGCTGGTCTCCGACGTCGACGCCTACGACGAGAACGGGGAAGGGGCAACCCTGATCACGCTGCACATGGTCAAGGGCCTCGAGTTTCCAGTGGTGTTCATGGTCGGCATGGAGGAGGGACTGCTACCGCATCAGCGAGCCCTGGACGAGCGTGAGGAGAATCCCTCGGCGGTGGGTGCGCAGACCGAGATGGCCGAGGAGCGCCGCCTGTGCTACGTGGGGATGACGCGTGCGAAAGATCGGCTCTACCTGAGCTGCGCGTTCCGCCGCCACCTCTACGGCCGTTCGCAGCCCGCCTTTCCGAGCCGGTTCCTGACGGAGATCCCGCAGTCACAGCTCGCTGCGCCGAAGGGCAGTGCACCAGTGGCGCCTCCGCGTCAGGGCTATAAGGAGCGCTACCAGGAACGGCAGGTGCAGGCCGCGCCGGCGGCGCCTCTCGTGCAGCGGTTCACCAGCGGTGATCGTGTCAAGCACCCGGCGTTCGGAGCCGGCACCGTGGTCAAGAGCACGCTGACGCGCACCGACGAAGAGCTCGTGATCAAGTTCGACAGGGCCGGTCTGAAAATTCTCAGCGGCATGCTCGCGCCGTTGACCAAATGAGCAAGCGAAAGAAGCTCGTCGACCCGGCGGTCAGAGTCGAGCAGCTTCGCGAGCTCGTTCGCCGCTACGAGCACGCCTACCACGTGCTGGACCAGCCCGAGGTCTCCGACGCCGAGTACGATGCGCTGTTTCTCGAGCTGCGCAGGATCGAAGACGAGCGGCCGGACCTCGTGACAGCGGACTCGCCGACTCAGCGGGTGGGCGGCGAGGCGTCCGAGCAGTTCGCCAAGGTGCGCCACCGCTCACCGATGCTGAGCCTGCAGAACGCATTCGACGAGGGCGAGATTCGCGCCTTCGACAAGCGCGTGCGGGCCGCGATCGGGGACAAGGTCACTTACTGCGCCGAGCTGAAGATCGACGGCCTCGCGATCAGCCTCACCTACGCGAAGGGCCGGTTGCAGCGGGCGGCGACCCGTGGCGACGGGACCGTGGGCGAAGACGTGACGGCCAACGTGCGCACCATCCGCAGCGTGCCACTGACGATCACGCCGGCAGCGGGCCTGCCCGATGTGTTCGAGGTGAGAGGGGAGGTCTACTTTCCGATCGCGGCGTTCGAAAAGCTGAACCGCGAGATGGAGGCGGCCGGAAAGGTTCGCTACGTCAATCCGCGCAACACCGCCGCGGGCAGCGTGCGCCAGATCGACCCCAACGTGACCGCGAGCCGCGACCTGCAGACATTCATGTACACGCTTGACCCGGGCGGAGCGAACCGCTCGCAATGGGACGTGCTCCGCTCCCTGGAGAAGATGGGCTTCCGCGTCAACAAGCATCGCCGAAGGCTCAACTCGATCGAAGAGGTGATCGAGTACCACGCGGAATGGCAGAAGCGACGCCACGAGCTCGAGCACGAGATCGACGGCGTGGTGATCAAAGTCGACGGTTTCGCGCAGCAGCTGGAGCTCGGCTTCGTCGCGCGCTCGCCACGCTGGGCGATCGCCTTCAAGTACGCGCCAGAGCAGGCGGAGACTGAAGTGGAGGAGATCGCCTGCTACGTCGGCCGCACTGGGGTGCTCACACCGGTCGCCCACGTCAAGCCGGTGGTGGTCGGGGGCGTGACCGTCCGCAACGTGACCATGCACAACGAGGCGCAGGTCAACGAGAAGGGCGTGTACGTCGGGGCTCGAGTCATCATCCATCGCGCCGGCGACGTCATCCCGGAGATAGTCAGCGTCAAGGACCCCAAGCCGGGTTGGAAGATGCCGGCGAAATGCCCCGTCTGCGGAGGCGAGGTCGTCCGCGAGGAACCCTACATCGCGCACAGGTGCATCAACCCGTTCTGCGGTGCGCAGCGCCTGGAGCGGCTGCGTCATTTCGCCAGTCGTGGCGCGCTGAACATCGAAGGTCTTGGTTACGCGACCATCGGCCAGCTCATCGAGCGCGGTTGGGTCGACGATCCGAGCGACCTCTACCGCCTCACCAAGGAACAGATCGTGCAGCTCGAAGGATTCGCGGACAAGTCCGGGCAGAACCTGCTCGACCGCATCGCCGAGAGCCGGCGCCCCGAGCTGGGCCGCTTTCTTTATGCGCTCGGTATCCCGCAGGTGGGCGAGGCGACGGCGGACCTTCTCGCAGCGGATTTCGGCACCATGGCCAACCTGCGCAGCGCGAGCGAGGAGGAGCTGCAGCGCGTCGAGGGCGTCGGGCCGAACATGGCGCGCGAGGTTCACGCGTACTTCAAGAGCAAAGGTGGCGAGCTGGTCGGCAAGCTGCTCGCCGCCGGCGTCGAGCCGCATGCAGTCGAGCCGCCGGGTGAGGGGCCGCTGACCGGCAAGACATTCGTTTTCACAGGGACGCTCGAAACGATGAGCCGGCCCGACGCAGAGGCGCTGGTTCGCAAGCTTGGCGGGAAGGCCGCAGCGAGCGTGAGCGCAAAGACGACCTATGTAGTTGCAGGCCCAAATGCGGGCTCAAAGCTCGAGAAGGCTCAGAAGCTCAAGCTGGCGATCCTGGACGAAGAGCAGTTCCTGGCCCTCGTGCCAAAGTAATGGCCGCTGTGCAAACCGCCCGGGAACGAACATCCCCCGCCATCGCGACCACACCGCCGTGGGTCTGGGTAGTGCTTGTGTTCGGGGCGGGGGTGATGGTCGCTTGGGCCTGGTTCATCCTCGGTTTTCTTTCCGAGCCGTCAGCAGTAGGCCGGATACGCGTCGTCCTCCTCACGTCCATTGCCTACTCGGCTGGTTCCGCCGTGGTCGGCGTGATCGGCGCGTTCGGTCTGATCAGGCGCCGACGGTGGGCTGGCACCGTGTCGGTGATCGCCTCGGCCGCCATGACGCTCACCATCGTCGGCGCCATCGCGGGGATTCCCGCTCTGCTCGGTCTGATGTCGCCTCGCCGATCTCCATAGAGGTGAGTGTCCTGCCCCGGAAGGTCCTTGCGTCTTCATCGGCCCAGGCGGCCGGGCGCCTGCGGCGCTGAAGCCGGCGTCGCCTCCTGCGCGCGCTCAGTCACGCATCTAAGCGATGCGCTCCCTCGCGTGCTCGTCGTCTCCTTGGCTCCGGCCGCCGGTGCCGCGAATACGCTGCGGACCTCCGGTGCAGGACACTTAGCCCAATGCCGCTTTCGCGTGATGAGGTCCGCCATGTCGCCATGCTCGCGCGTCTTGGCCTCGAGCCCGGCGACGAGGAGTTCTATGCCGAGCAGCTGAGCGGCATCCTCGCGCACATCGACCGGCTGCAGCAGCTGGACACCGACTCGATCCCGCCGACCGCGCAGGTGGTCGAGGTCGCCAACACATTGCGCGAGGACGTGCCGCGCCCTGGTCTGAGCCAGGCCGAGGCGCTCGCCAACGCGCCCGCGGCGGTGGACGGATTCTTCCGCGTGCCCTCGATCCAGGAGGAGGCGTGACCAACCTCACCGAGCTGACGATCAGGGAGGCGGCGAAGCAACTGCGCCTTCACTCGTTCTCGGCGGCCGAGCTGGTGACGGCGCACATAGACCAGATCGAGAAGCTCGATCGTCGCGTGAAAGCCTTCCTTCGGTTCACCCCCGAGCTGTGGGAGAAGCAGGCGGAAGAAGCCGACGCGCGGATCAACAACGGTGACATGGGTCCGCTCGTCGGAATCCCGATGGCCGTCAAAGACGTGCTGTGCGTGCGTGGTGTGGAGACGACGGCAGGCTCGCAGATCCTCCGTGGCTTCAAACCGCCGTACACCGGTACCGCGGTCTCGAGACTCTTCGATGCCGGCGCTGTGATGTTGGGCGTCACGAACTGCGACGAGTTCGCGATGGGCAGCTCGACGGAGAACTCCGGCTATCACCCGACGCACAACCCCTGGGATCTCGACCGGGTCCCCGGAGGCAGCTCGGGCGGCAGCGCGGCTGCGGTGGCGTCCGGCGAAGCGATGATCGCGTTGGGCACGGACACCGGCGGTTCGATCCGCCAGCCGGCCGCCCTGTGCGGCGTCGTGGGCATGAAGCCGACGTACGGGCGCGTCAGCCGGTATGGCCTCATCGCGTTCGCGTCGAGTCTCGACCAGATCGGTCCATTTACTCGATCCGTCGAAGACGCGGCGATCGTGCTGGAGGCGATGGCCGGCCACGATCCCCTCGACGCGACCAGCTCCAACCGCCCCAACGATGTGCTCCGCGACCTGGAGACGGGCGTGAAGGGCATGAGACTCGGCGTGCCGCGCGAGTACTACCACGTCGAGGGCATCGAGCCGGCGGTGAAGGCTGCAGTCGACAAGGCGATCACGTCTTTTCGCAACGCCGGCGCGGAGATCGTCGACGTCACGCTGCCGCATACGGACTACGGGCTCGCCGCGTACTACATCATCGCGCCGGCCGAGTGCTCGTCCAACCTCGCGCGCTTTGACGGGGTGCGATATGGAATGTCCGTGGACGACGCGCAGAACATCACCGAGGCTTACATGCGCACTCGGCGCAAGGGCTTTGGCACCGAGGTCAGGCGGCGCGTGATGCTCGGCACCTACGCCTTGTCGAGCGGCTACTACGACGCCTACTACCTGAAGGCCCAGAAAGTGCGGACGCTGATCAAGCGGGACTTCGACCTCGCGTTCGAGAAATGCGACGCGATCATCAGCGCAACCTCACCCACGGTCGCCTTTCCGATCGGGTCCAAGACGCAGGACCCTCTATCCATGTACCTCTGCGACGTGCTCACTCTTGGCGGCAACCTCGCCGGGCTGCCGGGGATCAGCGTGCCGTGCGGAATGTCAGAGGACTTGCTGCCGATCGGATTGCAGATCATGGCTCCGCAGTGGCGTGAAGACGTTGCGCTGCGCGTCGCGCGCGCCTATGAGGTGGCCAGCGGCGTGAAGGCGGAGGTGGCGCCTGTTGTCTAGCGCTCCGTGGGAAGTGGTGATTGGCATGGAGGTGCACGTCCAGCCGCGCACGCGCTCGAAAATGTTTTGTGGCTGCGCAGTCGGTCAGCTCGGCGACCCGCCCAACTCCAACGTGTGCGAGGTCTGCCTGGGCATGCCCGGCACCTTGCCGGTCATCAACAAGGCAGCGGTCGAGGCATGCCTCAAGACCGCGCTGGCGCTCAACTGCGAGATTCCGCGCCACACCAAGTTCGACCGCAAGAACTACATGTATCCCGACCTGCCGAAGGGCTACCAGATCAGCCAGTACGACCTGCCGATGAGCATCAGCGGCTATCTCGAGCTCGACGGCCGCCGTGTGCGCGTCAGGCGCGTACATCTCGAGGAGGACACGGGCAAGCTCATCCACGCGGGAGACAAGCTGCACCAGGCGCGGGAATCCTTCGTCGACCTGAACCGAGCAGGGGTGCCTTTGATGGAGATCGTCACGGAGCCGGACCTGCGCTCTGCCGACGAGGCGCGCGACTACGCGGTCGCCCTGCGCACGCTGCTCCGGACGATCGGCGCCTCCGAGGCGGAGATGGAGAAGGGCCAGCTGAGGGCGGAGCCGAACATCTCGCTACGCCGCGCGGGGACGGAGGAGCTGGGCGTGAAGACGGAGCTCAAGAACATCAACTCGTTCCGCGCCCTTCACCGCGCCATCAGTTTCGAGGTGGCGCGCCAGACCGAGGTTCTGGAGTCGGGTGGCAAGGTGCTGCAGGAAACGCGCGGCTGGTCGGACGCCGAGCAGCGCACTTTTTCGCAGCGCAGCAAGGAATTCGCCGAGGACTACCGCTACTTTCCCGAGCCCGACCTGCCTCCGCTGGAGATCGACGCGGCCTGGATCGAAGATCTTCGCCGCGCCCTGCCCGAGCTGCCCGGCGCGCGCCGGGGGCGGCTGGTCTCGCAGTACGCGCTGCCGGCGGCCGACGCTGTGCTGATCGCCGCCGACCGCGACCTCGCCGACCTCTTCGAGGCAGCTGTCGCGGCTGGGGCGGAGGCCAAGCCAGTGGCCAACTGGATCATCGGAGAGGTCGCGCCAACCGGCAAGATCCCGACTCCGGAGCACCTTGCAGAGCTCGTGAAGCTCGTCACGTCCGGGAACGTCACGCGTGACCAGGCGCGCGAGGTGCTCCTCGAGTCGGTCGAGACAGGCCTCTCACCGACCAAGATCGTCGCCGAGCACGGGTACGCACAGGTCAGTGACGAGTCCACCCTGCAGGATGAGGTCGAGGCCGTGATGGCGGCCAACCCGAGGGCGGTCGAGGACTACAGGGCGGGCAAGAAGCAGGCTCTCGGTGCGCTCATGGCCGAGCTCCGGAAGCGGACGCCGCAGGCCAACCCCAAGGTCGCGAGCGAACTCCTCCTCCGGTTACTGGGCTAGGGGGCCACCCGGCCGGCGGGAGAGCCACGTGCTGTACACGAACAGACCAGCCCCGATCAGGTAGGTCGCCAAAGCGACGGCGACGAGGGCCCCGCCCACGAACTCGGAGACGAAAGTGGTGAGGCCGAGCGCGACTATCGAAGCTCCCAGGCCGATCGCGGTCAAGCCCAAGAGGCGGACCACCCCCGGCGTAACTCGCGTGATCGGACCGAGCATCCAGTCTCTGAACCAGCCCGGCAAGCTGCCCTGGACGACCAGGTACAGGCCGATTCCGAGCAAAGGCCCGCCAACCGCATAGGAAATTCCAAGCACCACCCACCCCACGGCGGGCCATTTTAGCCAGAAACACCCCATTTTTGCTCTCCAGCTAGCCCAGTGTCCAGCCCCGGAATTCCTTGCGTCTTCGTCGGCCCGGGCGACCGGGCGCCTTTGGCGCTGAAGCCTGCGTCAAGGGGCCCGGCGCTGCGGAGTCACGCATCACGGATGCGCTCCTCCTTGCGCCACCCTTTCCTTGGCTCCGGCCGCCAGTGCCGCGAATACGCTGCGGACCTCCGGTGCTGGACACTTGTCCCGTGCCCCTGCCGCCTGACCTCCACGTGCACACCGAATGGTCGTGGGACGCTGCCCACGGCTCGATGGAGCGCAGCTGCGAGCGGGCGCTCCAGCTCGGCCTGCCCGGGATCGCCTTCACGGAGCACGCCGACTTCGTCGTGATCCACGAGGGCCAGCACGGCCTCGATGTCGCGGGGTACCTCCAGGCGGTCGAGCAATGCCGGGCCCGGTTCAAGAACCTGCGCATCTTTTCCGGTGTCGAGCTCGGTGAGCCGCACTGGTTTCCCGACGAGACTGCAGCCGTCCTGGCCGCGGGCAAGCTGGATCGCGTGCTCGGCTCGATCCACTGTGTGCACCTGGACGGCAAGCCGGTCGACGCAAGCCAGTTTCGCGATCTGCCGCCTTCGGCATTTGGCGGCGCGGTGAGGGAGTTTTTCCGCGAGACGCTCGCCCTGGTCGAGAGCTCCCAGCAGTTCGAGGCGCTGGCGCATCTCGACTACCCCAAGCGCTACTGGCTGGAAGGCCAGGCTCCATATCGCGAAGAGGACTACGAAGAAGACCTGCGCGCGATCCTCGTCGCCGCTGCGAAGCGAGGCCTGGTCCTCGAGGTGAACACGACCCGCGGCCGCACGCTGTGTCCCGACATCAAGGTGGTGCGCTGGTGGCACGAGGTGGGGGGGAAGGCCGTGCAGTACGGGAGCGACGCCCACCAGCCGGACAAGGTGGCCGAGGGCTTTCTGACGGCGACACAGATGGTCGAGTCGGTGGGGTTCAAGCCGGCGCGCGACCCCCTGGGGTTATGGCACCGCTGATCCTGCGGCCCGATGCGCCGGCGCATGGCGGCGCCGCTGTTGCGCGCGAGGACGGCAAGGTGTGGCTCGTGAACTACGCGCTGCCGGGCGAGGTCGTTGAGGCCGAGCCGCGCGGCAGGCAAGGGGGCGTGGCGGTGGCCGCGGCAACGCGAGTCATCGAGCCTTCACCGCACCGTGTGGCCGCGCCGTGTCCGTACTTTGGTCATTGCGGCGGATGCCAGCTTCAGCACGCCGCGTACGCGCACCAGCTCGACCTCAAGCGTCAGGTCGTCGACGAGGCATGGGCACGCGCCGGCCTCCGTCTTCCGCCGGACACGCCAGTGCTCGGCATGGATGACCCATGGCGCTATCGGATCCGAGGTGAGTTCGAAGCCATCTCGAACGGCGGGACGTGGCGGTTCGGCTTTCACAAGCTCCGCTCCCATCAGGTCCTGCCGATCGATTCCTGCCTAATCCACGACCTCCGGATCGAGCAAGCGCTCCCCGCCTTCGCGCAGGCCGCCAACGAGCTGGAGCTCCAGGACCTGCAGAACCTGCTCCTCACGGCGGAGCCGAACGGCACAGGTTTGCTGTGGCGGATGCGCCATCGCGGCCGCGCTCCGAGCTGGCCGCGCGACGAGTACGCGCGTCGCGTCGCGGAGCTCCTGCCCGAGCAGACCCTCCTGGACGACGCGATGACGTTGAACTTCTGGGACCTCAGCTTCCGGGTTCGCAGCGACACTTTCGTGCAGACCAACTACAAGCAGATGCTCGTCTTGTACCGCACCGCGCTCGACATGCTCGCGGCCGGTCCGGCCGACCACGTGCTGGACCTGTACGCGGGAATCGGGACGATCTCGGTGGCGGTCGCTCGCGACGCGGCCGGTGTGACGGCGATCGAGGAGAACCCGCACGCCATCCAGCTCGGCCGCCTGAACGCGCGAATCAACTCGGCCCGGGTCGAATACCTACCCGGGAAGGTCGAGACCGCGCTGCGCCAGGTGAGGCTCGGCAATCACCAGGCGGTCATCCTGGATCCTCCGCGCGCGGGGTGCGAGCCGGCTGCAATCGCCGAGCTGATCCGGCTGGGTGTTGACCGATTGGTCTATGTCTCGTGCGAGCCATCGACTCACGCGCGCGACCTGATCTCGCTGGTCAGGGGAGGCTATCGCGTTCGTCGAGCCGCAATCGTGGACATGTTTCCGCAGACGTACCACATCGAGTCCGTGGCCTTACTGCAGCGCGGCTAGCTGTCGAACTCGCCGCTTTCGAGAATCTGCTTCAGCCGGACCTCACCGGCGTGCCGACGCGTCTTGACCAGCCGCCTCGCGGCCAGCTGCCAGAGCTGCCCACCCATGACGGCACTGGCGAGGCTGAGCTCGAAGTCGAATCGGTGCGTCACGCGCGTGCCATTCTCGACGCGTTCAAAGATGTACTCGTCGAGGTTTGGACGACTGGTGGCAGCAACTCGTGTCGTCAAACGGTGGTACGGCTCGTAGTCCACGATCTCCTCCACCCCGACGAACTTTCGAGCACCCGGCAGCTGCACGTGACAGCGGAACTGCGTTCCAGGGCCTAGCGGCGCCGCCGTCAGCATCTCGACTGACTCGACGTCGGGATAGTACCGAGGCTCGTTTCGGGAGTCGCTCACGAAAGCAAACACGACATCGGGGCTGCGCTGGACCACGTAGCTCGATGAAACTGTTGTGCCTCTAACTCGTGACTGGGACCAGAAAAGAAGCCAGGCTGCGACGCACGCGCTGAAGAGCAGGGCGACCACGGGCGATGCGATCGCCAGGAGGAATGGAAACGAATCGGCCACCAGGTCAAATCCGACCATGGTTGTGGCCAGCTGTCGTTCGGCAGCTCGTTCGTCGAACGGCTTGCGTCGGCCGACAAAGCCCATGCCGATCGCAACGAGGATGAGCGGCCCTCCGGTCCAGAAGCAAGCGTTGGATGCGGTGACGAACCATCCCGAGACGGCGCGTGGTTGCGAACCGGAAAGGATGGTGAACGCTATCGCGATTGGCGGAATCGCCAGGATCAGCAGATGGATCAGCGCCGGCGATCGCAAGATAGATAGCGGAGTTGGGCCGGCGCCCTGGCTGACGATGAGGTCGGGAGCCGGGTCGCTAGAAGGCGTCGAGGCTGTGTCCGAGCTTCAAGAGTGCGAGGCGTAGGCGCCCAGGCTGCAGCTGTCTGACCGTAAATGCCAGCAGCGGCTTCAGAAACAGCACGGTACCTTCAACGCGGGCGGAAGCATAGGGTTACGAACCCGCCCAAGGCAACCCCCTACTGGAGTTGGTGAACGAACTCGGCCAGCCTGCCCACACCCTCACGGAGATCGGTGTCCGAGCTCGCGAGGCTGATCCGGACGGCGCCGCCGGCCACCTCCCCGAAAGCGCTCCCGGGGGCGACTGAAACGCCCCGCTCGCGGAGGAGCCTGAACGCGAACTCGCGCGCGTGCAGATGGCTCCGGGAGACGTCAGCCATGCAGTAGAAGGCGCCGGTGGGCTCGCTGACCAGCATTTCCGCCTCACGAAGGATGTCCACCACGACGTTGCGGCGGTGCCGGTAAGCGGCGACCATCTCGCCGACGCAGTCCTGCGGGCCGTCGAGGGCAGCTTCGGCGGCGACCTGCGTGATGGTGGAAACGCACGAGGAGCTCGATTCGAGGACCTTGGTAGCGGTGTCGATGAGCTCGGCCGAACCGGCGACATATCCGATTCGCCATCCAGTCATCGAGTAAGACTTCGAGAAGGTGAAGACGCTGGCGATCCGCGGGTCGTCAGGCGCGAGGCTCGCGGGACTCGTCCAGGTTCCGTCGAGGATGATCTGGTCGTAGCACTCGTCGCTCACCAGCCACAGGTCGTGGCGCTGTGCGATCTCGATCAGTCGCGCGATCGTGGCTTCCGGGTACACCGCTCCTGTCGGGTTGTTTGGGCTGTTGATCAGGAGCAGCTTCGTGCGCTTGGTGATCAGGCGTTCGAGTGCGTCGAGGTCGGGTTGGAATCCGTCGGCCGCGGCGCACGGATA
Source organism: Nitrosotalea sp. (assembly GCA_035687505.1). GTDB lineage: Bacteria > Chloroflexota > Dormibacteria > Dormibacterales > Dormibacteraceae > Palsa-870. Next base: position 68,080 of record DASRWV010000087.1, read on the forward strand.
GAAGACTCCGCGCGCTCCAGTCCACGAGAGCATCAGCCGGGTGTTCGGCCATCCCGGGTCGGGCAGCAGGACCTCGTCGCCGGGCTCCAGCACCGCTCCGAAAACGGCGGCGAGCGCGCCGACCCCGCCCGGTCCGCATGCAATGCGATCGGGCGTCACGCTGATACCGTTCACGCGCTCGAGCTTGGTCACGAGCTTCTCGCGCAGCGAGATCATGCCCTGAGTGTGCGTGTAAAAGGTCTTGCCCTCGTCGATCGCGCGCTTGCCGGCCTCGCCGATGTGCTTGGGGGTGGGGAAGTTGGGCTGCCCCACGTCGAGGCGAATCGCGCCGGGGGTGCGCAATGCCTCGTTGGCGATCTCGCGAATCCCTGAGTGATGCGCCTCGGCCGGCAGCTGCGAGAGCGAAGGCATCTGGATATTCTCGCGTCCCGGGGGAATTAACACCCTAGAGCCTGATCAGGGAGGGCCTTAAACTACTCGCGGGGTCCCGCCCACCCAAAGCCAAACGATGCAGCACGCCCCCAAGAACTTCGTTCACCTGCACAACCACACCGAGTACTCGCTGCTCGATGGGGCAAGCCGCATCCCTGCCCTGGTCACGCGGGCGGCCGAGCTCGAAATGCCCGCGCTTGCCATGACCGACCACGGCGTCATGTACGGCGCGATCCACTTCTACAAGGCATGCAAGGAAGCGGGGATCAAGCCGATCGTTGGCTGCGAGGTCTACGTCGCCCCACGCTCACGCCTGCTGCGCGAGGGGCGGGTGGACCGCGATCCCAATCATCTGACCCTTCTCGCCGCCAACCACGAGGGCTACGTGAACTTGATGAAGCTCTGCACCGTCGGCCAGATGGAGGGCATGTATTACAAGCCCCGCATCGACAAGGAGATCCTGGCAGAGCACTCGAAGGGCCTGATCGCGCTTTCCGGCTGCCTGCAGGGAGAGGCGGCGATCCGGATCACCGAAGGCGATCTGGATGGCGCGCGCGAAGCCGTTGCCGCGTATCGCGACATCTTCGGCAAGGAACGCTTCTTGCTCGAGGTGCAGCGCCACGGCATCGACAAGCAGCAGCAGGTCAACGAAGCGCTTTCGGTTTTCGCTCAGGAGTTCGGCCTCCGCCTTTGCGCCACGAACGACCTCCACTACGTGCACCGTCACGACTCGGAGGCCCATGACGTCCTGCTCTGCCTGCAGACCGGTGCGCGCTTCAACGACCCGAACCGCTGGCGATTCTCCTCGCAAGAGAACTACCTGAAGACCCCGGAAGAGATGCTGGCGACGTTCTCGGACCTGCCCGACGCGCTGGCCAGCACCCTCGACGTAGCCGACATGTGCGACTTGAAACTGAAGCTCGGCGCCACACTCCTCCCGCCATTCGACGTGCCTGACGGGATGACTCCCGACCAGTACCTGCGCAGGCTCGTGCTCGACGGCATCAAGTGGCGGTATGGCGAACCGACCGCGGCCGTCACTGATCGCGCCGAGGTCGAGCTTTCGGTCATCAGTCAGACCGGGTACGCATCCTACTTCCTGATCGTCTGGGACTTCTACAACTTTGCCCGCAAGCAGGGCATCGTCGTCGGGCCGGGGCGTGGCAGCGCGGCGGGCAGCCTCGTCTCGTACTGCCTCGGCATCACCAACCTCGATCCACTGCAGCACGGACTGATCTTCGAGCGCTTCCTCAACATCGACCGCGTCTCCATGCCTGACATCGACTGCGACTTTTCCGTGGAGGGCAGGGAGAAGGTCATCCGCTACGTCTCCGAGAAGTACGGCTCCGACCGAGTCGCCCAGATCATCACCTTCACGACCATGGCTTCGAAAGCTGCGATCCGCGACGTCGGCCGAGTGCTGGAGGTGCCGCTCCGCGACACCGATCGCCTGGCCAAGCTCGTGCCGGTGTGGCAGGGCCGTTCGAAGACGCTCGACGACACGATCAAAGAGGTCCCGGAGTTCCGCGAGGCCTACGAGTCGAACGAGGAGCAGAAGCGTCTGATCGACGTCGCCCGCACGCTCGAGGGTGTCTCTCGCAACGTGAGCACTCACGCCGCCGGAGTGGTGATCGCACCGGAACCCCTCGTCCACTTCACGCCCCTGCAGTACGGCCCCGGCCGCGAGGCCGTGGTCACGCAGTACGACATGAAGGCCGTCGGCGACATCGGCCTCCTGAAGATCGACTTCCTGGGCCTGCAGAACCTCGACATCATCTCCACCTGTCTTCGACTGCTCAAGGAGAATCGCGGCCTCGAGATCAACATCGACGAGCTTCGTTTCGACGACGCGAAGACATATGAGCTGCTCTCCACCGGCGACACGCATGGCGTGTTCCAGCTCGAGGGTGCGGGCATGCGCCGCATGTTGATGGACATGCGTCCGCAGAGCTTCGCGGACGTCTCCGCGGCGGTCGCGCTATTCCGGCCGGGTCCGATGGTCAACATCCCCGCATTCATCGCACGCAAGCAGGGCCGCGAGCCAATCGAGTACATGCATGAGCGCCTCGAGCCGATCCTGCGCGAGACGTACGGCGTGATGATCTATCAGGAGCAGGTGATGATGGCCGCCCGCGAGTTGGCCGGATTCACGTTGAGCGAGGCCGACATCCTCCGCGCCGCCATGGGCAAGAAGGACAAGGCGAAGATGGCCAAGCTGCGCACCAAGTTCATCGACGGAACCGTCGAGCGCGGGATCCCAAAGTCGACCGCCGAGGCGCTGTTCGACAGCATCGCCAAGTTCGCCGAGTACGGCTTTAACCGCGCCCATTCGGCGGCCTACGGCGTGATCGCTTACCAGACGGCGTACCTGAAAGCCAACTATCCGCTCGAGTACATGACCGCGCTGCTCATCCACATGGAGGGCAGCGCTGACCGGGTGGCGACGGCGATCGTGGATTGCAGAATCCGCGGTATCGACGTGGTGGCGCCGGACATCAATCGGTCGCGTGCGGACTTCTCGATGAGCGATGGCCGCATCCTCTTCGGGCTCGCCGCGATCAAGAACGTCGGCCAGCACGCGGTCGAGAGCATCGTCTCCATGCGCGACGCCGACGGCCCTTTCAAGTCACTCGAAGACCTGTGTGATCGCACGGCCGCGATCCAGGACGTCAACCGCCGCGTCCTCGAGGCACTTGTCCAATCGGGCACCTGCGATTCGTTGGGCGAACGGGCGCGGCTGCTGACGGCGCTCGACCACGCAGTCAGCCGGGCGGAGCGGTCGCGTCGAGACCGGGAGTCGGGTCAGACGTCGCTGCTGGACATGGTCGGCACGCCCGAGACAGTGGCTGACGATTACGGGCTGCTGATCGACGTGGCTCCGATGGCGGGGGAGGAGAAGCTGCGGCTCGAGAAGGAGCTGCTCGGCTTGTACTTGAGCGACCATCCGCTCCGCCGCATCTCGGCCGAGCTGGCCAAGCTTTCCGACACCCAGGCGGTCGAGGTGACCAGCGCGCTGCAGGACACGGAGGTGCGCGTCGCGGGGCTGGTGCGCGAGGTTCGCCGGGTGGTGACGCGGAAGGGCCAGATCATGGCGTACGCGTCTTTGGAAGACCTGACGGGAACTGTGGACGTGGTGTTGTTCCCGCGCATCTTCGAGCAGGTAAGGCTGCTGTTCGAACCAGACAAGGTGATCGTCGTCCAGGGCAAGGTGGACGCGCGCGCCGGCAACACCCGTTACAGCGGAGCCAGCGGGGCCCCGCCACCGGAACCCGACATCGAGCCCGAGGTGGAGACAGCCTCGATCGTCGCCGACATGGCGTGGCTTTGGGACGACCCGGAATGCGTTCCCGTCGCGCGGCGCCAGCTGGTCCACGTGCGGATCCCGAGCAGCGACGCAGGGCTGGCCGAACGCCTCGAGGCGGTGCTGGCGCGGCACCCGGGGACCGACGAGGTGGTGCTGCATGTGGTGGTGGGCAGGCGCGAGGTGATCGTGAATGCCGATCGCTATCATGTGCTCGCCGGTCCGGCGCTCATGGCTGAGATCGACGAGCTGATCGGGCAAGCGGCGACGAAGCTGGAAACGGTGCGGCCCAAAGCGCAGACCAACGGCAACGGAAACGGACGGTGGAAAAAGTGACCGAGCTCGAAGAAGGTACGGCGACTGGCCGCTACGTGGTGGTGAAGGCGCTGGAAGACGGCGTCGTGATCATGGGCTTGACCCGAGGCAAGGACACGCGCTCGCACCACTCTGAGCGCCTGGACGCGGGCGAGGTGCTGGTGGCCCAGTTCACAGAGCTGACCGCCGCGATCAAGATCCGTGGCAAGGCAGAAATCCTGACCGACATGGGCAAGCTGGAGTCGGGCACCTAGGCGTGTCTCCTAAGAACTCCTAACCGATTGATCTGGAGGCGGTCAGCTACGCCGCGGCAGGCGATCCAAACCAGGTCGTCAGCGCGTCGCGCAATCCGGCATCAGTGCCCTCGCCAACCCAGGCGACGTGTCCGTCCGGCCTGATCAGCACGGCCGAAGGGGCAGCCACCTCGCCGACCACAGGAAGCTCCCAGGTACCGGCGTACGAGGCGTCAATGAGCTGAACGCGGTCGGCCCACGGTGCGACATCGAGCCTACCCGCCTCGCCGAAGTTGAGCAGGACGGGCCTGGCGGAGTGGAGCAGCTCGAAGACGCGAAGCGGGCCATCCACGGTCACCAGGTCCAGGTCGGGCATGCGACGTCCCAGCAGCGGATGTCCCTCGCCCAGGTCGTACGTAACGTCGAGACCGGCGATCATCGCGGCGATGTGCTTGCGCGGTTGATCCATCGTCAGCACCTCGGCCAGGATGGCGCGCAAGGCGACCGTGCGCTCGTCGTTGGCGCCCACCGCTCTCTGCGCCATCGTGTTCCGCAGCACGCGGGCAGCAACCGGATACCGCTCAGCGTGGTAGGTGTCGAGCAGGCTCACCGGTGATGTTCCGTTGACAACCTGAGCCAGCTTCCAGCCCAGATTCACCGAATCCTGGACGCCGACGTTCAAACCCTGCCCGCCGATTGGAGCGTGCACATGTGCGGCGTCACCCGCGAGTAGCACGCGCCCGCTGCGATACGCCACCGCCTGACGCGTCATGTCGGTAAAGCTCGAGATCCAGCGCGGGCTGTGCACGCCGTAGTCCTTGCCGTCAACCCGGATGAGCGCGTCGCGGACGTCCTGCAGGGTGGGCTCATCGCTGCGGTCCAGATAGGGCACTGTGAGGGTGACGCCGACCCGTCCGTCTTCGGCCGGGCCGATGCCACCGCCGCCACGCAAGCCGAATTCCGGCTTCTCCTCCATCTCGACCTCGGCAATGATCCAGCGCGTGGTTGGATCCCAGCCCGCGAACTCGATGCCGGCCGCCTTGCGCACAGCGCTGCGACCCCCATCGCAACCCACCAGATACTTAGCCCGCAGCGATGTGCCGTCGGACAGCGCAACGTCGACGCCGCTGTCGTCCTGCGTGAAACCTGTCACCTCGCGCTCGCGCAGGATGGAAACGCCCAGCTCATCGAGCCAGCCGGCCAGGATGCGCTCGAAGTGGCTCTGCAGCAGCGCCATCCCATAGTTGTGACGGGTGGGGAAATCGCTGATGTCCATCGGCACCCCGGCGAACGCCTGCACCTGCACCGCCTTCCCCTCGGCGAGAAAGCGATCAACCACGCCACGCTGATCCAGCACCTCGATGGTGCGAGAGTGCAGACCTCTGGAGCGCGAGCTTTCGAGCTTGAAGCTGGGGCGTCGCTCGACGATGAGGACGTCGGTCCCCGCCAGCGTCAGCTCCGCCGCCAGCATCATCCCCGTCGGACCGGCGCCGGCGATCACAACTGCGTGCTCCGACATATACGACTCCTCGTTTCCCAACGTTTGTCAGGAAACTCTGCACCATACCGGGGGGCTTGCCGCAAGCCCCCCGGTGTGCTACACAATGGAAGTGGAGAGGAGCGGGTCCTCTCCTTTCCGGTTGTCGTCCGCTGTGGACGGACAACCTCCGCGCGAAGCGGCGGAGGAAATCCCGATCGCTCGTCGAGCGATGCCGTGGCATGATTCGCTCCGAGAGGGATACGTTGCATGGCGCTGGGTGAGGAGCCGCTGGCAAAAACCATCCTGCCTCTTGTGACGGGCAGCGACTGGCGCCGGCCGACGCCCTACCAGATCCGGTTCATGTCGCGTGTTTTCGGAGTCATGCGCGGCATCGCCGGATTCGCCGTCCTCGGCCTGGCCGGACTCCTGGTCCAGAGCAGCTGGAAGCCCGGGGTCGTGTTCCTGATCCTATTCGTCTCGGTCTACAACTCGCTCGGGTTGCTCGCCTTCTACCGAGGCTCTGACGAGACTGTCCTGACAGTTTCTCGAGTGGTCGCCGTGCTCGACGTGGTCAGCTTCTTCGTCATGCTTTGGAGCTTTGGGCCGGCGCCGCCTGGCGCGCTGATTGCTTGCTATATCGCACTTTTGAACGTGCACGTCGCCACCGAGGGTGTCGCCGGCGGCGCGATATCTGTCGGCCTTTTCACAGCAGGCTATGCGGGCCTCGGGGCGACGCGCAGCGCCGTTTACCACGACACATTTCCCCTCACCGACTTCGTGCTGTGGGTCGTCGTGATCGCGATCTTGGCGATCAGCTTGACGAGCATCCAACAAGTCTTAACCGGCCGGGCGCCGGCAGCTGTGAGCGGGGATCCGGCGCGTGTCATCCCAGCGCCCGCGTTCAGGCTTTCCCCTCGCGAGCGCGAAGTCCTGCAGCTGGTTTCCCAGGGTTACTCGAACACCATGATCGCCAACCGGCTGCACCTCAGCGACAACACGGTGAAGGGTTACGTCGAGGGGCTGCTCACTCGATTGAATGCGCGTAATCGGGCCGAAGCGGTGGCGGCTGCTTCACGTTTGAACTTGATCTGACCGACCCCCGCCGTTCGGCCCCCTCCAGTTGGCTGTCTTGCGGCTCCAGATTCCCCCCAAATGCGGGTAGTCGTGCCTTTCCGGATTTCTTACTTTGAAGGCATGGAAATGCAGAGCCGGCCCGCGGCCCACGGCCAGCGCAATTGGGTGGAGAACGCCTTCAGCTACTCGGCCTCGTAGCGCATTCCCAGGGGAGGCCGTCGCGAGGCTGCCCTCTTACTTATTGGCCGCGAGCTCGATCGGGAGGCCTGCCGCTTTCCAGGCGCCGAATCCGCCAATGACGTCAGTCGCGTTGACCAGGCCCAGCTCGTGCAGCTCAGCCGCCACAAGGCTCGATGAATAGCCCTCGTTGCAGATCACGATCAGCCGGACGTCGTGGCTGGTGACCTCGGGAATTCGCCACCGAGACGCGGGGTCGAGTCTCCACTCGAGCACGTTGCGATCGATCACCGTGGCGCCGGGGATTTCTCCTTGTGCGCGCTGCTCGGATGGCCGGATGTCGACCAGCAGGGCACCCTCGGCCAACTCGCGCGCGGCCTGCTCCGGTTCGACCCGAACGAGCCTTCGCCTGGCCTGATCCAGCAGCTCTTCTACGGTCATTGGCATCAGGGCTTCTCGCGGCGATTATGCGCGGCCCACTAGTATCTTTGGGCTGCGGCTCGCCCACGTAGCTCAGGTGGCAGAGCATTTCCTTGGTAAGGAAAAGGTCCCCGGTTCGAATCCGGGCGTGGGCTCCACATCTTGGGTTGGAGACGGGCTCGGAGGCTTGGGTTATCGGCTGGCTCGGCCGAGCCGCGCTCGGCGCTTTTAGCCGTGTCTCGGTTCGTATGGAAGCCGTCAAGGCATAGACTTCCGCGGTGCGAGGCGAAGCCCGGATCCACTGGGCACAGATGCAAGTCCTGGTTGCATTTCTGTTCGTCGCCGTTGTCTACGGGTTGGCCCTCGGGCCATTGTCCATTGCGCTCAACGACCCGATTCATGCTCATCCCCTGAGCGCTTTCGGCAAGGCGCTGATGGCGCGAGTCGGATTCGTTCAGCCCATCGCGGCCGCATTCGGTCTCATCGCAGTGGGAGTGTCGGCCCTCACGACTGGACGCATGCGGCAAACGGCGAGCTGGGTTGCTCTTGTTTTGAATGCTTACGTCGTCGGGTACCTCGTGATTGAACTCTTGATGGTGGTTACCTGGCCGTTCATCCTTTGGCACTATTCACAGGTAGGCGTAGGGAACATGGCTTCCGCACACGAGACGACCTTATGGCCGATGGATTGGCACGTTCAGCTGATTGTGGGTCTCGCTGCGATGAGTCTTGGGACGGTCGCGGCCGTGCTCGGCTTGCGTCGGGCACTCCGGACGAGCGTGCGCCGGGCCCAGATCCGCTAACTGTTCCCCCGAGTAGCAGTAGCCGTTCCCCGATGGACTCGCCGGGCAGGAACCCCGTGTTCATCAGACTCAACTCAGCGCCGGCAACGAACACGACGTCGGCTCCCTGCTGCCGGAGCCGCTCTCCCCGCTCGGCGCAGTCGGCGACGAGCGAGAGCATCTCGTCCGTGCTCAGTTCGAGAGGGTACGGGGAGAACCAGACCTCGAGCCCGAGGTCGGCGGCGTACTTCGCAGCGAGCTCCACGCGGTGGCGGCAGCCAAAGTTCCGCCGCCTCTTTCATTGCGATACGGCCGATGACAAAGTGGAGTGGAGGTTTTCCACCAGCCAACTGGCACCATCATCCACAGCAAGGTGGGGGACACGTTAGTCACAGTCACGAGAACGCCGGCCCGGGACACGTGCATTCTGGCGGCGCCCTTCCGGGAGGAACGTACGAACATCCCGCCCTAGGTCCGCAAGTTGATGAACTGCCGCCGCTCCCAGACGAGGTGATCTACAAGGTCGCTGCGATCCTCCACCAACACTGCGAGGAGGAGTCAGGCAGTAAACGCTGGCCGCTTGACGCGATGAACACGGGGCATGCGGCAGTGACCTGGCTCAGCACGGTCGGGATCGGATCGATCAGGGAGCGCCGATTTGCTCGCGAATGGCGTCCCTGCAACGGGGGTTGGGATGAGGTCGGGCGCCGCTGACGGACTTTGTGAACTCCACAGGTCGGCGAAACGGTTTGGCAACCAGGAGGCTGTCGGTAGGGGCAGTGGTCGGTAGCCATAATTACAGAGAGGATGCAAGGGCGGAATTAAGAAATGACCTCGTTATCCAAGACAATGGCGTCGTTCAGCAGAGCAGAGGGAATACTGGCAGCCTTGTTTGGGCTGGGCTTTGTTCTCGGCTTCCTGTTGACTCCGTTGGGAGTCGAGCCTCGTATACACGAACTGCGGAGCCCGGCGTTCGCGGGGTTCTTCATCACTGTCGGATTGTTGATTCCACTTGCCGGGTTGGTTTCGCTGTTCCTGCGAAGAGCGAAGCTCGCAGGCGTCCTGGCGGTAATAGACGCCTCGTTTTCCTTCCTCCTCCCTCCTGCTGACCAGGCTAAGTTCTTCTTCACTATTCCCCCTCCGCCTGCCGTTTTTATCGGTGAGTACATCCTCATATTGGTAGGAATCGGATACATGCTTTTCGGACCACGAGTCTATTCTCAGACCCGTTAGCGACCGAGAGATCGACCGCGAGTACTAATCAGTCCTGGTACTGCACAGTCGCGCCAAACGTCCGCGAACAACGAGTCAGCTCTGGTGCGCTCTTCGTTTTGAACCTAAGTAAATGGTCTCCGCCGAAATCGACTGTTGGAGCTAAGATCGGCTCCAATTCGCCAGGGATCGAAGACCACTTGGTAAGGAAAAGGTCCCCGGTTCGAATCCGGGCGTGGGCTCCAAGTCCTCAGCGGGATTCCGCCGTTGTCGCCGCCAGATGCCCCGGCGAGTGCGTGGAGAAGTGGCAATCAACTGTTCTTCAAAGCCGATCGACTGCACACTCGAGGATCACGGCGGCGACGTCTCAACGGGGTTGCGTTCCCGTACGAGGTGATCCATCGGATCAATGCGTTTGTCCACCAACGCAGCGAGGAGGAGTCAGGTTGTGAAGGCTGAGTCGCTTGACGCGATGAACATGGGAAACCCCGGCACAACTTAGTCGGAGGGACACAGTCTTGTCGAGAACCCCCGGGTCACGAATTGGCACTCCCGATGCCGGGCAGTCAATAGTCCTGCCTAACGCGGTGGAACGGCCTCCATGCCGCTGTTGTCGTCAACCCACCAACTGGTGACCTTGCCGTTCTGACAGACATAGTGAACGTATCGCCCGTCTTCAAGAGGCCCCATGGACCAGGAGCTCTGATAACGGTCGGTGCACGTCAGCGTCAGGCCGGAAGGCAGCGGACTCGAGTGGGCTTGGGCGGCGGGAGTCGAGCTCGTCGTGTCGGAGCAAGCACCGACCAGGAAAGTGATCACCAGCGCGGCGATGTCGGCACGTCGGCGCATGCTCGTTGAAAACGATGATAGGGGGGAATAGGGTACGCAAAGCAAGGTGCGCCCTGTAGATATAACGGTTACATACCGGTCGAGTTACTCCGTGTGCGCAGGAGAATTCCTCATTGATTGATACTCGAGTCGCCAGCCGGCCCGATACCCCCCGGCGCCAGCGCAATAGCTCAGGGCTTTTCGCTTGACGGCACCCCGATCTGCAGGACCAGCAGCCAGCTCGCGAAGATCCCGCTCGACAGCATGATCACGCATGCCAGCGCTAGCGTGGCAAATACCCAACCCTGCTCGACATCGATCAGCGAAAAGCCGCCAACACCGGCGAGGAGGAA
>DASRWV010000088.1:0-20698 GCA_035687505.1 Nitrosotalea sp.
GGACTCATAGCAGTGGACCTGGGAGCCGCCCATATCGTGGTCGGTCACGTCCTCGCCGGTCGCCGCCTTCACCAGCCGGGCGCCGCCGAGCGACATCGACGAAGTCTCCTTGACCATCGGCACGAAATCGGCGAGCCCGGGGATGTACGCGGTGCCGGCCGAGCAGGGTCCGAGCATCGCGGCGACCTGGGGGACCACGCCCGACATCACGACCTGGTCGGCGAACAGGTAGCCCGTGCCGGCAAAAGTCGAGCCTGCGGCCTCCTGGATGCGTGCCCCCGCGGAGTCAAGCAGCCACACGATCGGCTTGCGGTATCGAAGAGCCAGCTCGCGCACCCGGGCCGACTTGAACTGCTCCCCCACCGCGCCCATCGATCCGGCCATCACGGTGAAGTCGTAGGCGATGACCCACACCTGGCGGCCTTCGACCAAACCGTGACCAGTGACGACTCCATCCGCCGGAGTCCCGTCGGAGTCGGTCTCTCCCCCACGGACCGGCTGCTGGCTCGCGAGGAGGCCGAACTCGACGAATGTGTCCTCGTCGAAGAGCAGGTCGAGCCGCTCGCGGACGGTGAGCTTGCCGCGCTGGTGCTGCTTGGCGATCTTCTCCTCGCCACCCATCGCGAGGTTCTTTGCTCGCTTTGCTTTGAGGTCGGAGACCCGGGCCGAGTAGTCGTCGCCCACCGGGGGAATTCTATTTACCCACGAGTAGGTCGGGCCGATTTCCCCAGCGATCGAGGAAGCGGTACATGTTGCGCTTCGACAGCCGGTCGCGCTCGTCGGGTTCGGTCGCCTCCCACAGGCGGTGCTCGTGTTTCTCGACCGGCAGTCCCGGTAGTGCGAGGGCCCGGCCACCTCGGTCCCTCAGGCGGAAGCTGAACTCGATGTCAGCGATCCGGTAGTAGCGAAACTTTGGATCGAAGCCTTCCAGGGCCTCCGCGTCCGCGCGCCGGAATGCCATGCAGTAGCCCTCGATCGCGTCGACCTCGGGCCCTGGGCTCTCGGCGAACTCCTTCAGCGTGCCGCTGCCGCGGAGCCCGTACGGACCCGCCACGACCACCGACGGGTCGGCGAGCGCTTCGATGAGTGGTGTGATGGCATCGCCGGTGAGCTGGACGCCGGGATCGAAGAGGATCACCACCTCGCCCGCCGCGGCCTCGATGCCTGCGTTGACGGCTCCCGCGAATCCAAGCGGTGGCTCGAGCCGTATCGAACGCAGCCGCTCGGCGGCGCGGCTCTCCAGCCATGCGGCGATTCGCTCGTCGCCGGAGTTGTCGACGATGAGCGCCTCGAAGTCGGCCTTGCAATGCGTGAACACCGAAAGCAGCCAGCGCTCGGCGTCGGGTTTCCAGCCGTGAACGACCGTGAGCAAAGTGACGGCGCGGGGGGCCGGAGTAGGGGCGCTGCTGGCCGGCGCCTTCAACGCCTGGAGCTCGCTCCCGTTGTGACTGTCCACGACGTCCCATCCGCCTTTGCGCAGTCGCTCACGGATGGCATCTGCCTCCACGAAGTTCTGCTCTCGCCGGCGGACTCTACGCTCGGCAGCCAGGCGCTCCGCCTCGTCTCTGTTCACAAACCTTCGCGCACTGCTGCACGGTACGAGAAAGCATCGAGCGCCGGCGTCGTCATCCCGTGGGTCCCGAGCACGGTGCAAACATGAGCCCGATGCTCGGTCGCGTGGTTCACGACTTGAGCGAGCAGCGTGCGCACCGGCTGCACGCCGTGCATCGTTTCTGCCTCCAAATCCGGGTTGACGCCGACCTGCAGCAGGTACTCCCATTGCTCGCCGAGCGACCGCGCCTCATCCGCAAGCTGGGCCAGGTTCTGAGTTCGCTGGCCAAATGTGGGCTTGTCCCCCTTTACATGAGCCAGATAGGCGCGCTCCGCACGGAGCAGATGCGCCAGAGTTTCGCCGATCGGCCCATAAGTGCCGGGCGCGGATAGGTCGAGGGTCTCCGGCGGCATGGACCTGAGGTGCTCGATCAGCCGCGCAGTTGCCCAACTGTTGTGCCGGATGATCTCGCTGATGGCGTCCATGCGATTTGCCCTGAGGGCGCCGCGATTTAGCCCTTCTTGGCTTTGACGGCGGCGGTGAGGGCTGGGACGATCTTCAGCGCGTCGCCCACCACACCGAGGTCCGCCATCTTCATGATCGGCGCCTCCGCGTCCTTGTTGATGGCGATGATCACCTTGGAAGCTTTCATGCCGACGGTGTGCTGCATCGCGCCGGAGATTCCCACCGCGATGTAGACGCCGGGGCGCACCGATTTGCCGGTCTGTCCGACCTGCATCGAGTAGGGCACCCAACCAGCGTCGACCACTGCGCGGCTCGCCCCCACCGCGCCACCCAGCGCGTTGGCGAGGTCCTCGAGCAGAGGGAAGTTGTCCGGTCCGCCCATGCCGCGCCCGCCGCTGATCACGACCTTCGCCTCTTCGAGCTTCACCTTTTCCGAGGCTTCGACCACACGCTCCGTGACGTGCGCGCGCTTCGAGCCGGCGTCGATGGAGGCGGCGAGGTCTTTGACCTCAGCGGTGCCCCCTGACTCGGAGGCTTCGAATGACTTCGGCCGGATGAGGATGATCGCGGGCTTCTTGTTGGCTTTCATCGAGGCGAGCTTCGCGCCACCGAAGTAAGGCACCCTGGCGACGAATCCGCCGTCTTTTTCGGACACGTCGGCCGCGCCGGAGATGAGCCCGACGCCCAGGCGAGCCGCGAGCCTGCCCGCGACCTCGCGCGAGTCGGGCGTGAAGCCGAACAGGATGAGGTCGGGCGCGCCCTGCTTGTGAAGGGACTCGAGCGCCGCTGTCGCGGGCTCGGCGACGTAATCGTCGAATGCAGCGTCTTCGTTGACATGGACGACGTTGGCGCCGTGCTTGCCCAGCGTTGCGGCGGCTGCCTTGGCGCCGCCGCCGAGCGCGATCGCCTCGACGTCACCGAGCGTTCGCGCCTTGGCCATCAGCTCGAGCGAGGTCGGCGCCAGCTTGCCCTGGTTGAGCTCGGCGTAGACCCAGACCTTTGCCATCAGACGACCTTCGCCTCGGCCAGGACCACCATGATCTTGTCGATCGCTGTCCCATCGAATTCGATCACGACGCCGGATTTGCGCGTCTCCGCGTCGGAGAATCCCTGGATCGTCTCCGCCGGTTCCCCGACTTCGATCCCAAGGTCACCGAGACCGACCTGCTTGATCTCCTTCGAGCGCGCGGCCATGATGCCTTTCAGCGACGCGTAGCGCGGTTCAGCGATGCCTGCGGTGACTGTGATCAGGGCCGGCGTCGCCGCTTCGACGACCTGGTATCCGTCGGCGGTCTGGCGATGGATCTTGATGTTGGAACCATCGACCTCGACCTTCTTCGCGAAGGTGAGCTGGGGTACGCCCAGCAGCTCGGCAAGCATCGGCGGCACCATCCCGGTGCTTCCGTCGTACGACTCGGTGCTGCAGATGACCAGGTCCGCGTTCTCGGCTTTGATCGCTGCGGCGAGCGCGCGGGCGGTGAGCAGCGCGTCTGCTCCGGCCAGCTGGGGATCGGTGATGAGGATGCCGCGGTCGGCTCCCATCGAAAGACCCTTGCGGATGGCGTCCTTCGCGCGCTCGGGGCCCATCGAAACAAGGACCACCTCGCCGCCATGCGCTTCCTTGAGCTGCAGGCCTTCCTCGACGCCGCACTCGTCGCCGGGGTCGAGGACGACTTCCTTCTCACGCGAAAGGGTGTTGTCCGCCTCCAGGGTGAGATTGGAATTGGGATCCGGAACTTGCTTGACGGTGACGACGATTTTCAAAGCGCCTGTCCATTATCGCTGCGACGCAAATTCGACATGAAACCGCTCGAGATCCTCTTCTGTGTTGAGGCTTCTGAACAGGTGCGGGTCTAGGCCTTCCAGCCAGGTGACGTCCAGGTCATTCGCGATGTCCGACGCCTTGAGCCGGCCGGTGTTCAGGGCGCCCGTGATGAAGGGCAGCGCCGATCGCTTGTAGGCGCCGCAAAGGGGCTCGGGGCGGCCGTCGATCCTCGGAAGCGCGGCATCGCAGCGGCGCGCGGCGGCGATCGCCATGTGGGCGACGTCCAGCGTCACATACGGCATGTCGCAGGCGACGGCGAACGTCACGTCGTTGCGCGCGGCCAGAAGCCCGGCTTCGAGGCCGGCGAGCGGCCCCGCGGAATGCTTGCGGTCGAAGACGACCCGGTACGGCACCGGCTGCTCGAGCTGCTCCGGCTCGGCGAAAGAGACCATGACCTCGGAGAAGGCGGAGGCAAGGTTGTCGACCACGTGGCGGAGCAGGAACGTGTCCCCCACCTCCAGCCAGGCCTTCGGGCGGCCCATCCGGCGGCTGTTGCCACCGGCGAGCACGAGCAATGAGGCTTGCATCAAGCTAATCATCGCCGCAGTGAAAGCAATCGACTTCCACGTCCACCTACCAACCCCTGAATGGCTTGACGTCTCGATGAAGGGATACGTCGAGGCGGCAGAGACCTACTTCCGGTCAAAGGTGGCGCGGCGCTCATTGGACGAGCTCGCCGAGGACTACCAGGAGATGGACATGCTTGCAGTCCTGCTCGCGTGGGACGCGGAGACGGCGACCGGCCGGCCGCGTGTGCCCAACGAGCTGGTCGCCCAGGCGTGCCGGGATCACCCTGAGGCGTTCGTCGGGTTCGGCAGCGTCGACCCGCTGAAAGGAAAGACCGCGGTCGACGAGCTGGAGCGCATCGAGCAGCTGGGCCTGAAGGGGGTGAAGCTGCATCCGTCCCTTCAAGCCTTCGCCCCTGACGACGAGCGGCATTGGCCGCTGTACGAAAAGTGCGAGGAGATCGGGCTGGTGCTGCTGTTCCACACAGGGACCAGCGGGATCGGCGCGGGCCAGCCGGGCGGCCAGGGCATCCGCCTCGACTACGCGCGTCCAATTCGATTGGATGCGGTGGCGGCGTCATTCCCCGACCTCCAGATCATCGCCGCGCACTTCGGCTATCCATGGCACCTCGAGCTGCTGGCGATGGCTCTGCACAAGACGAACATCTACATCGACATCTCTGGCTGGGCGCCGCGCTACATCCCGATGGAGGTGATGCGCGACATGAAGGGCCGGCTGCAGGACCAGTTCCTGTTCGGGAGCGACTACCCCTTCATCCAACCCAAACGGTGCCTGGAAGAGTTGAGCGGTCTCGGTCTACCCGCAGAGGTGCTTCAAAAAGTTCTAGTCGAAAATGGGAGGCGGTTGCTCTTGCTGGAGTAGGAGTGCTTTAAGCCCCTCAACCTAGCCCTCTCCCCAAGGGGGAGAGGGAATTAACTGTAAACCTATACTTGACAAATCACCCGCAGCGGTTATCGTGCTGCGCATGGCGGTCGCGACAAGTCTGGCCCGATCAGAGAACGCCACCGAGGCCCGGCGAAAGTCCCTGCTCGCCGAATCCGATGACCTGCTCGATGACGTCGAGACGCTGCGCCTCGAAGACAAAGCCCACGCTCCACCGCGCCTGCGTGAGGCGATCCACGCGCTGCAACTGCGCCTTGGGCGGCGCAACCCGCCGCTGCCGCCGGCAACTCTGAACGCCGCACACGACCTCGTCTTCGCGGTCCAGCAGCGTCTGATGGCCGCGAACCCCAGGCAACCTCGACCCCATCGACACCAGGGCCGGCCGAGCGGTCAGCCGGTCGTGACGGTGGTGCGCAACCACCGGACGTGGAAGGTGCTGACGCTGCCGTCCCCGCCCGCCGCCGGAGGCGACGGCGAATGGCTCGAGATGATCGACTCGACAGTCGAGCGCGCGTGGGATCGATGGTGCTACGCCCAGCAGCACGCCGTGCGAGCTGCACGCGACCACTTCAAGGCGCAGGTCGCGGTCGCCATCGCGCGAGCGGCCTGGGCGAACTACTGGGAGCTGCTGGAGGAGTCGGAGCGGATCAGCGAGCGCTTGCGCGGCCGGCAACGCGCAGAAAGCCGTGCAGCTCCTCATACGTGACCGGGGCTCCCGACGCCCGGATCCTGGCAGCGAACAGCTCGAGGAAACGGCGCAAGCCGTCGTCGTCGAGCAGCGTCGCGGCTTCGATCACCCCGGCCGCGGCCTCCCTGTGACCGGGTGCGAGCACCCTGGCAAGTGTCTCCGCAAAGTCGTCCGGCAAGCCGCTCATCGGTTCGAGTTTAAGAGGCCACTAGAATCCGAACGTAATGCAGCCGGTCGTGATCGGGGACGTGATCTGGGAGCCGAGTCCCGAGGTGATCGCGAGGAGCCGGTTGAAGCGGTTCATGGACCAGCACGGCATCGCGACCTTCGCCGACCTCTTGAAGCGCGCCGACGAGGACATTGAGTGGTTCTGGGACGCGGCGATCAAGGATGTCGACATCGCGTTCTACCGCCACTACGACAAGGTGGTCGATCTCTCCAAGGGCAAGCCGTGGGCAAAGTGGTGGATTGGCGGGCGGATGAACATCATCCAGAGCTGTCTCGACCGTTATCGCGATGAAAAGACACACGACAAGCTGGCGATCATCTTCGAAGGCGAACCTGGCGACGTTCAAAAGCTCACGTACGCCCAGCTCGACCGCCAGGTGTGCAAGCTCGCGGGCTCGCTGCGCCGGCTCGGCATCCGCCCCGGAGACCGCGTCGGCATCTTCATGCCGATGTGCCCTGAGGTCGCGATCTCGGTGCTCGCGACGGCAAAGGTCGGGGCAGTCATCATCCCGCTGTTCTCGGGCTACGGCGCCGAGGCGATCGCAAACCGCCTGCGCGACGGCGAAGCAAAGCTGCTGATCTGCGCCGACGGGTTCTACCGTCGCGGCCAGGTCATTCCGATGAAGGAGACCGCGGACAAAGCACTCGCCTCCTGTCCAACCGTGACGCGCGTGATCATGCACCGCCGCGTCGTGCGCGAGGTGCCCTGGACGCACGGTCGCGACTACGTGTGGGAGGTGCTGCTCGAGGACGAGCCCGACCACGCGCCGACACACGAGCTGGACCCCGAAGACCCGCTGATGATCATCTACACGTCAGGCACGACAGGGAAGCCCAAGGGCACGCTGCACGTGCACGGCGGGTTCCCTGTCAAGACGGCTCAGGACATGGCGCACGGTTTCGACGTCGGTGCCGACGACACTGTCTTCTGGTACACGGACATCGGCTGGATGATGGGTCCGTGGCTCATCTTCGGGTCACTGATCCTGGGTGCGACGATGGTGCTGTACGAGGGCACGCCGGACTACCCCGCCGCGGACCGCCTGTGGCGCATGGTCGCCGACCACGGCGTCACCGTGCTGGGCGTCTCCCCCACTCTGGTGCGCGGGCTGATGACACACGGCGACGAGGTCCCCGAACGCCACGATCTATCGAGCCTGCGGATCCTGGGCGGCACCGGCGAGCCCTGGAACCCCGAGCCCTTCCACTGGTTCTTCAACAACATCGGCGGCGGTCGGATCCCGGTGATCAACTACACGGGCGGGACGGAGATCTCAGGCGGCATCCTCTGCGGCAACGTGATCACCCACCTGCGCCCGTGCTCGTTCGCGGGTCCACTGCCAGGGATCGCAGCGGACGTGGTCGACGCCGAGGGTAAATCGGTGCGTGGAGAGGTCGGCGAGCTGGTGATCCGCAATCCCTGGCCGGGCATGACGCGAGGGTTCTGGGGCGACACGCAGCGCTACCTCGAGACGTACTGGAGCCGGTTCGAGGGCATCTGGGTGCACGGCGACTGGGCGTATGTGGACCCGGAGGACTCTCTCTGGTACGTGCTCGGCCGTTCGGACGACACGATCAAAGTCGCGGGCAAGCGCCTGGGCCCGGCTGAGGTCGAATCGGTGCTGGTGGGACACCCCTGGGTTGCCGAGGCGGCGGCGATCGGAGTCCCAGACGAGCTGAAAGGCGAAGCGCTGGTGTGCTTCGTCATCCTGCGTCCGAAACGCCAGGCCAGCCCTGAGCTGGCGACTGAGCTTTCAGACCTGGTCGCGGTCGCGCTCGGCAAGCCGCTGCGGCCGAAGGCCGTCCACTTCGTGACCGACCTGCCGCGGACTCGAAACGCGAAGATCCTGCGGAGGGTGGTCAAGTCCGTTTACACCGGCAAAGACCCGGGCGACCTGTCGTCACTGGAAAACCCCAGCGCGCTCGCGGCGATCGGCGCAACTAGAAGCTGACTATCCGAGCCCCCACCCGGACGCCGCAAGCGGCGTCCGACCTCCCCACAAGGTGGGGAGGTGAATTACTAGAAGCTGAGAACTTTCTCTGCTTCCATCGTGAGCCTCACGAGGTCGGGCGGTGTGATGTACGAGGCATTTGGGGTCAGCATCTCCGGCAAGACCCCACGGGCCTCAGCACAGCCTTTTCAAACGTAAACGCGAACGTTCTGGTCGAGGCACTTGTCGAGCAGGTCCCGCAGGGGCGGTATGCCCAGACCGAGCACGTTGGCGATGACGTCGGGCTTGACCAGCTCGGCAGCATCGCCGGCCAGCGCGATCGCGACCTCGGTGCCATTCGGTTTGGCTCCATTGACCGCGATGTGGAACGGAATGCTGGCGCGTGTGGGGTCTTCAGGTCCTGTGGAAGCGACGATGAGCAAACCTGACATGGGCAACAGTATGGAGGTAAGACAAGCTCCACCTCCCCATCCGGCCGGCCTGCGGCCGGCCACCTTCCCCACAAGTGGGGAAGCAGGCGACCTCCCACACGTGGGGAGGTGACCTATTCATGAAACTGACGCGCGCGGACTGGGTGAGGCTGCTGCTGCTCTGGCTTGGCGGCATCAACCTGCGGCTGACGATGCTGGCGGTGCCGCCGCTGATCCCGCTGATCCATCGCGACCTTCACCTCGACGAGAAGGCCGTCGGCGTGCTCGTCTCGCTGCCCGTGCTGCTGCTGGCCACTGCGTCCGTAGCAGGGTCGCTGCTCATCGCGAAAATCGGCCTGCGCGGCGCGCTGGCGGTGGGGTTTGGCTTCATTGCCGTATTCGGAGCGCTGCGCGGATTCGGCCCGAGCACGCCTGTGATTTTCACCGCGACGTTCTTGATGGGAGTCGGTGTGGCGCTCAGCCAGCCCGCGTTTCCCTCGCTAGTTCGCGAATGGTTTCCGCGACGCATCGCCGTCGCGACCGCCGTCTACAGCAACGGCATCCTGATCGGTGAAACGCTTCCGACCGTGCTGACCACCCCGGTCGGTGTGCTGCCGCTGGCCCACGGCGACTGGCGCTGGGCCCTGGCGACGTGGTCCTTGCTGGTCCTCGTCAGCGGCGCCGGCATCGCGATCGCCGCGCAGGCGGGCCGGCGGGACGCAAAGGGGGTCCGGCCGCGTTGGTGGCCGAACTGGAGAGAAGGTCAGGCCGTCCGGATCGGGCTTGTCATGGGCATGGCTTCAGCCGTGTACTTCGGCACCAACGCGTTCATCCCGGACTTCCTAGACCAGACCGGACGCCACGAGCTGATCACCCCCACTCTCGCGGTGTTCAACGGGTCGCAGCTGTTGACGGCCCCGGCCGTTGCGATCTGGTCGCGGCTGCTCACCGGGCGCGCGGGGTTCATCGGCTCGAGCGCCGTCATGGTCGTGGCGCAGCTGGGGATCGTCCTCACGCCCGGCGTGGGAGTGATTTTCTGGGCATTCGTGCTCGGTTTCGCAGCGGCGCTCGCGTTCATCGTCGTCCTCACGCTCCCGCCCAGGCTCGCCGCCGCGGGCGACGTCCACCGCATGAGCGCGGCGATCTTCACCGTTCAGTACACGGTCGCTTTCGCCGTTCCTCTGGTCGCCGGCGCTCTGTGGGACGCGACCGGCGTGGCCGTGCTGGCCTTCGTGCCAGGAGTGGCAGCAGCAGCCGTAATGGCGTGGCTGACACTGCCGCTGCGGATCCCCTCCGCAGATCGGCCCGGAGACTCTGGGGCGCGGCCTTGACGATCCCCCAAATTCGGGATTTCAGGCGTAGCCTTGCGGCATGGGCGCACTGCTCATCTTCGCTGGCCTCATCGGATTGGCGATTGCCTCGCATTTTTGGGGTGTCGATTCGCGGCCGGGCTTTTCAGACGGCCGGGTCGAGCGCGTCGAGCGCTGGTTCCCGCACTAGCGGCTAACCAAATACCGCTCTACGGCAGAGCCTTGAGCAGGCGCTCGAATTCGGTTTCTTTGGCCATGACATTCCGCGGGAAGCCCACGTTTCAACCTGCCAGATTCGGTGGTTTTCGCGCGGGGCGCCAGTGTGGGCTAGTCCGGCAGTTCGTACGTCAGCTTGTACTTGCCCTTGCTGCCCATCGGCGCCCCGAACCCCCCTTTGCCGGTCAGTCCAATCAGATCGCCCTTGCTCGCGCCGCGTACGACTTCCCATTTGGTGTCTGCCTTTTTTCCGTCGAACTTGCCCCGAAGCGTGAGGGCGAATGAGCCCTTTCTGACGCCGACGGTGCCGTTGATGACCAGGACGCCAGAATATTCGGCGGTCTTGTCGGGGCGGTAGACCATCACATATTCCGTGGTGCCCTTGCCTTTGATGTCTCCCGTGAACTTCTGCGTCACGATGGCTCGCGTCACCTTGGGACCGACCTTCACACCGGCCGGCTTCTCGTCCCAGTTCTCGATCTCGAAGCCACCATTGGCAATTCTCTCCAACGTTCGTACCTCCGCGTTCATGGACTGCGAATTGGAGCGGGCGACCGGTCTCGAACCGGCTACCTCAACCTTGGGAAGGTTGCGCTCTACCAGGTGAGCTACGCCCGCGCCAAAGGGAAGTTTACGTTTCGACCACTGCCTCGGCCTGCGGCGCGGCTTCGGTGACGACCGAGCGCACAAGCTGCGAGTACTCGCCGACGAGACGGTCTGCCTGGACAGGGTCGAGCGTCGACGCGATGATGTGATATTCCGGCCGGTCGGCATCCGGCACCACCAGCACCCACCCGCCATCGACGAACACCTTCACCCCGTCCGTGAGGTCAACGCGATCCTTCATGTGCCGCTCCATCATGGTTCGCATCACGCGACCCTTGACTTCCCAGGGGCAGAACTCGATCGCGCTCCGGTGCGACACCGCCGGGATCTGCTGTCGCAGCGCTCCAAGCGACGTCCCCGTCTGCGCCAGCAGCTCCAGCACGCGCACCGTCGTGAAGATCGCGTCGAACGACACCGCAAAATCCGGCCAGCAATAGCCGCCCGCGCCATCCGACGCAAGCACGGTGTCGGCATGCTGAGCCGCCCGCAGCACCGCGCCTGGCGTGATCTTGGTCGGCACGAACCTGCTCTGCATCCGCTCGGCGATCATCGAATACGCCAGCGACGCCGACGCCGGGCCGAGCACCATGCCGGTCCGCCTGGACAGCGCCAGCTGCGAGAGGACGGCGAAAGCCGAGTCGTGATCGAGCACCGTGCCGGTCTCGTCGACCAGAAAGCACCGCTCGCCGGGCGTGTCGATGAATACGCCAAGCTTGGCTTTCACGGCGGAGACGATCAATCCCATCTCTTTCAGGTGTTCGCGAAACGTGTTGTCGTCCTGTTCGATGAGAACCTCGGCAGGCGAGGCGTTGAGCGGGATGACAGTGCAGTTCATTTCCTGCAAGACCCTGGGCAGCACCTCGGCTGCGGCTCCGTTGTTGTAGTCGATCAGGATCTTGAAGGCCGCCCCTCGCACAGTCTCGAGGTCGAGCGTCGCGATCATGTCCTCGATATAGCGTTCCGTCTGGCTGTCTCGACGCACGATGCGGCCGATCTCGTAGTGCGAGACGCGGCGGATGTCCTCGCGGAAAAAGAGACCCTCGAGCTTGCGCTCGTTGCGCTTGTCCAGCTCCAACCCGTGATCGTCGAACAGCCGGATGTCCGCCGAGCGAGGATCCACCGGCGAGGTCTGCACGTGCACAGCGGCAACGTGGTTGTGGCGGGCCCAATAACGCGACACCGGCGCCGGCAGCACCGAGAGGTCGGTGACTGTGGTGCCAGAGGAGGTGAGCCCCGACATCATGGCCCGACTGATCATCCGGGCGGATCTCGTGTAGTCGCGCGAGATCGCGATCTCGGTTCCTTTGGGGGCGAGAGCGCCGACCGCAGCACCGAGGCGCGACGCGAACTCGGGGGTGAACTCCACGTTGATCAACCCGGTCAGACCGTATGAGCTGAACAGCCCGCGCTTCCACGAGCCCGCCCAGATGATCGACTCGTGCACGACAGCGCCCGGCTCCACCTCTTTGTTCGGCCAGATGCGAACGTTCGGGTTGATGGTCGTGCCGGCTCCGATGACGACATCGCTGCCGATCACGCTCCCCTCTTCGAGCAGGCAGCCGTTCTTGATCGTCACCGACCTGCACACGACTGAACCTCGCAGCCGCGAGTTCAAACCGATGTAGGAGTGGTCCCAGGTGATGGAGTTCGAGATCTTCACGCCGGAGTCGATGGTCGTGTAGCCGCCGATCACACAGGGTCCATTCACCCACGCACCTGCCCGCACCTTCGCGCCGGCGCCGATGAGCGCGGGACCGTCGATGCGAGCGCCGGGTGAGACCTCTGCGTCCTTGTGGATCCAGATGGAATCACCAGTGCGATCGCCGGGAATTTGCACCTTGACCTTGCCCTCGAGGCAGTCGAAGTTCGCCTTGACGTACGCGGCGTGGCTGCCGACATCTTCCCAGTAACCCGACGCCACCCAACCGAAGACGTGCTCGCCTTCCTTCAACAGCTTGGGGAAGACGTCGCTCGACCAGTCGGCCACCTCGCCCGGACGGAAGAAGTCGAACACCGCAGGGTCGAGGATGTAGATCCCGGTGTTGGCGAGGTCCGAGATGACCTCTCCCCAGCTCGGCTTTTCGATGAAGCGCTGGACGGCGCCGCCTTCGTCCATCACGACCACGCCGTACTCGAGCGGGTTGGGCACCGGCTTGAGGACGATGGTGGCGATGGCCTTGCGCTCCCTATGGAAGCGGGCCGCGGCGGCAAGGTCGATGTCGGTCAGCGAGTCACCGGAGATGACCACGAACGGCTCGGTCAGCTGCTGCTTCGCGAGCATGACGGAGCCCGCGGTGCCGAGCGGCGAGTCCTCGACCGAGTAGGTCAAAGCGACGCCCTGCTCGGAGCCGTCGCCAAAATAGTTGCGGATCGAGGCGCCCAGGTACTGCACGGTGGCGACCACGTCGCGCATCTGGTTGCGACGCAGGTGAAGAAGGATGTGTTCCATGATCGGGCGCCCGGCCACCGGCACCAGCGGCTTGGGCATCCGGCTCGTGAGCGGCCGGAGACGCGAGCCCTCCCCTCCCGCCATGACTACCGCCTTCATCTCACTTCCCAATAACATCGTATGTCTTGCTTGAGGAACTGAACGAACTAGCTCACGACCTGCTGTGGACCTGGCAGCCCCGCATCGAGAACTTCTTTCGCACCCTCGACCCCGAGCTTTGGGAGTCGACCCGGCAGAATCCGGTCTTGCTGCTCAAGCAGCTCGGCGAGGATGGGGTGGCCCGAGCATGTGAGCGCGACGAAGGGAAAGCCGCGCTCGAGGGCGCCCGCGCCGCCCGCCGCGAGTACTACGAGCACCATCCCCGCTTCATGGACGCGCACGCCCCGCTTGTCGTTGCCTACTTCTCTCTCGAGTTCGGCCTCGCCGAATGCCTGCCCATCTACTCGGGCGGGCTCGGCGTCCTGGCCGGAGACCACCTGAAGGCGACCAGCGACCTGGGGCTTCCCCTGATCGCGGTCGGTCTCCTCTACAAGCAGGGTTTCGGACGGCAGGACATCGACGCCGGCGGCCGCCAGGTCGAGGTGTACTCCGAGAACCACGGCAGCGACCTGCCGGTGAAGCGGGTCGAAGGCATCGAGGTCGAAGCGCCCATCGGCTCCCGTTCAGTGCGCATCGGCCTGTGGAAGGCGCAGGTCGGCCGCGTGCAGCTGTACCTGCTCGACACGGACCTCGAGTCCAACCCGCCCGACCTCCGCGGGATCACCGATCGCCTGTACGTGCCCGAACCGGACCGCCGGCTGCGCCAGGAGATAGTGCTCGGCATCGGCGGGGTGCGCGCGCTGCGCGCGCTCGGTGTGACGGCAGGGGTCTTCCACCTCAACGAAGGCCACAGCTTTCTGTGTGCCATCGAGCGCATCCGCGAGCTGAGGGCCTCCCGGCAGATGACGCTGGAAGAGGCACGGCTCGTCGCCCGCGCCGGAATCGTCTTCACCACGCACACGCCGGTCGCTGCAGGAAGCGACTACTTCGAGCCCGGTCTCGTCTGGGACCTGCTCGGCCCGTACCTGAGCGAGGTCGGCCTGTCGTTCGACCGCTTCATGGACCTCGGACGCCAGCGTCCGGGCGATCCACGCGAGCGATTCACAACGACCTATGCGGCACTGCGGCTCGCGGATCAATCGGTCGGGGTGAGCCGCCTGCACGGCGCTGTCTCGCGGCGCCTGTGGAAGGACGCGTGGCGCGGCCTGCCCGAAAACCAGATCCCCATCGGATCGGTGACCAACGGCGTTCACATGCCTACATGGATCGCGCCCGAGATCGCCGATCTACTGCGCCGCTACGTCGGACCTGACTGGTGGGACCTCGACGGCAGGGACGGACGGTGGCATGCGGTGTTCGAGATCCCCGCGGCCGATCTGTGGGCCATCCACCTCACGTTGAAGCGCCAGCTGCTCGAGTTCGCCAAGAGGCGTTCCGAAAACTCAAAGGAGCTCGACATCGACGCCATGACCTTCGGGTTCGCCCGCCGCTTCGCTCCGTACAAGCGCGCCAACCTCTTGCTGCAGGACCGCCCGCGGCTGGTCAAGCTCCTACACAACCCCAAGCGCCCGGTGCAGTTCTTGTTCGCGGGTAAGTCACACCCGGCCGACCAGCCGGGCAAGGACATCGTCGCCGGCGTCGTCGCGCTCGCCCGCGAAGAGCCGCGCGTCGTCTTCCTCAAGGACTACGACATCGAGCTCGCGCGCTACCTGGTGCAGGGCAGCGACGTTTGGTTGAACAACCCGCGCCGGTTTCTCGAGGCGAGCGGCACGAGCGGCATGAAGGCGGGTGCCAACGGCGCGCTCAACGTGAGCATCCTCGACGGCTGGTGGGACGAGGCGTACCGCCCCGAGCTCGGGTGGGCGATCCCTTCCGGAGCGACCCTCGACCGCCCCGCCATCGATGACGCCGCGGAGGCGGAGGGGCTGTACCGGCTGCTCGAGCGAGAGGTGGTGCCGGCGTACTTCGAACGCGACAAGGACGGAATCCCGCAGCGCTGGATCGAGATGATGCGGGCTTCGATCCGCCATACGGCCACGGCTTTCGCCGCGCGCCGGATGGTGATCGACTACTTCAACCTGGCCTACGCGCCGGGGGCGCGCCGCGTGGAGCAGCTGCGGCTGCTGCCGGACTGGGGCGGCTAGCAGGGTCCTCCCAAAGACTCTTTTGGCGCCAAAAGAGTCGAATTCCTTGCTTCATACACGAGTTTGGCGCCAAAAAAGTGGATCGAGGCGGCAGCGGCTAGCGCGGCCAGTAATCGATCGGATTGATCATTGGCACCGGCGTTTCAACGTTGGTGCGCAGATCGATGACCACGGCACGACCATTAGACGAGTAGGGCGGGACGCCTGGCCCGTATTGCGTGCTCGGAGCGTATTCGGCCACAAACAGCAAGTTGCTCGAGAGGAAGAATGGCGCTGCGCGGATTCCTGGAATGACCCTGAATGCCTTCGTGGCCAATTCGCGAACCTCCAAATGCGGTTGCGCATCCAGGTCGACCGTGTATGCGACGAAACGATCATCGGGCGATATCGAGGGTGAGTACCACGCCAGCCCCGGGTAGATCGTCCCGTCGGTGCTGGGTGGGTCCCATGTCTGCACTCCCGCGGAATCGCGGTAATAAAGCTTGTCAGCCTGGTGCAGCCATGCAGCCATGGTTGCGAACTGGTACTTGCCCGGCGCCCGCAGCGCAGATGGTGCAGCCCACACAAAGCTTCCATCCAGCACGGAACGAATCTGGAATGGTGCCATGTCCCGCGCCTGGTCGGGCGAGGCTGCAGGACCAGTCGCGACTGAGGTGTCGACCATCAATAGGTACTTCCCATCTGAGGAGAAGCGAACTTTGATCTCGTCGCTGATCGACCCACCGCGCCCGAACAGTGGTATCAGCGGTGTCAGCGCTCGCGGCGAAGCGGTTCCCGTTTTGATCCACAGCCGGTTGGCGCTCCCTGAGCCGAGCCCGGGAGCGTTCGCGTCCACAAGGTATGCGACGCTCGAGCCATCGGGGCTCCAGACCATGTCCATGACCTGACCCTCAACTGACGCGACGGCGACAGGCTTGAGGTCGGTCAAGCTCATTCGCATGATCACGCTCCTGCCCTCGGCCGGGCTGTTCAGCGACGTGTTGGTCACGTAACCAATCTCCGTTGCTGAGATGAACCTGACGCCGTACGTGCCTTGAATCGTGCAGAGCGTGATTGGATGCGCGGGGTCACGGAGACTGTTGAGCAAGAGTGGTGGTTGCGGTTGGTCGGGGGTCCAGGTGAGCACGAGCGGCTCAAGGGCCGCGCTCGGCGTGGCGGAACAAGAGACCGACATCGGAACAGGGCTTGGCGCAGGAGAGGCCGAAGGAGTCGGTGAGGGTGAGGGCGAAGGCTCGAAGCTCGGTAAAACCGACGGCGTCGTGGGCGAAGGCGAGATTGCCGCGCGCACAAGAGGACCGTTGGCTGCACACGCGGACAAAATCACCATCGCGATGGCCAGCCAAGCGTGTCGTGCCATTCACTTCTCCCAACGCGGTGAACCGCGCTTTGTTACACCTCGAGCCCTCTTGCCCTCGCCCCTCTCCCCTGAAGGGGAGAGGGAAAAGCTAGTCCGCCAGGGCTGTTACTCCGCGCCGCTCACGCCGCGTCGTGATCGCGGCCACGTAGAGCTGCACGTACCGGTGCGCGGAGCGGGACCATGAAACGTCCTCCGTCATCGCGTGACGGACGAGCCAGGCCCACAGCGTCGGGTGCCGGAAAGTCTCGGCCGCCCGCACGACGGCGGCGAAGAACTGCCACGGGTCGTAGGCGTCGAACATGAACCCGGTGCCAGTCGCGGCGACCGGGTCGTAATCCCTGATCGTGTCCGCAAGTCCGCCCGTCTCGCGCACTACCGGGATCGTGCCGTAGCGCAGGGCGATCAGCTGCGCGAGGCCGCAAGGCTCGAATCGCGACGGCATCCACAGCATGTCGGCGCCGGCGTAGACGCGCTGCGCGAGCGCCGAGTCGAACCCGATCCAGGCCGACACCTGGTGCGGCTTCTCGCCCGCCCAGCGCCGGAACATGTCCTCGTAGCGGCGATCGCCTGTGCCGACCACGACGACCTGCAGGCCGAGGTGCAGCACCTGTGCCATCGCCTGCTCGACGAGGTCGAGCCCCTTCACGTCGTAGAACCTCGACACGATCGCGCACAGCGGCTTGTTCACGTCATCGAGTCCGAGCTCGGCTCGAAGGTCGGCGCGGCACAGCGCCTTGTTCTCGGGCGCCTCGGCCGAATAGCGATGCGGGATGTTCGGGTCGCGCGCCGGGTCGAAGATCTCGTAGTCGATGCCGTTCACGACACCGTGCAGCTTGTGCGCGTTGCGGCGCAGCAGCTCGTCCAGACCCTCGCCGTACTCGGCTGTCTGCATCTCGGTCGCGTAGCGCTCGCTGACGGTGTTGACGACGTCGGCGAACTCGATCCCGCGAGCCAGAGTGTTGACCACGTTGTCCAGACCGGGGATGCCTGGCCGGATCAAGCCCCATTCATCGAGGCCTGCCAGCACCAGGGCGCCGAAACCGAACACTCCCTGGGCGGCGAGATTGTGGATGGTGAGGTTGGTGGCGATCTCCGAGTACTTGCCCTGCGTGTACACACGCTCGAGGAGGTTCGGCACCAGGGCCGGGAACCAGTCATGAATGTGGATGACATCCGGCCAGAAGTCGAGAGCCGGCAGCATCTCCAGGACCGCTCGCGAGAAGAAGACCGACCGCGCGTCGTCGTCGCCGAAGCCGACGATTCCGTCCCGGTCGTAGAGGGGCGGGCAGTCGACGCAGTAGACGACCATGTCGCCGAGCCGCCCCTCGTAGATGGTCGCCTCCAGCTTCTGGGCGCCGAGTGGAACCTGCAGGCCGGTCACGACCTGCTTCAGGTTGTATTTGCCGACGTCCACCTGCCGGTAGCGGGGCAGCACGACTCTCACGTCGTGGCCCAGGCGGCGCAGCTCCTTCGAGAGCGAGGCGGCGACGTCGGCGACGCCGCCCAGCTTGGCAAAGGGCGCGAGCTCCGCGGTTGCCACGAGCACTTTGAGGTTCTCCGAGTGCGGGACCTCAGCCGCCGGCGCCTCTCCAGGAACGCGGACGCCAAGCGAGCCTGAAGGCGGCACCTCCTCGATGTCTTGCCCTTCCCTGGCCACGACCAGCGCCATCTCCACCGTATCGCCAGGCCCTTTGCCGAGCAGCTCCAGCGGAATCGAGACGAAGAACGGATCGGGGACCTCCCAACTGGTGTTCACGACGGCCCGAGTGAGAGGTTCGACGATCTTTGCCACGGTGACCGAACCGCCGCGCGAGCGCGGAACGATCCGGATCGCATACGCGGGCTCGAAGCCGAGGTCGGCCATCGCGCCGGCCTTGAGCGGCAGCTCCATGTCACTGACCCCGTCGCCCGCGGGCGCGCCTGAGCAGTAGAGCCAGAGGTCGATGTGCTGAGCTTCGAGCTCGGCCGGCGAACGCGGCGTGTCGATCCTGAAGTACAGGTTCTTGTCGTCGTTGCCGTAATAGACCTTCTCGACGATGCCCGCCGGGCGGTGCAGCGCGCCAAACCCCGAGCCCACGAGATAGTGGCCTGCCTTGCTCCATTCGGGATCCTCGCGTGATAGCGGTGTGATCTCTTCCGCGGGCACACCACGCTCCGGCGTCGGCGCGCGCTTGATGATCGGCTGGAACAGGCGCGCGGGCGCACGTGTGCCCATGAGCTTGTAGACGTTGCGCAGGTGCAGCCGGAACTGGTTGTCCCAGATCAGGTCCATGCCCGAGTCGTGCTTGCGGCTGAACCACCAGAACCAGTCGCTGCCCTCGGTGATGAAGATCTCGCGCCAGGCGAGCGCCACCTGCTCCGACTCCTTCGGCCGCTGCCGCGACTGCTCTTCCAGCCAGTCACGCGTTTCGGCGAGCAGGTCCCATGCGATGTTGTGCTCGGGGTCACCGATCCAGGTATCGAGGCTCGAGCCGATCCAGCTGCCCGTGTGCAGGTGATGGAGCTGCTGTTCCGGCGGGTGCTCCGCGATGAAGTCCGAGACGGTCGTGGTCACGACGCTCGGGTTCGCCTCGAGCTCCGTGTACAGCGCATTGAGGAAATCGTGGCCGTCGCGCGGGTAGTACTCCCACGCGTTCTCGCCGTCGAGCGCGATCACGACCAATTGCTCTCGATCGCCCTGCTGCTCGCCGATCTTCTTCACCCGGCCGACGAGGCTGCGCGCCGCATCGAGCGACGACATCTTCTGGTAGTCGAAACCGATTGCGTTCGAGATCTGAGCGTCGCGGAAAACCATCGCTACGCTCTGGCCTTCCCTCTCGACGCGCTTGGGGCTGTACAGGTCCGCGTCCCGCGAGTACTGGCTGTCCATCGACCGCGCCAGGACCTCTTCGTCGCTGATCATCCAGTCCAGCTTCGCGCCGGTGGCGAGGCCGATCACGCTCTCCCCCACCGCCATCTCGGACGGCCACATGCCCTTCGGCCTGCGCCCGAGCAGTCGCTCGAAGGCTCCGAACCCGAGCTCGATCTGGCGCTCGGCGTCCTCGCGATGAGAAAAGTGGCGCTGAGGGAGCTGGATGTTGAGGTTGGCGCTGCGCGCCGAGTCGACATGAATGATGAGCGGAAGGATCGGGTGGTAGTAGGGCGAGAAGGTCAGCTCGGCCTGGCCCCGATCGGCGAGCTCGCGGTACTTCGGGATGACCTTCGCCATCATGTCCAGCTGCGCGGTGAACAGCGGCTGCTTGTCGGCTTCCGAGAAGTCGCGGTCCTTGCGCTTCAGCTCAGCGAGCCGCGGGTCTGACTCCATCCACACCGGGTCGCACCAGGCGAGGTTGAACCAGACCTGGAGGTCACGAATGTCGCCCATCGTAAATTGAGCGTCAATAGGCCGCGAGGCCAGCTCCAGATAGCGTGGCGACTGCTGGACGCGCAGCGAGCGCGGGGATTCGCGCATCCAGCGCAATACGAAATCACGCTCCTCGGCCGAGAGCTCGCCGGCATCGCGACGGCTCAGGTTGAGGAAGAGGTCGACCGACTCTGACTTGCCGTAGTCCTCGATCTGCGCCAGGAGCGACGGGACGAGGTTGAAGGTGGCGCGAATCTTCGGGTAGCCGTCGAGCAGGGCGGGCATCTTGTAGTAGTCCTTGGCACAGCGCAGCCGAACCCACGGCAACAGGTAGGTGGACGTGAGGTCGTCTTTGTAATACGGCTGGTGCATGTGCCAGACGAAAGCGACGTGGATGGGCTTCATCTGCTGTCCATCATCCCAGCGTGGCCAGGGCGGCCGAGTTCACCTCGGCCGCGACTCAGCATCCTTTCTCGCCATCCACGCATTGCAAGGAGAAAATATTCTGTAAATCCGATCCCGGGAAGGTGAGCAGGCCCGTCGGCGCAGCCGGCCGGCCGATGAGCGGAAACAGTCCGGTTTCCGCTCATTCTTTAAGCGTATTCGTCAAGGGCGCGGATGAAGTTTAAGTAGACGCGCTGGTGCTCTCGGATGATGCCGTGCGCGCCGAGCTCCCACCACTCGTCAGGGGTGAAGTAAGCGCT